>NZ_JBHXVG010000056.1:0-36861 GCF_042672405.1 Streptomyces sp. NPDC127197 | reverse complement strand
GGCATTGCTCTACGCAGCGACTTGTTCGCACTTCCTAATCGGCGGCCGAGTCGTCGTGGGGTGCCGGGCGGCGAAGCGAGGCAAGCCACGAGACGACAGCCGCCTGATAGCCACACCCAGCACCCCTGGGCGACCCAACCCTACGAATGGCTCGATCAACCCGATCAAGACGGTAGAGCCGCCTGAACCGCATCGGCCCCTGGAAACCCTGACCCCGTCCACTGCACGCAATCCACCCGCACGCACCAAGGAACGGAGCCCCCGCCCATGACCGCCCTCCGTATCGCCCCCACCGTCGCCGACGCCTTCCCCGACACCCTCATCGCCCTGGTCACCGCCACCGGCCTGCGCGGCCGTGAACCCTGGCCCGAGACCACCGCCGCCCTGGAGGACCTGGAGCAGCAGCTCGCCGACGGCACCTGGCAGCCCGCCGACGAGACCGATCCCCGGATCGAGGCGTGGCACACCGCCTACCGGTCCTTCGGCACCAACCCCCGCCGCATCCGCCCCAGCGTCGACGCGCTCGGCCGCCGCTTCGCGAAGAAGGGAACGCTGCCGCGCATCAACCCGGCCGTCGACTCCTACAACGCCGTCTCCGTCCGCAACGGACTGCCCGCCGGCGCCTTCGACCTGGACCACGTCACCGGCGACGTCGACATCCGCCATGCGGACGGCAGCGAGGAGTTCACCCCGCTCGGCGAACCCGACACCACCGAGAACCCCAAGCCCGGCGAGATCATCTACACGGACACCACCGGCGTCCTGACCCGCCACTGGAACCACCGCGACGCCCACCGCACCCGCGTCACCGAGGACTCCACCCACGTCGCCTTCGTCCTCGAAACCCTCCACGCCGCCCGCGACGGCCACCACCTCAAGACGGCAGCGGATGAACTGCAGGGTCTGCTCGTCCCGCACGCCGAAAAGACCACCGTGCACTTCCTCAGCCCTGCACACCCCCACGCCACCAGGATCTAGCGAGGGGGTACCGGGCTTCAGCCCGGTAGGGAATCGCTTCTCAATCCTGCTCTGACCCGCGCCGTGGGCACGGGTCCGCGCTGTTGGCCCCGGCCGGCTGCAGCGGGCGGTTCTGGTTCTCGATGTACCGGCGCACTGTCGCCAGGGGTGCCCCGCCGACGGACCCGGCGAAGTAGGAGCCAGACCACAGCTTGTTGGCTCGGTAGTAGTGCGGGACGAGGTCGGGAAACTCCTGGCGCATCCGGCGCGATGAGACGCCCTTGAGTGAGTTGACCAGCTTGGAGACGGCGACCTTGGGCGGGAAGTTCACCAGCAGGTGGACGTGGTTGGACTCGCCGTTGAACTCGGTCAGCTCGGTCTCGAAGTCGGTGCACACGGCCCGCATGATCTCCTCCATGCGGGTCAGATGCTGTTCGGTGAAGACGTGGTGCCGGTACTTGGTCACGAAAACCAAGTGGGCGTGCATGAGGAAAACACAGTGCCGACCAGTCCTGATGTTCTGATACTCAGCCATAACCCAACCGTAGTACGGTGATCGCTGTGCAGCTTCGCTTCCAGTACCGCGCCTACCTGACGCCGGGCCAGCGCATCAGCGCCAACCGGGTGTTCGGGTGCAAACGCGTGGTCTGGAACGACGCACTCACTCTCCAGAAGCCGCGCAAGGCAGCGAACAAGCGGCTCGGCAACCCGAAGGCGCGCACGGCCGAAGGGCCGTACTGGACGATCCCGAAGGCCACCGAGCTGGGCAAGCTGCTGATCACCACCGCGAAGAAGACCCCCGAGCGGGCGTTCCTCGCCGATGCTCCGGTCGGCGTCCTCCAGCAGACACTCCGCGACCTGGACAAGGCGTGGAAGGCGCATGAGGACTCCAAGACCGGCAAGCGCAAGGGGCCGAAGGTCGAACCGCCGCGCCACAAGTCCCGCAAGGACAATCGGCAGACCGCACGATTCACCATCTCCGACCGGTTCAAGGTGCTGGCCGATGGCAAGCTGAGGCTGCCGAAGATCGGGGACGTGCGGATCAAGTGGTCCCGCGATCTTCCGTCGGTCCCGTCGTCCGTGACCCTGATCAAGGACCGCTCCGGACGGTACTGGGTGTCCTTCGTCGTGGATACCGATCCGGCTGACGACGTGCTCCCGCCCGTCGATGGTGACCAGGGCATCGACCTGGGACTGACCCGCTTCGCGGTGCTGGCGGACGGGACGCACATCGCCAGCCCGAAGTACCTGCGGCGGGCGGAGAAGAAGCTGAAGAAGCGGCAGCGTGAGCTGTCACGGAGAAAGAAGGGATCCAGCAACCGGGACAAGGCCCGGATCAAGGTCGCCCGCGCTCACGCCGCCGTGGCGGATGCGCGCCGCAACTTCCACCACCAGTGGTCGAACAAGCTGACGCGCGAGAACCAAGCCGTCTTCGCGGAGACCCTGAACGTGCGTGGAATGGCGCGTGGCCGCCTCGCGAAGAGTGTGCACGACGCCGGCTGGGCACAGTTCGTGTCCTTCTGCGCGTACAAGGCGATCCGCCGGGGGCGCACCTTCGTCAAGGTCGCCCGCGACTTCCCGTCGTCTCAGATATGTTCCGCCTGCGGGCACCGCGACGGTCCCAAGCCGTTGCACGTCCGCACCTGGACGTGTTCCCAGCCGACCTGCCGCACCCGGCATGACCGGGACTGGAACGCGGGCAGGAACGTCCGCTATGAAGGCCGCCGCATCCTCGCGGCGACAGCACCACCCACCCCCGGACCGGGGGCCTCACGCCGGTAACGGCGGCGAGTAAACGCCTGCGGAGCGCACGTAAGACCAGGCCGCAGCCCGGCAGCGCGCACAACCCCCACGATCGTGGGGAAGAACCAGGAACCCACCCGGAGCGGGCGGACCTCACGAAGAGGACCATCCGCAGACGGAGAACCCTCGCCCTTCACGGCGATCGGAGGAGGTCAAGTTCAGGCGGTGAGGTCCACCCCGTACAGGCGCGTCCGCCGACGGGCTCACGCCCGGTGACCAGTTCGGGCTCGATGCGGACGAAGACCTCCTGCGGCGAGGGCACCCAGGAGACCGGGCCGGTGCGGGCCATGCGCCGGTGCTCGGCGGGGTCGGTCACCACCGTGGCCGGGCCCGTGACGACAACGCTCCAGCCGGAGTGCCGGGCCGTGTCGACGTCGTCGGTCTCGAAGGCGACCACGGCGCCGTCGATCGCGCGGACCAGCTCCGCGGTCGCGGAGGTGCGCAGCAGAACCGCGCCATCGTCGTCCAGGCTGAAGTTGACCGGCAACACGGCGGGCAGGGCCCGGCGCGTGTAGACGATGCGGCCGACGGGCACCTTCGCCATCAGCCGCAGGCACTCCTGCCGCTCGAGTTCGCGGAAACCGTCATCGGGGTACATCGGTCGGCCCGTCCTTCGCCTGGTACAGCGGTACTGCGTCCTTCCACCCTGATCCGGATGAGGCCCCGGGACGAGGGCCATGGGTCCCGGCCGGGCCGGAGAACGACCCGTTGCGACGCCCCGATCGACGGGCCGCACGGCCGACTGTCCGGAGTGTTCCGGTGACGCTCGGGCCGGTCGGCGACTCCGCCGCCCCTCCGGACGGGCCCGGCAGGACCAGGCGATCAGGGCCGATCGGCCCTACCCGTGCCTCACCTTGCCCTGTTGTCTCAGACCATGTCCGGGAACGACCCCAGGTCCGCGCCTCACCACACGGAACGCACCGTCGGTGCAACCACCGTCGTGGAACTGCGCGGCGAGATCGACATCTTCACTGCGCCGTCCCTCGCGGCCCGGCTGGAGGCGCTCACCGCCGGCCAGCACCCCGATCTGCTCCTGGACCTGCGCTCCATGGCCTTCATCGACTGCACCGGCCTCGGGGTCCTGTGCCGGGCACGGAACCGAGTCGGGGCCCGGGACGGCCGGTTGCGGCTGGTCACCGACAGCGTGCGCTTCCGGCGGATCCTTCGCATCGTCGGCCTGTCGGGTGCCTTCGAGCTGCACCCCACCCTGCGTGCGGCCCTGGCCCATACGCCGCAGGCCGTCGCCGCACCTGCCCTCGCGGGTTGAATAAGAGTGACTACGTTGAAGTCATCGACGTAGGCCATCGGGCGATGGAGGCGGCATGGCCGGCAAGAAGGCGGAGAAGGTGCCGCGCAAGGCATACGAACAGGAACTGCTGCGCCTGCAGACGGAGCTGGTGAAACTGCAGGAGTGGGTGCGTGCCGAGGACGCCCGGCTGGTCGTGATCTTCGAGGGCAGGGACGCGGCCGGCAAAGGCGGCACCATCAAGCGGGTCTCCGAACATCTCAACCCGCGTGTCGCGCGCATCGCGGCGCTGCCCAAGCCGACCGAGCGCGAGCGCAGCCAGTGGTACTTCCAGCGCTACGTCGAGCATCTGCCGGCCGCCGGGGAGATCGTGCTGTTCGACCGGTCCTGGTACAACCGGGCCGGCGTCGAGCACGTGATGGGCTTCTGCACGAAGGAGGAGTACCAGCTCTTCCTGCGCCAGTGCCCGATCTTCGAGCGGATGCTGGTGGAGGACGGGATCCTGCTGCGCAAGTACTGGTTCTCGGTGAGCGACACCGAGCAGCAGGAACGCTTCCGGCGCCGTCTGGAAGACCCCCTGAAACGCTGGAAGCTGTCCCCGATGGACCTGGAGTCGATCACCCGCTGGGAGGCGTACTCGCGGGCCAAGGACGAGATGATGGTGCACACCGACATCGCCGAGGCGCCCTGGCACGTCGTCGAGAGCGACGACAAGCGCAGGGCCCGGCTGAACATGATCGCCCACCTGCTGGACTCCGTGCCGTACCACGAGGTGCCGCCGCCGGTGCTGGAACTGCCGGAGCGGCCTGCGTCGACCGGCTACGAGCGCCCGCCGCGCGATCTGCAGACCTACGTCCCCGATCACGCGGCGAGCATCTGACGAGTGCTTCAGTCGCGACGACGGCGACGAGGGACAGTCAGCTGCCGTCCGGCAGCGACAGGGGGACGTCGAGGCGCTGCGCGAGGTCGTCGTACGTGATGCCGAAGGTCTCGAGCACGGTCACGCCCGGGGGACCGACGCGGAACGTCGCGAACTCGGTGTAGACGGTGTCGACGCACCCGAGTCCGGTGAGCGGGTAGGTACACCGCGGCACCAGCTTCGGTGTGCCGTCCTTGGCGAAGAGCGTCATCATCACGAACACCCTCTTGGCGCCGATGGCGAGGTCCATCGCGCCTCCGACGGCCGGGATGGCGTCGGCCGCGCCGGTGTGCCAGTTGGCCAGGTCGCCGGCCGCGGACACCTGGAAGGCGCCCAGTACGCAGACGTCGAGATGTCCGCCGCGCATCATCGCGAAGGAGTCGGCGTGGTGGAAGTAGGCAGCCCCGGGGAGTTCGGTGACCGGGATCTTCCCCGCGTTGGTGAGATCGGGGTCGACCTGCCCCTCCTGGGCTGCCGGGCCCATGTTGAGCATGCCGTTCTCGGTGTGCAGCACCACGCCCGACCCCGCAGGCAGGTGGTCGGCGACCAGGGTCGGTTGGCCGATGCCCAGGTTGACGTAGGAACCGTGCGGGATGTCGCGCGCCACCCTGGCGGCCATCTCGTGCTTGGTCAGCGGCCCCCGGTCGAGGTTCTCCACGAAGGCGTTCGTCGGGTTCATGCGGCCGGCACCACCTGTACGACGCGGTCGACGTAGATGCCCGGCGTGACGACAGCCTCCGGATCGAGGTCACCGGTCTCGACGATCTCGCGCACCTGTGCCACGACCGTGGTCGCGGCGGTGGCCATGACCGGCCCGAAGTTGCGGGCGGTCTTGCGGTAGACGAGGTTGCCCATCCGGTCGGCCCGGTGGGCGCCGATCAGCGCGACGTCGCCCTTGATGGGGTACTCCAAGATGTAGGTACGGCCCGCTATCTCGCGGGTCTCCTTGCCTTCGGCGAGCGGCGTGCCGACGCCCGTGGGCGAGTAGAACGCGCCGATGCCGGCCCCGGCCGCGCGCAGCCGCTCGGCGAGGGTGCCCTGCGGAACCACTTCCAACTCGATCCGTCCCTCGCGGTAGAGCCGGTCGAAGACCCACGAGTCGGACTGGCGGGGGAAGGAGCACACGATCCTGCGCACCCGTCCCTTGGCCAGCAGCGCCGCCAGCCCCGTGTCGCCGTTGCCGGCGTTGTTCGACACCACGGTCAGATCGGTCGCGCCCTGTCGGATGAGCGCGTCGATCAGTTCGACCGGCATACCGGCCATGCCGAACCCGCCGACCAGCACGGTCGATCCGTCCTCGATCCCGGCGACGGCGTCATCGGCGTGCGCGTACAGCTGAACGCTCATGCCACACTCTCCAGCACCACGGCCAGCGCCTGCCCGACACCGATGCAGATCGCGGCGACACCCCACCGCTCCCCCGACTCACGCAGTCGCGCGGCCAGCGTGCCGAGGATGCGGCCGCCGGAGGCACCGAGCGGGTGGCCGATCGCGATCGCACCGCCCTTCGTGTTCACGATCGCCGGATCGATCTTCCAGGCGTCCACGCAGGCCAGCGACTGCACGGCGAAGGCCTCGTTGAGTTCGACCGCCGACACGTCCGACCAGGAGATCCCCGCCCGGCTCAGTGCACGCTCGGCCGCCTCGACCGGCGCGAACCCGAACATCTGCGGCTCCAGCGCCGACACCCCGCGGCCGGCGATCCGCGCCAGTGGCGCGTGGCCGATGTGCGAGGCCGCGTCCTCGGAGCCGATCAGCACGGCGGACGCACCGTCGTTCAGCGGAGAGGCGTTCCCGGCCGTGATGACGCCGTCGGGGCGGAACGCCGGTTTGAGGCCTGCCAGCTTCTGCGGCGTGGATCCGGGCCGGATCCCCTCGTCACGAGCGAGCCGGACCTCGCCGTCCACCACGACCGGCACGACGAGCTCGTCGTAGAACCCGGAGTTCCAGGCGTCGTCCGCGAGGTTGTGCGAGCGGGCGGCGAACTCGTCCTGCCGTTCCCGGGGGATGGCGAACCTCTCGGCCAGCTGCTCGTTCGCCTCCCCCAGCGAGACCGTCCACTCCTTCGGCATGCGGTCGTTGACCAGCCGCCACCCCAGGGTGGTCGACACGGCGGTCACATGGCCGGCGGGGAAAGCGCGTGACGGCTTGGGCAGCACCCACGGCGCGCGGGTCATCGACTCCACCCCGCCGGTGAGGACGATGTCGGCGTCGCCGGTCTCGACGGCACGGGAGCCGATGATCGCCGCGTCGAGGGAGGAGCCGCAGAGCCGGTTGACGGTCGTGGCCGGCACCGAGGTCGGCAGCCCCGCCAGGAGGACGGCCATCCGGCCGACGTTGCGGTTGTCCTCACCCGCGCCGTTGGCGTTGCCCCAGACCACGTCCGAGATCAGGGCGGGGTCGAGTGACGGAGCTTTGGCCAGGACTCCTGAGACAGCGAGGGCGGCGAGGTCGTCGGGCCGGACGTCGGCGAGGGCACCGCCGAACCGTCCGAAGGGCGTTCGCACTGCGGCGTAAACGAAGCTGGCATCCATGGGACTCAACGTAGATTCCGGGACTGATCTCGTCCAATGCCCAGTTCTGGTCAATTAATCAGTGCGCCAGATAAGATGCAGTCATGGAGCTCCGGCATGTCCGTTACTTCCTCACGCTCGCCGAGGAACGCCACTTCAGCCGCGCCGCCGAGCGCCTGCACGTGGTGCAGTCGGCCCTCTCCCAACAGATCAAGCAGTTGGAGAAGGAGCTCGGGACGACACTGTTCACACGCTCGACCAGGCGCGTCGAACTCACCGAGGCCGGCCGGCACCTGGTCACGTACGCGCGGTCGATCCTGGCCGAGGTGGAACGAGCGGAAGACCAGATGTCCCTGCTCGCCACCGGCCGGGCCGGCCGCGTGTCCATCGGGTTCGTCGGAACCGCCACGTATGACGTCCTGCCGCGGGTCGCCCGTACGGTCCGGGCGCAGCTCCCGGACATCGCGCTGGAACTGCACGGTGAGCTGCTGAACCCCGAACTCGTCGAAGGCCTGCTCGACGGCACCTACGACCTCGCGTTGCTGCGGACCGACGCTCCGGTGGACGCCGGCGTCGAGGTCACCGCGCTCCGGTCCGAACGACTGGTTGCCGTCCTGCCCACCAGCCATCCGCTGGCCGGCCGCCGCACGGTCCCCCTGGCGGCACTCGCCGGCGAGCCGTTCGTCGTCCACCCGTCCCGGAGCCGTTCCTCCATGCACGACCGGGTGCTCGACGCGTGCGCTCGCGCCGGGTTCGAGCCCTCATCCCTGATCGAGGTCGGCGAGACCTCGACCCTGGTCGTCTTCGTCGCGGCCGGACACGGTGTCGCCCTGGTCCCGGAGTCGGTCCAGAGCCTCCGCCTCGACGGTGTCACCTACGCCCCGCTCACCGAAACCGAAACCGTCCAACTGGGACTCGCACGCCGAGCAGGCCGGAACTCACCGGCCATAGAACGGGTCGCGGCAGTGGTCGAGCGGTGCATGCGATGACCTTGCCCGAACCCGGTTCACCTCATATCCCCAGGTGCCGCCGCAGTCCTCCGGCGGGCAGGCGCCCGCACCGCCACGCACACGGGACAGATCCGGTTCGCCTCGGCCCCCAGGCGGTGCTCCACGGTGAGAAGCCTGCAGTACGCCGGAGACCTGGAGAGATCTCCGGCGAGGTTCGACCACAGACTCCCCACACCGATGTAGTTAAAATGTCAACCTCTGCTGACTGATTTCGTAGATACGTCAAGCAGATCCTCTGGAGCCGAACTCGCGTCCCGTCGAATCGGCCGGTCCTCAAGGAGAACAAGTGACAGTCAAGGTCGTCGAGGTACCCGAGGCGCGCCGCTACGAGGCGCGAGTGGACGGGAAGTCCGAGGTCGCGGGCTTTGCGGAGTACATCCGGACTGCGGAGCTGATCGTATTCGTGCATACGGAGGTGGCGCCGGAACACGAGGGCCAGGGGATCGGCTCCGCACTGGCCCGGGTCTCCCTCGACGAGGCACGTGCCGCCGGGCTGCGAGTGCTCGCCACCTGCCCCTTCTACTCAGGCTGGATCGGCCGTCACCCCGAGTACGCCGACCTGCTGTACCAGTCCCGGAGCAAGGTCAGTGACTGAGCGACCGCAGAGGCGGCGAGAGAGGTCGGCATGAGCAGCACGCCACAGACGAAGGCCTACAAGACACAAGAGATCACCGTGACCTTCGAGGCGAGGCGCTGTCTGCACGCCACCGAGTGCGTCAGGGGCCTGCCGGAGGTCTTCGACTCGAGCAGACGCCCATGAATCCAGCCGGACCGCGCTCCGGCCGACCCACTGGCCGAAGTCGTGCGCCGTTGCCCGTCAGGGGCGTTGCAGTACGAACTGACGGAGGGCGGGGCGGAGAGCCCGGACCGGCGCACCCGTGAGTGACCGCGGTCCGGGCCCTCGAGGCCCGGACACCATGGCCCTCGGCCGCCGATCTGCGCCCGGACCAGGGCTCGCGCCTCACTCCGGCAGGATGACGATCTTGCCGCTCACATGGCCCGCGCGACTCTCGTCGAGCGCGGTACGCCAAGCACGGCCACGGCCCCCGGTTCGCCTACGTCGGCGCGGGGGCCGGCTTCCTCTACCTGGCCGACACGACCCAGGAGGCGCGTGAGGCCTTCGGGCCGACGTACGAGCAGATCGTGGCGTTCTTCAACCAGCCCGGGAACCACACGGCCGGCAACGCGATGACGTTCGCGACCATCGACGACGCCATCGAGCGTGGGCCTGTCCTGGTCGGGTCGCCGCAGCAGATCGCCGAGAAGATCCTCTGGTTCCACGAGGCGTTCGGACACGATCTGCAGTCCTTCAGTCTCCCGACAGTGATCCCGCACGAGCAGCAGCTCACCATGCTCGAACGGTTCGCGAGCGAGGTCATCCCGGTGGTCCGCAAGGCCGCCCCGACGACCCTGTGGAGCGGCGAGGACCCCCTACGTCCACGGCCGAACGGTCGCCGAGGCCGCCGACGAGGTCGACGGGGCGCGCAGCTGACCGGCAGGCTCAGGCGTCGTCGGCCGCGTGAACGCGCTGCCCATCGACGAAGGTCTGCAGGACGCGGGTGGCTGCGATCCGACCGCGCTCTACCGGTATTTCCACGGCACCGACGACCTGGTGCTCGCGATCGCCGACCGGATCATCGGCAACGCGATGGCGGGGTTCGTCCCGGGGGACGACTGGGTGGCCTCGCTGCGGGAGATGGCCCTGCGAGTCCGCGCCGGGTATCTCGCCCATCCCCGGGCTGCCGCCATGGCCGCACACCGGGTGACCCGGCGCAAGAGCGAGATCAAGGCGGTGGAGACGGGGATCGGTCTGCTGCTGTCCGCGGGCTTCGAGCCGGACGCCGCCGTACGGCTCTATCTGGCCTTCATCGACACCGTCCTCAGCCACGCGGCCACGGACGCGGCGTTCCAGGCGCTCCCACGACAGCAGCGCGAGGCCGATCATCGGGCATGGCAGGACGTCTACCAGGACCTGGACCCGGCGGCGTACCCGGCGCTGACCGCCGTACGCCCCGAGTTGCCCGGCATGGCGGACAGCTCTTTCGAGGAGGCGGTGGAGCTGCTGTTGGAGGCGCTGGCGGCGCGGGCTCCGGAACGCTGAGGTCTGATACACAGGGACGCTCACGGTGGCGGGGCACCAAGGACGCGTCTTTCCGTGCGGATACCGCTAATGGCCTGCAGCAGGCCGGGGCCGACCTCGGCCCAGCCGATCAGGGAGCAGGGGACCGACCGCGTCGAAGGCGGCCCACCCGTACGCGCCGACGAGCAGCGGCTCGGTGACGTTGAGGACGAGCGTCAACAGGCTCGTCAGGAGCAGCAGCCTGCGGGCGGGACGCAGGGCCGCCGCGGGGGCATCGCACAGGGTGAGGTAGCGGATCGCCAAGAGCAGCGCCAGCACCGAAAGTCCACGGCGGGTGCGACGAGCGGGGCCACCCAGCCGGACACCCCCAGCCGCAGGGCCAAGGTCCATACGTTGCCGAAGCCGAAGAGGAAGGCCAGCCCGACCACCGTGCTCGTGATCGCGGTAACGGCGCGGAAGACGAGCTGCTGCCCGTGCAGCGCTTCCCCTCGCGGGCAGGGCAGCGGGCTCAGACATGATCGCCGACCCCGATCCGCTGGTGGGTTTCCTGGGCCCGTTCGGCAGCCGCGCCGGCCCCGTAGCGGTGGGGCATCTCCTCCGACGTCCAGCCCAGCAGCAGCATCAAGTTCCCGGTGTCGCCGCCGGCGCGCTTCCATTCGTGGGCGAAGGCGTGCCGCCACCGGTGCGCGTGTAGCTCGACCAGCCCGGCTGCAAGGCCCCGGCGCTTGAGCATGACCTTGATGCCGTTCGGCGCGAGCCGCCGCACACCCCGCTCGGCCAGCCGCAGATCCGGCAGATGGGCCGCCTTGCGCTGTGCCCGGGCCCGCAGGTAGCGGCTGACGGCCCGGGCGGTTTTCGGTCCGAAGCGCACACGCCGGTCCCTGCTGCCCTTGCCGTGGTAGTGCACCGATTCGGTGGCCAGGTCGATGTCGTCGAGCAGGAGGTTGCCGACTTCCGACAATCGCGCACCCGTGTTGCAGTACAAGCGGATGATCGCCTCGTCCCGCAGCTGAGCGAACTCCCTGCCTTTGCAGGTGCCGAGGACCTTCGAGGTCTCTTCGTCGCGGATGACCGGGATCAGCTTCTGCGCCGTCGACGCCGACCGTGTCTCGATCACCCACGCCTGGAACGCCTCCACGTGCGCACGGCTGACATCGACAGGATCCCCGCCCGCAGGGAGCGGTCCAGTCCCACAGGAATCCCGACCAGGTCTTCGACAGACCCGCGGTCATCTTCTCCAGGTCCAGCAACGGCATCTTCGCCGGCCTCCGAGTAAAGGTGCCGATGAGCGGCATGCTCAACCTCGAAGATCGGAAGCGCCCCACACGAAAAGGGCCCCCGCAGACTCTCGCCTGCGAAGACCCTTCGCACCGTCGGGACGACAGGATTTGAACCTGCGACCCCTTGACCCCCAGTCAAGTGCGCTACCAAGCTGCGCCACGTCCCGATGCGCTCCGTCGCGGTGAACCGCGTGATCGCGCGGGCAGTACTTTACCTCACGTACCCCGGTGCGCCGAAGGGGCACCGGAGGCAGGACAATCGTCGTATGGGCAGCGCATCGGAAGGCAGCCGGCCGGTCGCGGCACGGGACCGGGACAGCGAGGGCCGGGCACGCAACGCGCGGCCGCGGGACGGGCTCGGGCGCCCGTTGCCGTACGGCGCCGACGGCGTGGCACGGCAGCCCGAGGGGATCGTACGGACGCCGGAGGAGACCGTCGCCGAGGCGCAGGCGCTGCTGGACGAGGGGAAGCCGTTCCACGCGCACGAGGTGTTCGAGGACGCCTGGAAGTCGGGGCCCGAGCAGGAGCGCACACTGTGGCGCGGGCTCGCCCAGCTCGCCGTGGGGCTCACCCACGCGGCCCGGGGCAACGCGACGGGCGGTGCACGGCTGCTGCGGCGCGGGGCGGGCGCGGTCGAGGAGTGGGCGACGCGGGCCGGGCGGCAGCGGCCGTACGGCATGGATGTGGCGGGGCTGGCCGGCTGGGCGCGGGAGCTGGCCGGGGCCGTCGAGGGCGGGGCCGCGGTGGATGCCGGGGAGCGGGCGCCGCGTCTGCGGGGATCGTGATCGTCCGGGCGGTGCACCCACTGTCAGTGGCGTGCGGCAGACTCTGGGTGTGCGAAAGATTCATGTCATCGGTATCGGCGCGGGCGACCCCGACCAGCTGACCCTGCAGGCGGTCCGGGCGCTGCGAAGCACGGACGTGTTCTTCCTCCTCGACAAGGGCGAGGTGAAGTCGGACCTCACGCAACTGCGCCGGGACATGCTCGACACGCACATACCGGAGGGGACGTACCGCCTGGTGGCGGCGCGCGACCCGGAGCGGGACCGCAGCGCGGGCGGCGCGGCGTACTCACCGGCCGTCGACGACTGGCGCAGTGCCCGCGCCGACATCTACGAGCGGCTCATCGTCGAGGAGCTGGGCGAGGAGGAGAGCGGCGCGTTCCTGGTGTGGGGCGATCCCGCGCTGTACGACAGCACGCTGGGCATCCTGGAGGAGGTCCTCCTGCGCGGCACGGTGGCCTTCGAGTACGACGTCGTGCCGGGCATCAGCAGTGTCTCGGCCCTGGTCGCCCGTCATCGCACGGGCCTCAACCGGGTCGCCCGGCCGGTGCAGATCACCACGGGCCGGCGGCTCGCCGAGGGCTTCCCTCAGGGCGTGGACGACGTGGTGGTCATGCTGGACGCCCGGCAGACCTTCCGGCAGTACGCCGACCAGGACATCGACATCTACTGGGGCGCGTACCTCGGCACACCGGACGAGATCCTCGCCTCCGGCCCGATCGCCGAGGCGGCACCACGCATCGAGCGGTTGCGGGCCGAGGCACGGGAGCGCAAGGGCTGGATCATGGACACGTACCTGTTGCGGCGCAATCCGAAGAACCGCTAGGGCCTGCGGTCTGCACCTCGGCGGACCGCGCCCGCCGACGTCGCGGCGTCTTTCTTGCGCTGCCCGCTGGCGTCGCGTCGGCTGCCGGACACCGGAGCGTCATACCGGGCGGGCACGTTTCAGCCGTCCCCACCTGCCTCGCCCTGCATCCGTCCGCCCCGCACCCCACGGGCCGCGATGCGAAAGGACGACGTACGCCGTGTCCCTGCTCCGGCCCGCGGCCGCGCTCCCCACGCCGCTCCCCGCCGCCCCCGTCCGCTCCCCCGCCGCCGAACGCCTCTCACGCCTCGCCCGCCATGCGCTCGCCCTGCTACCGCTCCTGCTGATCGGGGCGTGGGCGGTGGTGGACTGGCGCACCGTACGCGACGGCGCCGCCCGCCTGGCTTCCGCCGACCCCGGATGGCTGCTCGCCGCCCTGTTCTTCACCTGCATGGGCTGGGTGGCCGCCGCGCTGGTCCGGCAGGGCGCCATCCCCGAACGCCTCCCGCCGGGGCTGCTGCTGGCCTCGCAGTTCGCCGCCGGCGCCGCCAACCACGTCCTCCCCGCCAGCATCGGCGCCCACGCCGTCACCCTGCGTTTCCTGCAGAGCCAGGGGATATCCCTCGCCCGGGGCACCGCGTCGCTCGCCCTGTACTCGCTGGTCAAGCCGGTCGCGAAGACGATGGTGCTGCTCGTCTTCCTGGTGGCCTTCCCGGACATGCTGCATCTCGGCGCACTGGTCCCGGACGACCGCACGCTGCTCCTGGTCGCCCTCGGCGTGGCGGTCGCGCTCGCCGTGGCCGCCACGCTGCTGGCGGCCGTACGCGTGCTGCGCACACCTGCCCTCGGCTTCCTGCGCACCGCCCTGACCGACGCACGCATCCTGCACACCCGGCCCAGCCGTGTCCTCGCCCTCTGGGGCGGGGCGGCCGCCACTCCGCTGCTGCAGGGGAGCGTGATCGCCACGGTGGGGTTCTCGCTCGGGCTGCCGTTGTCCTGGGCGCAGGTGGTCTTCGCGCTGCTCATCGCGAGTACCGCGGTCGGGGCCGTGCCCGCGCCCGGCGGTATCGGCCCCGTGGACGCGGCGCTGGTGTTCACCATGGCGGCGTTCGGCGCGCCCGTGGGCCTGGCCACGGCGACGATCATCGGCTACCGCGTGGTGACGGTGTGGGTGCCGCTGCTGCCGGGGGCGCTGGTGCTGTCCACCCTGGTCCACCGCAAGGTGCTGTGACCTGCCGTCAGTCGAGGCCGAGCAGCGCGATGGCCCCGGGGACGTCGGGTACGACGGTCACTCCGTCCGGCAGTGGGGGGCGTTGTACGACCACGACGGGCAGACCGAGTTCACGGGCCGCCGTGAGCTTGGCCGCCGTGGCCGCTCCCCCGCTGTCCTTCGTGACCAGCACGTCGATCCGGTGCTCACGCAGCAGCGCCGACTCACCGGCCGGCGTGAACGGGCCGCGGGCCAGCACCAGTTCCAGGTCCGGCGGCATCGGCGGCTCGGGCGGTTCCACGCTCCGTACGACGAAGTGCAGCTCCGTCAGGTGAGCGAAGGCGGCGAGCCCCAGACGTCCGGTGGTGAGGAAGACCCGGTGGCCGAGCCGTGGCAGCAGGTCGGCGGCGTCGCGCAGTGCGGCGGCCGGATGCCAGTCGTCGCCCGGCCCGGGCCGCCAGCCCGGTCGGCGCAGCACCACGGCAGGCACTCCGGTCAGGGCCGCGGCCCGCGCGGTGTTCGCCGTGATCGTCTCGGCGAAGGGGTGGGTGGCGTCGACGACGGCGGCCACGTCATGGGCCCGCAGCCAGTCGGCCAACCCCTGTGCGCCGCCGAATCCCCCGACCCGGACCTCGCCCGCGACCGCGCCCGGCCGGGTCACCCGCCCCGCCAGCGAGGTCGTGACCCGCACGCCCGGGCGTGCCGCCAGCTCGGCGGCCAGTTCGCGGGCCTCGGTGGTGCCGCCGAGGACCAGGACGTGACGGGACATGCGTCGAGCGTACGGGGCAGGTCGCCGCCCGCTGCGCGCAGGACCGTCCCGAGTGGCTATCGTCCGGACATGGACTCAGTGCGTGCCGTCCTCATCGACATCGACGGCGTCCTCACCGTCTCCTGGCAGCCGCTGCCGGGTGCGGTCGAGGCGCTCCGGGAGATCCGGGACGCCGGGCTCGCCGTCGCCCTGGTGACCAACACGACGTCCCGTACCCGTGCCTCGATCGCCGGGACACTGGCGGACGCGGGGTTCCCGGTGGCCACCGAGGACATCCTCACCGCCCCTGCCGTGACCGCCGCGCACCTCGCCGAACGCCTGCCCGGCGCCCGCTGTGCGCTGCTGAATCACGGTGACATCGAGGAGGACCTCACCGGGGTGACCGTCGTCGACTTCGCCGGCCCCGACCCCGTCCCGGACGTCGTCATCGTCGGCGGTGCCGGGCCCGAGTTCGGGTACGAGGCACTGAACCGGGCCTTCGGACATCTGCAACGCGGGGCACGGCTGGTGGCCATGCACCGCAACCTGTACTGGCGTACGGACGAAGGGCTCCAACTGGATTCCGGGGCGTTTCTCACGGGGCTGGAGGCGGCGGCCCGTACCGAGGCCGAGGTGACCGGCAAACCGTCGCGCGCCTTCTTCGAGGCGGCTCTGGCGCACCTCGGGGCCGGGGCGGAGGAGGCGGTGATGGTGGGGGACGACATCGAGTCCGACGTCCTCGCGGCCCAGCGGGCCGGGATCACCGGGGTGCTGGTGCGGACGGGCAAGTACCTGCCGGAGACCCATGAGGCCGCGAGCGGCAGGCCCGACCATGTGCTCGACTCGTTCGCGGATCTGCCGGCGCTGCTGGGCTTAACGCAGTAGCAGCTGCACGCCGCCGACCACCGTTGCCGCGATCACCAGCTGCTCGAACAGCCGCTGGTTGATCCGGTTCACGGCCCATCTGCCGATCAACGCCCCGGGGACGACGAACACCACGAGCGCGGCATCCAGCAGCAGCGAGCGGCCGTCGATCAGGCCGAGCCCCGCGCTGAAGGGCACCTTGGACACGTTGACGATCAGGAAGAAGAACGCCGACGTCCCCAGGAACCCCAGCTTCCGGAAGCCCGCCGACAGCAGGTACATCGACATCACCGGGCCGCCCGCGTTGGCGACCATGGTGGTGAAGCCGCCGAGGACCCCGTACGAACGGGCCTTGATCCGGCCCGCCCGGCTGGTCACCGACCCCGGATCCTCCCCCGCCGCCCGGGCCGTACGCCGGCGCCACACCGTCACGCCCGCCATCATCAGCAGGATCGCACCGATCGAGGTCCGTACGATCTCGTCGTCGGCCCACACCAGGAACAGCGTGCCGACGACCACGCCGGCCGCGACCGCCGGGAACAGCCGCCACAGCGTGGGCCAGTGGGCGTGCCGCCGGTAGGTGAGCACCGCGAGCACGTCCCCGGCGATGAGGACCGGCAGGAGCACTCCGGTGGAGGCGCGGGCGGGCAGGACCGCCGCGAAGACGGCGAGGCTGACCGTGTTGGCCCCGCTCACGGCGGTCTTGGAGAAGCCGACGAGGAGCGCCGCGAAGGCGAGCGCGGCGAATTCCCAGCCGGTGATGTGCCACAACGTCATCGTGTTCATGCGGACACCGATGCTATGTGCAACTAACCGGTGCCCGTAAGGAGCGTCTCGCCTTTTGGCACCAGACGCCGGGCTGGGCGCCTCCGGACCGGCACTAGGCCCGTTCGACGAGCACCGCGCTCCCCTGCCCCACCCCCACACACATCGTCGCCAGCCCCCGGGCCGCGCCCGTGCGCCGCATCCGGTGCAGCAGCGTCGTGAGAATGCGCGCGCCCGAGCAGCCCAGCGGATGGCCGAGGGCGATCGCGCCGCCGCTCGGGTTGACCAGGTCGGCGTCGATGCCCAGCCGGTCGATGCAGGCGAGGGCCTGGGCCGCGAACGCCTCGTTGAACTCGGCCTCCTCGATGTCCGCGACGCTCCAGTGGGCGCGGGCCAGCGCCTTCTGCGTGGCGGGGACCGGCCCGATGCCCATCACGTCCGGATGGACACCGGCCGAGGCACCGGCGACGTAGCGGCCCAGCGACTCCAGTCCCAGCTCGTCGAGGGCCTCCTCGCTGACCAGGAGCAGCCCGGCGGCGCCGTCGTTCATCGGGGACGCGTTGCCCGCCGTGACGGTGCCGCCCTCGCGGAAGACCGGCTTCAGACGGGAGAGTTTCTCGTACGAGGTGTCCTCGCGGATGCACTCGTCGCCGTCCACCAGCACACCGTCCGGCCGCTCCACCGGCAGGAGTTCGTCGTCGAAGTGGCCGTTCTTGCGGGCCAGGGCGGCGAGTCGGTGGCTGCGCAGCGCGAACTCGTCCTGGCGCTCGCGCGAGATCCCGTACCGCTCGGCGACCTCCTCCGCGGTCTCCCCCATGGACAGCAGACCGTGCAGGTCCTTCATCGCCGGGTTGACCAGGCGCCAGCCGAGCCGGGTGTCGACGGTCTCGATGCGGTGCGGCAGGGCCTCGTCGGGGCGGGGCAGGACGAAGGGGGCGCGGCTCATCGACTCGGAGCCGCCCGCGAGCACGATGTCGGCCTCACCGGCGGCGATGGTGCGGGCGGCGGTGGTGACGGCCTCGAGGCCGGAGGCGCACAGCCGGTTGACGGTGGCGCCGGGGACGGACTCGGGGAGGCCGGCGAGCAGGGCGGCCATGCGGGCGACGTTGCGGTTGTCCTCGCCTGCCTGGTTGGCGGCGCCCCAGTAGACGTCGTCGATGCGGGCCGGGTCGAGGGCGGGCAGGTCGGCGACGAGTGCGCGGATCACGGTCGCGGCGAGGTCGTCGGGCCGTACCGAGGAGAGGGCTCCGCGCAGCTTGCCGATGGGGGTGCGGCGGGCGGCCGCGAAGTGGACGGGACGCACGACAGGACTCCTGACCGACATCGCTCGGTGAACCGGCGGGGTGGCCGGCACCAGCATTAATTAGCGCTGCTAGTTTTTGACTATAGACCGCCGGCCGCCACCCTGGGAAGATCTCCGGGAGCCCGCGCCGACCCAGCCGGAGGAGACATGGCCGACGCCCGCGAGCACATCCTCACCGGAACCCGCGGCGAGGTCACCGTCCGCGAGTGGCCCCACCCGGAGCCGCGGTACGTGGCCCTGGTGGCGCACGGCTACGGCGAGCACATCGGCCGGTACGAGGAGCTGGCCGGCGTCCTGGTGCGGCACGGGGCGGCCGTGTTCGGGCCCGATCACATCGGGCACGGGAAGTCGGCGGGTGAGCGCGTGGTGATCGAGGACTTCGAGGACGTCGTCACGGACCTGCACGCCGTGGCCGAGCTGGCCCGCTCCACGCACCCCGTGGCGCCGGTCGTCCTGATCGGGCACTCCATGGGCGGCCTGATCGCCGCCCGCTACGCACAGTGCCATGGCACGGAGCTCGCCGCGCTCGTGCTGTCCGGACCGGTGATCGGCAGCTGGGAGACACCGGGCCGGCTGCTCGCCCACGACGAGATCCCCGAGATCCCGATCAACCCGGCGGCCCTGTCCCGCGATCCGGCCGTCGGCGCGGCCTACGCCGCCGATCCGCTGGTCTGGCACGGGCCGATGAAGCGGCCGACGCTGGAGGCGTTCGCACGGACCCTGGAGAACGTCGCCGAGGGCGGCGACGTCGGCGGACTGCCGCTGCTGTGGCTGCACGGCACGGAGGACCGGCTGGTCCCGCTCGCCGGGAGCCGCATCGGTGTCGAACGGCTGAGCGGCGGCGCACCGACCGAGCGGATCTTTCCGGGCGCGCGCCATGAAGTCTTCCACGAGACCGACCGGGCCGAGGCGTTCGCCGAGGTGACCCGCTTCGTGGACAGGGTGCTCGGAGACTGAGACACGCCGCGTTTGCACCGGTTCGCCATGGGCACCCGCCGCCGCATGGAGTGGTTGCGGCGAGCGGCCTGCGTGGGTGAGGACCCCGAACTGTTCTTCCCCGTGGGCACGACGGGACCCGCGCTCCGGGACATCGCGGCCGCCAAACGCGTCTGCGCCCGCTGCGCGGTGATCAGCCAGTGTCTGCGCTACGCACTGAGCACCGGGCAGACCTCCGGCGTGTGGGGCGGGACCGGCGAGCACGAACGCGCCGCGCTGCTCCGTGCACCCAGGACAGCCAGGGACGACATGAGAGGGAGAGACGCACCATGACCGTCGTGAGGAGCACCCTGCCCGACGACGCGCGCCGGGTCGCCTGCGACGCACTCCAGGAGACCCTGGTGGACCTGCTCGGGCTGTCACTGACCGGGAAGCAGGCGCACTGGAACATCGTGGGACCGCGGTTCCGCTCGATCCACTTCCAGCTCGACGAGGTGGTCTCGGCCGCGCGCGGTTTCGCCGACACGGTGGCGGAGCGCGCCGCGGCGCTCGGCGTCCCGCCGGACGGCCGCCCCGAGACCATCGCCGCTCGCTTCACGCTGCCGAGCCCCAAGGACGGCTGGCTGCGCGACACGGAGGTCGTCCAGACGATGGTGGAGGCGCTGGAGGCGGCGATCGGTGGGCTGCGCAAGCGCATCGAGGCGACCGAGAAGCCGGATCCGGTGACGCAGGACCTGTTCCTCGGCATCACCGCCGAGCTGGAGAAGCAGCGGTGGATGTTCGAGGCGGAGAACTTCCCGCGCGACTGACACTCCGACTGCACGCTACGCACGGAAGGGACGGTCGATGTCCATGACCGACGCCCTCGAACTCGACGCGCTGTGGGAGGACTTCCACCGCGTGGTGAACATGACCTCGCAGGAGCTGGCCGCCTGGCTGCGGGTCCGCGACGCCGACGAGGACGCGGAGCCGCTGCCGGACCAGGCCGGCACACCCACCGGGCAGCATGTGCTCGCCATCCTGCAGAAGCGCCGGACCGACCTCACCGACGACGACATCCAGGTGATGCGCGACGTGGTGGAGACGGTGACCGAGCAGGTGGACCTCGAGAACGAGCCCGAACCCGAACAGATGCGCCGGCGCCACCAGTTGATGACGTTGGGCCACGACCCGCTGAAGCCATGAGCGACGAGCGGCGGGTCGTACGGGAACTCGTCGGCGCGCACGGGCGCACGTACGCCGAGGAGGCGGGCATCCGGCTGAAGGACACCCCGCAGCCGCTGTACCGGCTGCTGGTGCTGGCCGTGCTGCTCAGCGCCCGTATCCGCGCCTCGGTCGCCGTCGCGGCGGCACGCGAACTGCACGAGGCGGGGCTGCGCGATCCCCGGCGTATGGCCGAGGCCGACTGGCAGCAGCGGGTGGACGCGCTGGGCCGGGGCGGCTACCGGCGCTATGACGAGCGCACGGCGACTCAGCTCGGCGACGGCGCGGAGCTGTTGACCCGGCGGTGGGGCGGCGATCTGCGCCGCCTGCGGGAAGAGGCGGACGGCAAGGTCCCCGAACTGCGCCGGCTGCTCCAGGAGATCCCGGGCCTGGGGCCGGCCGGTGCCGACATCTTCCTGCGCGAGGCGCAGCGCGTGTGGCCCGAGGTCGCACCCTACCTGGACCGCAAGGCCCTGGACGGCGCGGAGCGACTGGGCCTGCCGAAGGATCCGGAGCGTCTGCTGAAGCTCGCCGGCGACACCGAACCGGCCGTGCTGGCCGCCGCGTTGGTGCGGGCGTCGCTGGACAAGGAGGTGGCCGAGGACAGTCTCCGACGCGCCGGATGACACCCGACTCCATTGGACACCGAGCCGACTCGGTCACCTCACCCGCTGAGTCGGCTCAGCGCTGCCGACACCAGCGTTCGCGTCCCCGGCACGAGCACCGAGAGGTCGGGGGAGAACAGCGGGCTGTGGTTGCTCGGCACGTTGTCGAGCTTGTCCATCAGTCGCTCGCCCGGCGCAGCATCCCAGACGTCCGCGGGAGTCGTGGTGACATACCAGTAGTCGTACGGCACTCCCGCGGGCGCGAGCAGGGAGAAGTCCTCGCTGCCCATCGCCGGACCGAAGTCGAACACCGTGTGCGCGCCGAACAGTTCGCGGTGCACGGCCGCGATCTCCGTGTCCAGGGCCGCGTCGTTGACCGTGTTGGGATAGCCGCGTCTGACCGTGACCTCGGGCGGCACCGGACAGCCGGCGGCCTCGCACTCGCCGGCCACGGTGCGGCGGACGGCGGCGAGGATGCGCTCGCGCACGTGGGTGTCCTGGGTCCGCAGGTTCAGCGCGAGCCGGGCCTCGGCGGGGATGATGTTGGCCTGCGTACCGGCGTGGAACTGCCCCACCGTCAGCACCGCCGACTCCACCGCAGCGACCTCACGGGAGACCACCGTCTGCAGCCGCGTGACGATGTACGCGCCGGTCACCACCGGGTCGACGGTCGTCTCGGGGCGCGAGCCGTGGCCGCCGCGGCCGTGCACGACGACGTCGATGTCGTCGGAGGCCGACAGGATCAGGCCCGGGGTGTGCGGATAGAACCCGGCGAGGCCGGGCGCCGCGTGCTGGCCCAACAGCACGCCGGGCCGCGGGAAACGCTCGTGCACCCCGTCCGCGACCATCGCCGCCGCTCCCCCACCCGACTCCTCCGCGGGCTGCCCGATCACCACGAGCGTGCCCGACCAGCTCTCCCGCCCGGCCGCCAGCGCCTCGGCGGCGCCGACCAGCCAGGTGACATGCAGGTCGTGCCCGCAGGCGTGCATCACACCGTCGACGCGGGAGGCGTGGTCGAGGCCCGTCGCCTCCCGCACCGGCAGCGCGTCCATGTCGCCGCGCAGCCACACGACCGGCCCGTCCCCGTTGGCCAGCACCCCCACCACGCCGGTACGGCCGACCCCTTCGGTCACCTCGAATCCCGCCGCACGCAGCCGCCCGGCGAGCTTGGCGGCGGTCCGGTGCTCCTGGAAGGACAGCTCGGGGTGACGGTGCAGGTCCCGGTAGAAGTCGATCAGGTCGTCGGACTTCAGCCCGGCGGTGAGTTCCCGGGTGAGACGGACCACGGCGGCCGGTTCGCTCATGCTGCTTCCTTCTCCTCGGACATCGGCGCACCCACGGACCGGCGGCGCGCG
Organism: Streptomyces sp. NPDC127197; assembly: GCF_042672405.1. Taxonomy (NCBI): domain Bacteria; kingdom Bacillati; phylum Actinomycetota; class Actinomycetes; order Kitasatosporales; family Streptomycetaceae; genus Streptomyces; species Streptomyces sp. NPDC127197. Next base: position 14,477 of record NZ_JBHXVG010000056.1, on the reverse strand, counting down.
CAGGGCGGTTGCGACCCGCGCCAGTCATCCTGCACCGCGCCCGGCGCGTTCACTCCTCCGCGAGGGCCGCCTCGTAGGCGGCCAGCGTGTCGATGAACATCTTCCGCTGCTCGGCCGTCAACGGCGCGAGGGCCTTGCGCCAGGCTCCGGCGCCCTGCCCGAGCCAGCCGTTGATGGTGTCGCGGTGGGTGTCGGCGATGCTGACGATCTTGCGGCGGCGGTCGGTCTCGTCCTCGCGTCGCTCCAGGATGCCCTTCCGGTTGAGCTCGCCGATCATCAGGCTCACCGTCGTCGGCGCCACTTCCAGCCGGGCAGCCAGTTCGTTGACGCTCATCGGGCCGTCGAACAGCAGGTAGGCGAGCAGCGACAGATGGCGGGGCGCGAGCGCGAGCGACTGGAACGCCTCCGGGACCGGGATCCGTTTCACGCGACCGACCATGCGCGGCATCAGCAGCAGCAGCGCCCGGACCGACTCGTCGACGTCTGGGTCCGTTGACACCGGCGACCACACCCTTCAATACTTTTGACTACAAAAACTATTTGCTTTCAAAGCAAACAGGTCCCTGTCTCGATGCTATCTCGGAGAGTCCTGAGCCATGTCCGAACAGAGCCCCTCACCGGCCGACTTCAACCGGCAGGTCATCGACGAATTCCGGACGAACGGCGGCCGGGTCGGCGGCATGTTCGAGGGCGTGCCCCTCGTCCTGCTGACCACCACCGGCGCCCGCACCGGCCGCCTCCGCACCAACCCGGCGGTGTACGCGCGCGACGGCGACCGGATGCTCGTCTTCGCGTCCAACGCGGGCGGCCCGAAGCACCCCGACTGGTACCACAACATGCTGGCCGACCCCCGGCTCACCATCGAGGTCGGCACCGACGACGGCCGGGTCGAGCGGTACGCCGTCACGGCGGAGCCGCTCCACGGCACCGAGCGCGACCGCCTGTACCAGGAGCAGTGCGAGCGCGACCCGGCGTTCACCGCCTATCAGGCCGCCACCACACGGATCGTCCCGGTCGTCGCCTTACGCCGTACCGACCTGACCGATCCGGCCCGCACCCGCGCGATCGGCGAGTTCCTGCTGCGCGTCCACGACGAACTGCGTGAGGGCCTGGCCACACTCCTCGATGACGTCGACGACCATCTGGCGGCCCCAGGAGTCGCCGCGCCGACCCTGGGGCCACGGCTGGCCACCCACTGCCTCACCTTCTGCACCGCCGTGCACGGGCACCACACCAACGAGGACGGCGCCTTCACCGACTTCGAGCGACAGTTTCCCGAACTCGCCCCGGCCCTCGCGCAGTTGCGCCGTGAGCACGCGACCGTCGCCCGCACGGTCACGAGCATCGAGACCCTCGTCGCCGAACTGACGACGCCGCGCACCGCCAGTGACGTACACAAGCTGAGGGCCGAGCTCGCCTCCCTGGCAGCGGTTCTGGAGGCCCACTTCGTCCGCGAGGAGGAACAGCTGCTCCCGGCACTGTTCGGCGGCACCCGCTAAGACTTCGCCACCGGGAACACCGCCCGGACCTCCCAGCCGTCACCGTCGCGCGGGCCCGCATGCATGTCGCCGCCCAGCGCGGTGACCCGCTCCTTCAGGCCGACGAGGCCGAAGCCGCCGCCACGCGCCGCGTCCGGGAGCCGGCTGCAGCCCCGGCCGTCGTCCGCGACCGACACCACGAGCCGGTCGCCCTCGCGCCGCAGCCGCACCGTGATCTCGGTGGCGTCGCCCGCGTGCCGCCGTACGTTGGTGAGCGCCTCCTGTACGACCCGGAAGGCCGCCGCCTGCACCTCGTGCGGGAGGTCGTCGGTCACCGCGGGATCGCGGTGCAGGGTGACGCGCTGGGCGCCGGGACTCGCGAAGCCGCCCGTGAGATCGGCGATCGCGGCCAGGTCACCCACCGGTCGGCGGTCCGCCGACTCCACCCCGGAGTCACGCAGCACGCCGACGGTGCGGCGCATGGACGCGAGCGCCTCCGTCGCGGCGCGTTCGATGCCTGCGAGGACGGGGTCCAGTTCGTCCGGGCGGCTGCTCGCCATCATGCGGGCCATCTGCGTCTGCACGAGGATCCCGGTGACATGGTGGGCGACGAAGTCGTGCAGGTCGGCGGCGATGGCGAGGCGTTCGGCGCGGCGGGTCTCGCCGACGGCGACGGTCCGGCGGTAGTCCAGCGTGCGCAGATAGCCGGCGAGCCCGGCGACGCCACCGACCAGGACCAGCCCGATCGCCATGAATCCCGGCGTGGAGCTCCCCAGCTCCCGGTAGTAGCGCAAGAGCAGCGCCAGCAGGGCGCCGCCGTCCAGGGCGCCGCACACCAGGGCCCACGGGTGCGGGCAGTGGCGTACGGCGATGAAGAGCAGACACAGCAGGATCACCGCCTCGCCCGGCCCGAAGAGCGCCTCCCCCCGGACCAGCAGCACGCCCCCCGTGTAGGCGGCGGAGGCGAGCGCGGGCGCTCCCGTGCGCACCTGCGGGGTGAGCCATCGCGGCCGGCGGGCGACCGGCCACAGCACGGCAGCGAGGCCGGCGAGCACCACGAGAGCCACCGGCCACGCGGAGTGGCCCTCCGCCGACGTGATCAGCACATCGGCGGCCGCAGCTGCGAGCAGGACACCGACGACGAAGCCCCGGGCACAGCCCCGGCCGGAAACGGTTCTCATGCGGATCACCGTAGGCGAGCCCCTGTGCGGCCGGATCGGCCGAACGGTCGAGGTGGTCGCCGCGAACCCTGGCCGTACGGCCGAGGCGCGCGGGCGTACCCACGGGCGAGGGTGTGGCTACTTCGTCCCTCACCTCGTCGGGAGTACGTCATGCAGAGCAGGTTCCTCGTCGGCATCGTCGGCGGCGCGACCGTCGTGGTCGCCGTGGGTGCCGTCGGCACCCATCTCCTGTCCGGCACCGAGTCCACCACCGGCCTCGACGCGCACACCACAGTGACGGTGGACGGTCACAAGGCCCTGTCCGGCACGATCGTCGCGGGCCGCGCCCAGAGCAAGTACCACCCCCTGCCCTGGGTCGGCACCGAGGTCACCGACGTTTCCTGCCCGTCCGGTCTGAAGGCCGTGGCCGGGGCCACCGTCACCTGCACGGGCAAGGCGGACGACGGCAAGGAGGTCCGGATCCCGGTCAGCGTGGTCAAGGCCACCGCCGACTCCGTCACCTGGAAGTTCGAGCGCTGAGAAGGGCCACGGCACATCATGAGCATCGTCCTGGCCGGGTACGGCCTCACCAAGAAGTACGGCTCCACCACCGCGCTGGCCGGCGTGGACGTCGAGGTCGGCGAGCGTGACTCGCTGGCGATCATGGGCCCGTCGGGCTCCGGCAAGTCGACCCTGCTGCACACCTTGGCCGGGATCGTCCGCCCGGACGGTGGCGAGGTCCACCTGCACGGCGACCGGATCGACGCCCTCGGCGAGAACCGGCTCAGTGCCCTGCGCCGTAAGCGCTTCGGATTCGTCTTCCAGTTCGGGCAGCTGCTGCCCGAACTGCCCGCCGAGGAGAACGTCGCCCTGCCGCTGATGCTGGAGGGCGTCCCCCGCAGGCAGGCCGTGCAGCGGGCCGGCCGCTGGTTCGCGCCGCTCGGTCTGGACGGACTGGAGCGGCGCCGCCCCGGGCAGCTGTCCGGCGGGCAGGCCCAGCGGGTCGCCATCGCCCGCGCCCTCGTCGTCGCCCCGGACGTCGTGTTCGCCGACGAACCGACCGGCGCCCTGGACCAGGCCACCAGCGTGGACGTGGTCCGGCTGCTGACCTCCGTGACCCGCGAGCAGGGTGCCGCCCTGGTGATGGTCACCCACGACGCCGACATGGCCGCCCACTGCGGCCGGGTGCTTCAGGTCCGGACGGCCGGATCAGCTCGTTCGCCCCGTCCACGGTCGTCTGACCCGCCCCTCATCCGGAGATCCCATGCGCTCCCCCGTCCTGCCCCTGACCTGGCACCTCGCCCGGTCCTCCGGCCGCCGCGGCCTGCAGAGCCACCTGCTCGCCGCCGCAGCCGCCGCCGTCGGCGCGCTCGTCCTGCTGGTGCTGCTCGCCGCCTACCTCGGCTCCGGCGTCCGCGCCGACCGCACCGCCTGGCGCACCCCCGGACCCGACCGGCACGGCACCGCCGTACAGGCACTCGCCACCACGCACGTCCGCCACGAGCCGGTCACCGTCGTCTCGCTGGCCCGACTGCCCGGTCGCAAGCCGACCCCGGCACCCCCGGGGCTGCCCGCCTTCCCGCGGGAGGGCGAGGTGTATGTCTCCCCCGCCCTGGCCGAGCTGTTGCGGAAGCTGCCCGCCGGGCAACTGGCCGACCGGCTCCCGAAGGTGTCGTCGTACGGCACGATCGGCGCCGCCGGTCTCGCCTCGCCGGACGAACTGCTCGCCGTGGTCGGGCGGGCGGCCACCGACCCGGCCGTCTCGAAGGCGGCCGACGGCGAGGGGCTGTGGGACGAGGGGCTGACCGCGCGGGCTGTGGTGTCCGGGTTCTCGGGCGGCGAGCGCAGTGTGTTCACCGCCGGCGACCAGCAGACGGTGCTCCTGGGCGTGGGTCTGCTGGCCGTTCCCGTCGTCGTCCTCGCGGCGGCGGCCGGGCGGCTGGGTGCGGCCCGGCGCGAGCAGCGGCTCGCCGCGCTGCGGCTGGCCGGAGCGACCCCGCGGCAGATCCTGGCGATGACCGCCGCCGAGGCGGCGGCCGTCGGCGCGACCGGCGCGCTGGCGGGCGCGCTGGCGTACTGCGCGCTGCTGCCCGCCCTGGCACGGATCCCGTACGGCATCGGCACCTGGTACGCCGGTGAGCTGTGGGTGGGGCTGCCCTGGCTCGCCGCGGTCGTGGCGGGTGTGGCCGGGCTGATCGCGGTGAGCGCGGTGTCGATGCTGCGCCAGGTGGCGGCCACGCCGCTGGGCGTCGCCCAGCAGGCCAGTCCCCGCCGCACCCGCCTGATCCGGCTGCTGCTCTTCGCCGCGGTCCTCGTCTACATCCGCCACTCCGCGCACGGCTCGGACCTCACCACTGGTCAAATGGTCGGCTCCGTGGTGCTGTTCTACGGCGCCTTCTGGCTGTTCGGGCCGTGGGTCGTGGACCGACTGGGCCGGATCGCGGGCCGCTTCGCCCGCCGCCCGGCGACCCTGCTGGCGGCGCGCCGGCTCAGCGACGACCCGCGCGGTGCCTGGCGCACCGTCAGCGGTCTGGTGCTGGCGGGTTTCGTGGCCGGGTTCTTCACGGTCGGGCATCTCGCCGTCGGCGGCGTCGACTTCGGGGACCGGATGGCCGTACCCGCGGCGAAGGGCGCGACCGCCGTCACGGAGGCCCGCACCCTGCTGAGGAAGGCGGGGGTCACCGCCACGGTGAGCGCGGGCGACGACGACTTCCTGCTGGGCGGCGCCGACGGTGTGATCGTCCGCGTCCCCGGCGGCCCGGAGCAGACCGACGCCGCCCTGACCGCCCTGCAGCCCCTGGGCGCCGGCCGGCTCCCGTACACCGGGGACTACGCAGGCGCCCAGGACATCACCGCCGGCGGGCTCCTCGCCGGCCTCGGCACGGCCGCGCTGGCCGTCGGCTTCCTGGTCGCCACCGCCTCCGCCGGTCTCACCGCCGCCGCGAACGTCCTGGACCGGCGGCGGGTGTACGGCCTGCTGCGGCTGTCCGGAACCCCGCTGAGGATGCTGGACCGGGCCAGGGTGCGGGAAACCGCCCTGCCCCTGGTCGTCCTCGCAGGCGGCACGACGATGACGGGCGTGTACGCCGCCTACCAGTTCAACAAGGCCGCCGAGAGCACGATCAGCACCTCCGGCACCGTGCAGCTGGCCGTCTGCCTGGCCGTGGGCACGCTGGCGATGTTCGCCGCGATCGCCGGAAGCCGCCCCCTGCTGCGGGCGGTCACGGCGGACCCGGCGCAGTCGGCGGACTGACGGTCCGCCCCCGCTGAAGGGGGCCGTCCACGCGGGCCGGCCCCCTCGACGAACCCTTGAGTCATGATCGAGCCATGACCACGCCCGCCCAGCCCAGCCCGCCCATCCGCGTGCTGATCGCCGACGACCAGGACATGGTCCGCACCGGCTTCCGCTTCTTCCTCGACGCCCAGCCCGACATCACCGTGGTCGCGGAGGCCGCCGACGGCGAGCAGGCCGTGGCCCTGGCCCGACAGGAGCGGCCGGACGTCTGCCTGCTGGACATCCGGATGCCGAAGCTGGACGGGCTTCAGGCCACGCGGCTGCTGGCCGGGCCGGACGTCCCCGACCCGCTGCGGGTGGTCGTGGTGACGACGTTCGACCTCGACGAGTACGTGTACGGGGCGCTGCGCGGCGGCGCCTGCGGATTCCTGCTCAAGGACTCCGGGCCGACGCTGCTCGCCGAGGCCGTCCGGGCCGCCGCGGCCGGCGACTCGCTGGTCTCGCCGTCGGTCACGGTCCGCCTGCTCAAGCACCTGACGGCGGCCCCGCAGCAGCCTCCCGGGGCCGCGCGCCCCACACCGCTGCCCGATCCCCTCACCGAACGAGAGCTCGACGTCGTCCGCCTGGTCGCCCTGGGCCGCACCAACGCCGAGATCGCAGCCGAGCTCTACGTTTCCCTGTCCACGGTCAAGACGCACCTGTCCAGCGTCCAGCTCAAGCTGGCCGCCCGGAACAGGGTCGAGATCGCGGCCTGGGCCTGGCAGCACGGGCACGCGCGGACCCGGGCGTGAAGCGCGGCCGTCAACCACGGAGTCCTGACCGACCGGGTGATCATCGGCACGGTCCGCGACCGGTACGCTGTGGCAGCTGCGGCATCCCCCCACCATCAACCGCGCCCGTGCGGTCAGTTGCGGCCTGCGGCGTCGAGACGTCACACAGCATGAGGATGAAACACAGGTGCTCATAGCGGGCCGGTACCGGCTGCACGATCCGATCGGGCGGGGCGCGATGGGAGAGGTCTGGCGTGCGTACGACGAGACGCTCGGCAGACCGGTCGCCGTCAAGCTGCTGCTGCCCCAGGACTCCGACCCCACCGCCACCTCCCGCTTCCGCCTGGAGGCGCAGACCGCCGGACGGCTCCATCACCCGTACGTGGTGGGCGTTCTGGACTTCGGCGCGCACGACGACCGGCTGTTCCTCGTGATGGAGCTGGTCGACGGCGACAGCCTGGCCCGGGTGCTCTCCGACGCCGGGCCGCAGCCCGCCGACCGGGTGGCCCGCATCGCCGCGCAGGCGGCCGCGGGGCTCGACGCCGCCCACCAACAGGGCATCGTCCACCGGGACATCAAGCCGGCCAATCTGCTCCTCGACGCCGACGGCACCCTGAAGATCGGCGACTTCGGCATCGCCCGCTTCCTCGACGACCCGGCGGCCGCGCTCACCGCCACGGGACAGATCGTCGGCACCAGCCTCTACCTCGCGCCGGAACGCGCGCTGGGGCAGCCCGCGGGTCCGGCGAGTGACGTGTACTCCCTGGGCTGTGTGCTCTACCAGCTGCTCACCGGGCGCCCGCCGTTCCAGGCCGACACGGCGATCGCCATCCTGCACCAGCACCTGGACGCCACTCCGACACCGCCGCGGCAGCTCGGCGCCGACCTCCCGCCCGCCTTCGAGAGCTATCTGCTGGGCCTGCTGGCCAAGCAGCCCGAGCATCGGCCGGGTGCGGCGCAGGTCGCCGACTGGTTCGCCTCGGGCGCCTGGCAGGGCCGTCCCGAGCCGCTGCCCGCGGCCACGCCGGCACCGGCGCGCGCGGGGCAGCCCCCGAGCACGGAGACCGGCCCGGCGACGACGTACATGCTGCCGTCCTCGTCCCGGCACACGACCCGGGCCCAGGCGACACGACGCCGGAGCCGGCCGGGCGTCCGCGAAACCCTCACGCGGCGGCCCCGGGTGACAGCGATCGCCGGCGCGGTGGCGCTCTTCGTGGCGGCGATGCTGGTGGGCATGGTGTGGTTCTCACCCGACAACAGTTCGGCGGAGGGTTCCAGCACGGACGTCACCGGCACCACCGGTCCCACCCCCACGGAGGCCACACCCTCCCCCGCCGTGGCCGTACAGCCCTCGCCGACCCCCACGCCCGAGGAAACCGGCGGCGACGAACGGCAGGACGCCACGGAGGACAAGAAAGAGCGCAGGCCTCACTCCGACGACGAGGAGAAGGAGGGGGAGGACGACTGACCCCCGTTCCCCGGTATGGCGCGCAGGAAGTCGGCCGACGGGACGAAGAACCGGGTTCCGGTGACCGCCCGGGAGTAGTCCAGCAGCGGATCGGGCCCCGAGGTCGGCGTGCCGAGGAACATCCGCTCCAGCATCGTGTCCGTCACCCGGGGATCACGGGTGTAGGCGATGAAGTACGTGCCGAACTCGCCGTGTCCCGGTCGGCCGAACGGCATCGCGGCGCGCAGGATGCGCTGCTCGGTTCCGTCCGGGCCGATGACGGTGTTGACGTCCTTGTGGGAACCGGGCGCGTCGAGTTCGACGTTGGTCGCCTTGGTGCGGCCGATCACCTTCTCCTGGGTCTCGACCGGCAGCCGCTCCCAGGCGTCCACGTCGTGCAGGTACTTCTGCACGACCGCGTAGGAGCCGCCGCGGAAGTCCGGGTCCTCGTCGCCGACCAGCGCCGCGTCGGCGGCCTCGTGCCCGACCGGGTTCTCGGTGCCGTCGACGAATCCGAGGAGGTTGCGCGCGTCGTAGTAGGCGAAGGCATGGACCTCGTCCTGGACCATGGCCGCCCCGCGCAGCCCCTTCATGATCTCGGCGGTCAGCGCGAAGCACAGGTCCGGCCGGTTCGCCCTGATGTGGAACAGCAGGTCTCCCGGCGTGGACACCGCGTGGTGCCGTGGCCCGGTCAGCTCGCGGAACGGCTCGAGCGCGGCGGGCCGGGGAACGCCGAACAGCCGGTCCCAGGCCCGGGCCCCCACCCCGGCGACGCAGGAGAGCCCGCCGTCGGGATGCGGGAAGCCGAGGGCCCGCTCCTGTCCGGCGAGCCCCGCCAGCAGCTCCCGCGCCACGGTCTCCCCGCCTGGTTCGACGGTGACGACCAGGAAGACCGCGGCGCTGGTCAACGGGCCGAGCAGCGGCTGCGGCCGGCCATCGGCCGACGGAACCGGCGACGACATGGCTTTCCCTCGACGACGTCCTCACCAACGGCCCGAGCGGCCGATGGAGCACCAGTCACCATGCCCATCCCGACGCCCGGCGACACCGGACCCGGCCGACGCCGTACAACTTCACCGGAAGCAACCAAATATGACGACATGTCAGCTATGTGCCGGTCTCCGGCGCGCCGTGCGTATCTCTGTGGCGTTGCCGCCGAGGTCGGCGCCGAGGGCCAGGGCGCACCACATGACGTGGTCCGGGGCATCGGTACGCAGCGGTTTCAGCCCTGAGCGGCGGGCAGCCCCAGCAGCCGCGAGACGGTGCGCAGCACGCCGTTGTCGTTGTTGGACGGCGCCAGGTGGCGGGCGCGCCGTATGACGTCCGGGTGGGCGTTCGCCATGGCGAAGGACCACTCAGCGGTGTCGAGCATCTCCAGGTCGTTGAGGTAGTCGCCGAAGACCAGGGTCTGCGCGGGGGTGATGCCGAGTTCGCGCTGGAGCCGGCGGACGGCGGCGCCCTTGTTGGCGGTGGGGTTCATGATGTCGACCCAGTGCTCGCCGGAGACGACGACCTGATGGGTGGCGGTGAAGCGGTGCAAGGCCGGTGCCGTGGTGCGTTCGACGGGGCCGAAGTCGTAGAGGGCGACCTTGAGGATGTCGTCGTCGACGGCGGTGACGTCCTCGACGGTCCGGTGTTCGACGTAGTACCTGCGGACCTCGGCGAGGAAGGCCGCGTCGGTCCGCTCCACGTACGCGGACCGCTTGCCGCAGACGACGGCCCCCACGTCGACGCCGTCGGCCGCGAGCCGCCGTACCGCCTCGACGACCTCGGTGACGACGGCGCTCTGAAGCGGGTCGGAGCTCAGCTCCACGCCGTCACGCACGACATAGGTGCCGTTCTCCGCTATGAACACCATCCCCTGCGCCGCCGGGGCGAACTCCCGTGCCAGCGTGGCGTACTGGCGGCCGCTCGCGGGGCTGAACAGCACTCCGCGCTCGCGCAGCCGGTCCAGGACCTCCCACAGTCCGGCCGGGGCCCGCTTGTCGTCGTCCAGCAGAGTGCCGTCCATGTCGGTGACGACCAGCCTGATGTCGGCGGGAGCGGCGGCCGGGGCGTCGGACGCGGTGGGCAGGGGCGAGTGGGAGTAGGGCATGTCCTGTTTCCTGGGGCGCGGTCGCGCCCGTTGTCGTTCCGGGTACGGCTGTCAACCCTAACCGGGGGCGTCCCCCGGCCCCCCTGAGGTCCCGCTGCCCCGATTCCCGGGACACACTGATCATGAGCACGGCACAATGGCGAACGACGACGGCGGTCCGGTCGAGGAGAGGACGAGACGTGAGCGAGGCCCCCACCCCGGCGGAGGGTACGGCACGGCTGAACACCGCTGTGGCGCACAACGCGCGGGTCTGGAACTACTGGATCGGCGGCAAGGACAACTACGAGGTCGACCACCGGGTCGGTGACCACGTCGCATCGATGTTCCCGCTCATCCGGGACATCGCCCGAGCGGACCGCGAGTTCCTGGGCCGGGCGGTGCGGTTCCTGGCCGAGGAGCGCGGGGTCCGGCAGTTCCTGGACATCGGCACCGGGCTGCCCACGGCGGACAACACCCACGAGATCGCCCAGCGGATCGCCCCTGAGTCACGGATCGTGTACGTCGACAACGACCCCATCGTGCTGATCCACGCCCGCACGCTGCTGACCGGTGTGCCGCAGGGCGTCACCGACTACATCGACGCGGACGTGCACGACCCGGACACCATCCTCGAACGGGCCGCGAGCACACTGGACTTCACGCGTCCCGTCGCGGTCATGATGCTGGGCATCCTCAACTTCGTTCTGGACACCGACAAGGCGCGGGACATCGCCCGCCGCGTCATGGCCGCGGTCCCCTCCGGCAGCTTCCTGGTCCTGACGCACCCCACCCACGAGGCCGAACTGGGCGGCGAGGGCCAGATCCCGGCCATGAAGTTCTGGAACGAGAACGCCACCCCGCCGATCACCGCCCGCAGCCGCGCCGAGATCGCCTCCTTCTTCGACGGTCTTGAGCTGATCGAACCGGGGCTCGTGTCGTGTTCGCAGTGGCGATCCGATCTCCACGCCCCCGTCGTGGTACCGCAGTTCGGCGCGGTGACCGTGAAACCCTGACCCGGCCCGCACCCCTGGCCGAGGCCGCCCTGGAGGACGTATGACCACCCTCGCCGACCCCGTCCCGGGCGGGCGTCCCGGTGACGTCGAGCAGGCCACCGCGCTGAGCGGCGAGCTGTCCGGGCGGGGCGTGCACGGGATCGTCCTGGCTTACGTCGACACCGCGGGCATCACCCGCGTGAAGACGATCCCGACCGCCAGGCTCGCCGCGGCCGCGGCCTGGGGCGTCGGCATGTCGCCAGTGTTCGACACCTTCCTTGCGAACGACTCCATCGTCACCACCGACGTGCTCGGCTCCCCCGACGGCGATCTGCGCCTCTATCCCGACCTGGCCCGGCTCACCGTGCTCGCCGGGCAGCCCGGCTGGGCGTGGGCCCCGGTGGACCGGATCACGCAGGACGGCGAGCCGCACCCGGCCTGCAGCCGCACGTTTCTGCGCCGGGTCGTCGCCGAGGCGGCGCGGCAACACGGCATCACCTTCCGGGCAGCCGTCGAGATCGAGTGGGCGGTGGGGCTGGGTTCGGCACCCGACGGGGAGTTCGTCCCGGCGGTGTCGGGGCCGGCGTACGGCGCCACCCGGCAGATCGAGTTGAGCGACTGCACCGCCGATCTGCTGGCGGCCTGTGCGGCGCAGGGCGTGGACGTCGACCAGGTCCATCCCGAATACGCGGCCGGGCAGTTCGAGATCTCGGTGGGTGCGCTGGACCCGGTGGCGGCGGCCGACCGCAGCGTGCTGGTACGGCAGACCATCCGCGCGGTGGCCCGGCGGCACGGGCTGCGGGTCTCCTTCGCCCCGGCCGTGTCCGCCGAAGGCGTCGGCAACGGCGGCCACCTCCACCTCTCCGCCTGGCGCGACGGCGTCAACCTGCACTCCGGCGGTGACCGCCGGTACGGCATGACGGCCGACGCCGAGTCCTTCGCGGCCGGGATCCTGGCCCACCTGCCGGGCCTCACGGCGGTGACAGCACCCAGCCCGGCGAGCTGTCTGCGGCTCAGACCGTCCCAGTGGGCCGGGGTGTTCACCGCCTGGGGCCGGGAGACCCGGGAGACCGCGGTGCGGGTCATCACGGGCACGGCGGGGCTGCGCGACCAGGCGGCGAACCTGGAGGTGAAGCCCGTCGACCTGGCCGCCAACCCGTATCTGGCCCTCGGTTGTGTCATCGCCGCCGGGCTGGACGGCCTGGCGACGTCCGCGGCACTGCCCGAGGAGACCACCGGGGATCCGGCACGGCTCGACGCCGAGGAGGCGGCGGCCCGGGGTGTGCGCCGGCTGCCGGTGTCGCTGGACGAGGCCGTCGCGGAGTTCACCGGGGACGAGCGGCTGCGGGCCGCGCTGGGACCGGTCCTGGCCGATGCGGTGACCGCCGTACGGCGCGGGGAGATCGCCTCCGTCGCCGGGCTGGACGACGCCCGGGTGGCGGCGGCGTACCGCTGGGTGTACTGACATGAGCGGCACCGGCCCCATCGAGGAGGCGCTCGCCGCGCTGCCCCTGGTGGACCACCACTGCCATGGCGTGGTCACCGGGGATGTGAGCATGCGGCGCTTCGAGTCGCTGATCACCGAGGGCGAGGTGTGGCCGGGCATGTCCCCCTTCGACAGTCCCGTCGGCGTCGCCGTCCGCCGCCACTGCGCACCCCTGCTCGACCTGCCGCGGCACGCCCCCGCCGAGGACTACCTGGTCCGCCGGGCCGAGCTCGGCGCGGCGGAGGTGAACCGGCGGTTCCTGTCCGCGGCGGGGACGGAGGTGTTCTGCGTCGACACCGGGTACGCCCCGGACGGCCTCACCACACCGGCGGAGCTGGCCGGGGCCGCCGGTGGCGGCGCCGTCGCGCATGAGGTCGTACGGCTGGAGAGCGTCGCCGAGGCGGTCGCCGTGGCGGGCGTCGAGCCGGACGAGTACGCCGAGACGTTCCGGGCGGCCGCGCGGGAGGCGGTGGGGCGGCCGGGTGTGGTGGCGGTGAAGTCGGTGGCCGCGTACCGCACGGGCTTCGACCTGGACCCGGCGCGGCCCACGGCCGAGGAGGTCACCGAGGCGGCTCGGCGCTGGTCGGCGACGGGGGGCGGGCGACTGGACGACCCCGTCCTCGTACGGCACCTGCTGTGGACGGCCGTCGAGCTCGGCCTCCCCCTCCAGCTGCACGCCGGTTTCGGGGACAACGACATCCGGCTGCACCGCGCGGACCCCACCCACCTGACCGACTGGCTCCACCTGACCGCCGGCACGGTCCCGGTGCTGCTCCTGCACTGCTGGCCGTACCAGCGCCAGGCCGCCTACCTTTCGGCCGTGTTCGAGCAGGTGTACCTCGATGTCGGCCTCACCCTGCACTACGTCGGTCCCGGCCGGGCCCGGGCGGTCCTGGCCGAGGCGATGGAGATCACCCCGTTCCGCAAACTGCTGTACAGCTCCGACGCCTACGGTGTGGCCGAGTTCTTCCCGCTGGGGGCGCTGGCCTTCCGGCAGGGGCTCGCCGGACTGCTGCGGGAGCGGGTGGACGCCGACGAGCTGAGCCTGCCCGACGCACTGCGGATCGCACAGTGGGCGGGGCGGGACAACGCCCTCCGGGTCTACCGGTTTTCCGACGACACCTGAAAGTATGATCAAGCAATGTCTGACATGACCGAAACCACGCCCGGTTGGCTGACGACCGACGAGCTCGAGATGGCGCGCGCCCGCATGCCGATCCTGTACGTCGAGGCGGTGCCCGTGCGCGTCGACGACAGCGGTGAAGTCACCAGCATCGGCCTGCTGCTGCGCATCGGACCGGACGGAACGGTCAGCCGCACCCTGGTCTCCGGCCGGGTACTGCACCACGAACGCGTCCGCGACGCCCTGCTGCGCCACCTGGAGAAGGACCTCGGCCCCGTGGCACTCCCCCGGGTTCCGGCCTCCCTGCAGCCGTTCACGGTCGCCGAGTACTTCCCGACCCAGGGCATCACGCCGTACCACGACCCGCGTCAGCATGCCGTGTCCCTCGCCTACGTGGTCCCGGTGACCGGCGACTGCCGTCCGCGTCAGGACGCGCTGGACCTGGTGTGGTTCAGCCCGCAGGAGGCGGCCTCCCCGGCGGTGCAGAGCGAGATGCCGGGCGGTCACGGCGTACTCCTCAAGCAGGCACTCGCCCACGTCGGTCTCGCGTTCTGAACGACGCCCGGCACACCCGCAGCGACACCGCGCGGGCGCCGGGCGCCGTCACTCGACCGGGCCCGCTTACGCGGCGAGGCGTTCGGCGAGGGTCTTGGCCTTGGTGGCGGCGTCCTGGAGGGCGCGCTCGCGGGAGGCCTCGAAGAGCGGCACCAGC
>NZ_JBHXVG010000055.1:0-39706 GCF_042672405.1 Streptomyces sp. NPDC127197 | reverse complement strand
CCGACATCTCACAAGCCGTTCGCAGCACCAGCGCGTCCCACGGGCCTCGGTCTTGTCCAGAGCTCGAGGCTCGGGATTGGTAAGAGGTCACCGTGAAACGGGCTCGCACCACCAACTCCAACGAGTGAATACGCCGCGGGTGGTGGCGGCCGTGAAGACGACGAACGTCACCGCTCTACCTAGAGGCCTCGCAGGCCGGGGCTTGTATAGGTTGTCCGCCTGGCGTCCACGCGCCCGCCATCACCTCGAGCACTGGGGCCGTGCGCCGCTCTCAGTGAAGGCCTCATCAGCCTGGGTCCAGGAAGGCGTCACAGTCCCGTACTCGAACAGTCCGGCAGTGCTCCAAGAAGCCGCGCCGGTGCCGCTACCAACGAATTAGGGCTTGTAGGGGTCCAGTCGGCTGGGCCGGGGCCGGTTCTCCCGAAGGGTGTCCTGCCAGTTGGCGGCGCGTGCGTAGCGCAGCACGGTGTTGAGCCCCCAGCCCAGATGCCGAGCGATCGCCCGGCGCGAGTAGCCTTGGGCGAGCAGTTCGTGACCAGGGCGTGTGCGGCCTTCTTGCGCTGGGCCCGTCGGCCGTCAGGGTCCGGTCCGACGTGCACCGAGTTGTCGTTCGACGCCTCAACATCCCGCTTTTGCAGAGGGCGTTGGTGTACTCAGGCACTCGCGGTGGGCAGCGACGCAGGTTTCCACGGCCCGGCCGATGCCCTGCCACAGGTGGAATCGGTCGGCGACCTGGGTCGCGGTGGGAGCACCGAGCCGTGCGCCCTCGGCATAGGCGCCCGCTCGGTCCCGGCAGATGATCTCCACACCCCGGGTGGGTGGCCAGCCACACGGCCAGCGGCCCGGAGTCGCGCGTCGGGAGAACGTCGACGACGCGATGGGTTTCTCCGCAGGTCAAGACGGTGGAGTAGGTCTGGCCGCGGCGGGTCGCGAAATCGTCCACGCCCAGCACGCGCGGCGTGCTGGGCTGCGGGTCGGGCAGCCGGGCGCCGGCCCGTCCGGCAAGTGCGAGCCCGAGGCGCTCCAGGACGTGGTTGAGCCGCGTGGTGAAGCGTGCGTACGGGGCGGTCAGCTGCGCGAACGGCTCGGCGAACGTGCGGCGCGGGCAGCTGTCGGTGCCGCAGATGAAACGCCGGGCCGTCAGATGGATCACGACGCTCTGCCCAGCGAGCGGCAGATCCTTCAGTCTGCGCTGGTAGGAGTCGTGCACTCGGCTCGAGGAGCGGCCGCAGTCCGGACATGCTGCACTGGCTGCCCGGCCTCTGGCCGTGACGTCGACCGTGCCGAAGGCGGCGGTCACTGCTTCGACGTCCACGTCGTCGATGCCGTCGAACACGAGCGAGTCCCAGAACGTTGTGTCGGCCTGCATGGTCGGCACCGTCACCGGTCACCGAGCTGACGGAGCGTCATTCCCGGCCGTGAGGCGGGGAGGCGTACGCGGTCTCACACAGAGCTGAGCCCCCCGCAATCGAACACCGGTACGCGGCGATCCGGCGCGACCACCGCAGCGGCATGACGATGCGGGAGACCGAGCGCAAGTACAAGGTCGTGGCGGCCGGTCAGAAAGGCCATGGGGAGCCGCTGAGCAGCGAGAAGAAGGCGCACCGCTCGCCTGCCGGGACAGTGCCGATGGCGTGGTTCCGTGAGCCGGACGCCGTCGGCCGCGCTGCCGTCAGCCGCGCTTGAGAACGCCGGTCAGCCCGGCGACCACGGCTGTGGTCAGTACCCATCCGGCGGCGGTCAGTGCCCAGCCCCAGTACATGGCGGCGCCGTTCGCCACCCAGGCGCGCTGCTGTCCAAGGTCCACGATGGGCAGCAGGACGTCCAGGGTGTAGCCGAGCGCGTCGAAGGGCGGGGGACGGTCGCCGGACGGGGTGATGTGGCCGGGGTGGGCGCGGGCGAAGACGCAGGTGCCGAGCGTAAGCAGGCCCGCGAGCCAGAGGGCGGCCAGCCAGGTGCGATGGCCGTAGCCGACGGTCAGGTACAGGATCCAGTTCGCGATGCGCCGGGCGGGGTGCAGCGTGCCCCGGTGCCGCCACAGCCTGGCGATCTCGACCTGCCGGGCGGCCTCGTCGTCGCCGGCGCGGCGGTAGGCGGCGGCGAGCTGGTCGTAGATCTGGCGGACGTACCCCTCCGAGTGAAGCCGTAGCCAGCGCAGCCGGGCGTGGACGTCGATGTCGTTGTTCGACAGGGTGTCGTAGGTGAAGCCCCGCAGTAGCAGCCTGGGCGTGGTTGGCCAGCTGGTGTGGTCGTCGCTGAGCGTTCCGACGCGTGCGTCGGTGAGGTCGATGCCGCCCTCCGGGCGCTGCCCGGGACGCAGGACCAGGCTGTCCACGCGCGCCCCTTCAAGGTCCAGAGCCAGGCGTTGTGGACTGGTGAGGCGGGCGTCGTCCTTGAGTGATAGGTGCGTGATGCGGGCGCCAACCAGCAGGAGCGTTCCCTCAGCGGTGAAACGGTCCCGGCACCGCATGGCCTCCTCAACGACGAGCCAGTCGCCCACAGGGCGTCACCGCCCGGGTTGACCAGCCCGGCGCTGTCGAGATTGAAGTCACCGCCGATGCGGGCCCGGGGCATGCGGATCCCGCCCAGCGCGGTGAAGCCGTCCCGGCAGAGCATGTCCTGGGCCACGGAGAGGCGTTCGGCCCACAGGGCGCGACCGCCGGGGCTCGTCAGCGTGGCCCCGTCGAAGCTGAGCTCACCGCCGATCCGGGCACCGGACAGCCGTAACTCCCCCTCGGCTGTGAAGCCCCGGCGGCAGTGCAGGTCGCCCTCGGCGCTGAGCCGGACTGCGTACAGCGCCCACCCGCCCGCCCGCGTTGCGCAGTGACGCGCCGTCAAAGCTGATCACTCCGCCGACGCGAGCACCGACGAGCCGTACCTCGCCCTCGGCACTGAAGCCGTCCCGGCAGAGCAGGCTCTGCTCCACGGCGATGCCGTCGGCGTGGAGCGCCGGACGGCCGCCGGTACCGATGAGACGTGCCCCGGACAGATTGAGGGAGCCGCCGACTCCGGCACCGGACAGGCGTATCCCGCCCGCCGCCGAGAATCCGTCGTTGAGCTCCAGACTGCCGGTGGTCCGCAACTGCTCGGCGGTAAGGGCGGCAAGGTGGCAGCCGGGAAGGCGGATCGCAGGGGCGGTGGCCTCGCTGAGGATTACCGGCTCGTCGAAGTGGCAGTCACGCAGCAGCACGGGACACAGCAGGGCGCGCGCCTCCAGGTCGAACGCGCCAGTGATCCGGGCGCCCCGCACCTTGAGTGCCCTGGGCTCCATGTCGGCGGCGCGGCCGGTGCCGGTGAGCATGTCGACCAGCCGTTCAGCGCGCAGGCGCACGCTCCGTACGGAGCGCAAGTCGACCGGCGTGCCCGTCGCCATGGCCTGGAGGACCCGCAGCTCGGATTCGGTCCAGTCATTCATGGTGAGCCTCCCCCCGGCACCGCGGCTGGCATCGAAGCCTGATCGCGCACACGCGCTCATACCAACAGATGATGCCCAGCCGCCGGGGCTGTTGATCCGAACGCGCCGCGTTTCCGAGGCCCCGAGTCGGGACCTCGACTCGTAGCGGGCATGCCATGGCCGAGCGACGGCCCCGTCAGCCACCAAGTTCAGGTACCGACGTCATTTCTCGCGAACATCCACGGGCTCAGAGATCACCAACTGCTCCCCGAACCGGCAGACAAACGCTGCTGCTGAAAGTGAACGAAGCCAGTCGGCCGCCGGCGATGAACGCGGAGCAGATCCGGCACGCCCGCGCGCTACTCACACCACCAGAGAACACGGTCACCTCAATCGCGAAGCTGCTGGGCGTCTCCCGCACGACGCTGTACAAGTACGTGCCCGAGCTGAGGGTTGGCCGCGACGCTCTCGTGTCAGGCGACCGGGGCCTGGCCCTACCTGGACCCCGGTGACCATGTGGCACAACCCTCCGGCCCCTTCCCAGTTACCGGATCAGGGAGCGCAACACGGGGACGCTGGCGCCCCCGCCGGTCAGCCCGACAAGGACGGCTCCGGCCAGCGGGCTGCCGCTGAGGAGCGGTAAGACCTCCGCCACGCAGCCGATGAACAGCGCTGCCAGAAAGCGTGAACGTCTTCGTCACCGTCGGCCTGGAGGATGGTGCCGGCGCCGACGTCGTCGCGGCCCGGTGCAGCGTGGTAGCCGCGGTCTTTGCCCAGGACCGCGTGGCCGGCTGCGACGAGGTTGCTGCCGCTGCAGTAGTCGACAATTGCGTAACTACAGGACATACCAGTAGATTTCTTGCCGTGGCTTCGAGATGTCACTGGCAGACGGGGCAAAGGATGAGCACGGACGACCACGTCGCGGTGACGACCGGGATCGCACGACTGCACGCCTCGCCCGGACTCGCCTGGCCCGGCCGACTCGAGCTGGTCACCAACCACACCGGCGTTCTGCCCGACCTGCGCCCGGCCGCACCCGCGCTGCTTGAGGTCGGCGCGCGGCTGATCGCCCGGTTCGGTCCCGAGCACGGACTGCACAGGAGCAGTCAGGGCGGCGAGAGCGAGGCCGCTCATGCGGATCCCGCCACCGGTCTGCCGGTTCACGACACGCACCGGTGCAGCGGCGAGCACGTCGACAAACTGCTGCTCGACAGAGGTGTCGACGCCCTGGTGTACGACCTGCAGGACATCGGGGCCAGGTTCTACACCTGCGTGTGGACCATCTTCGACCTGATGGTCTCGGCGGCCCGTACGGGCGTACGGTTCGTGGTCGCCGATCGGCCCGATCCCCTCGGTGGACTCGTCAGCAAGGGCCCGCTGCTCGCCCCGACGTGGGCCAGCTTCTTCGGGCGCGCCGCGGTATCCGTCCGGCACGGGCTCACCTGCGGCGAGCTCGCCTGGTATCGCAACGCCGCGGTCGTGTCCCATGTAGCGAGCAGTACAGTCGACTTGACGGTGATCCAGGTCGTCAACCGGCAGCGTGCCATGGACGCGGAGGCAACCGCCCTGCCGTGGGTCGCGCCCTCGCCGAGCATCCCGACGCCCGCTACGGCCACCGTCCACGGGACGTGCCTGTTCGAGGGCAGGAACCTCTCGGAGGGCCGGAGCACCACGCAGCCCTTCGAGATCGTCGGAGCCCCGTACATCGACGCGCGGTTCGCGCCCTCGCTCGCCGAGCTCGACCTGCCGGGTGTGCACTTCCCTGTTCTGTGGTTCGTACCGGCGTTCCACAAACACGCCGGGCGGCTGCTGCGCGGAGTCCAGCTCCATGTCACCGACCGCGAGGTCTTCGCTCCCGTACGTACCGCCGTGGCGATGCTCAATACGCCGCGGCGGCTGTACCCGGACCACTTCGCGTGGCGCGCTGCTGACAGCGGTATGGAGGGCAGCGACCAACGTCCCTTCATCGACCTGCTGTGGGGGGTCCGACCGTTTACGGCGTGCCGTCGACGCGGGCGACGACCCACTGCCGACGCCACCCGGCCGATGGGCCGGCGACGACATGCCGCTATATCCCTGAGATCTGCTGCCGCACCGCGCGACCTGCTGCTGTTCCCCTGACGGAAGCGGACGCTGACGCAGAGCCGACAGCCGCCACGGACACCCTGGGCCGAGCCACCCGCCCCCACCGAGCAGCCGGGCGCGGACCGCCTCATCGCCCCACGCGCCCTCATGAACCGAACCCTGATCGCCGTGGCGCAGCGCATCCCACACCAGACCGCAGCAGCTCTGCAGGCGACGCTCGACACCGTCCCTGACCGGTGTATGGAAGGACAACCCCGCCGATGACCGATCGCACAACGACATCCCGGGCCGACATCCGTGGCTTTCGCGCGGGCGACGGACCGCAGGTGGTGGAGGTGTGGCGGCGCAGTGCGCCGGCCGACCCCGTCACTGCGGACCGCTTCCGCTCCCTGGTGCTGCTCGACGCCAACTTCGATCCGGAGGGTCTTCGGGTTGCCGTCGAGGGGGACCGTGTCGTCGGTGCGGCCTACGCGGTGCGCCGTCTGACGCCGATGACCGGCACCGACCTGGAGCCGGAGCAGGGCTGGATCCCGTTCTTCTTCGTCGACCCGGCCGCCCGCAGGCGCGGCCTCGGCCGCCGGCTGCTGGCCGACGCCCTCGACTGGCTGCACCGCCACGGCCGCACCCGGGTGGACTTCTCTTCGTACACCCCGAACTACGTCCTGCCCGGCCTGGACGCCGAGACGTACCCGGAAGCGGCCCTGCTCCTTCGGTCCCTGGGCTTTCGCACGCTGTACGAGGCGGAGGCGATGGACCGTGGCCTGGTGGGCTATCGCTTCCCGGAGGACGTCGCGCGCCGCGTGGAGGAACTGACGGCGCAGGGCTACCGGTTCGCCACCCCGTCCGACGACGACCTGGTGGATCTGTTCGCGCTCGCCGGGAGCCACTTCGGTCCGGACTGGGCGTGTACGATCCGGGCGTGTCTGGCCGCGGGCACACCGCTCGACCGGATCGTCGTCGTCCGGGACCCTTCGGGCCGCATGGTCGGCTGGGCGATGCACGGGGCGTTCGACGCGGTGGACGAGCGGTTCGGCCCGATCGGCGTGCTGGAGGAGATGCGCGGCATCGGACTCGGCGAGGTCCTCCTGCACCTGGTCCTGGAGAGGATGCGGGCGCGCCGCGCGCACTCCGCGTGGTTCCTGTGGACCGGCGCGCAGTCCCCGGCAGGCCACATGTACCGCAAGACCGGCTTCACCACGACCCGGGTGTTCCGCGTGATGCGCCGGGAGGTTGCTGGATGACGCCGGCACGCCGCACCAGCGGCCTGAGCCGCCGCCACTTCGCGCTTGCGCTCCCCTCGGCGCTGCTCGCCTCCGGATGCGCATCGCACCAGGGCACCGGGCGGCCCGGGGATCCGATCGTCCTCACGCTGCTCTCCCACTACGCGAGCGGGGTGCTCAAGGAGGCCCTACAGGGCCCGGTCGACGAGTGGAACGCCAGCCACGACCGGGTCAAGGTGCAGACCAAGGCCGTCGAGTTCACGGACCTGCTGACCACGTTCATGGTCCGGCAGGCCGCAGGCCTGGGCGCCGACATCCTCCACCCGTACTGCTTGTGGAACGGCCAGCTGGTCCAGGCCGGCGTCCTGCGGCCCGCTCCGTGGGAGCACGCCGAGGAGATCACACGCGGCTACAGCGAAGCTGCGGTCGACGCCGCCTCGGTGGGCGGCCAGGTCTACGGCTACCCCACCGAGGTGCAGACGTACGCCCTCTACTACAACAAGCGGCTGCTGCGCGAAGCCGGCATCGACGGCCCGCCACGCACCTGGCGGGAGCTGGAGGAGACCGCCTACCGCACCGCCCGGCGGGACCGGTACGGCAACACACTGGTCCAGGGCTTCGGGCTGTCGACCGTTGACGACTCCACCACCGTCGGCCAGACACTTGCCCTGCTCAACGCCGCCGGCGGCCGGTTCGTCTCCGAGGACGGCAGGAGCACCGCCATCGACTCGCCGGCCGGACGGGCCGTGTTCGATCTGGAGCACCGCCTCGTCGTCAGAGGTGCGAGCGCCCCCGGTGTCAACGTCTACAAGGCGTTCCGGTCCGGGCAGGTGGCCATGGTGGTCAGCGCCGGCTGGTGGACCGGGAGCCTGAAGACCCTGATGGGAAAGGACTACCGCGACGTCGGCGTCGCGCCGCTGCCCCTTCCCGAGGCGGACGGCAAGCGCGCCACGCTCTCCACCGGCTTCATGCTGGGGGTCAACGCGGCCAGCAAGCACCCACGCGCGGCCTGGGAGTTCCTGCGCTGGCTCAACACCGAGAAAGTGAACGTCAGAAGCGCCAAGGAGGGTGGGAAAGCGACCCGGATGAGCTCCCTACAGCTGTCGGTCGGCTCCCTGACCGGCCGCGCCGATGACATGCGCAGGCTCCTGGGCGCGCACAGCGATGCAAACCTGCGCCCCTTCCTGGGCGCGCTGGCGTACTCGGTGCCGGAGCCGAACGTGCCCGGCGCACAACAGGCCAAATCGCTGCTGCGCAAGAACATCGAGGCGCTGTGGACCGGTCAGCAGTCGGTCGACCAGGCACTGCGCACCACCCGCCGTCAGGTCGATCGAGTGGTGTCGCGCTCATGGTGAACGCGCTGACTCCGGCGACGACCGAGCGGGCGGCGCCCAGCACGCGCTCCGCCGGGCCCGCCGTCGACGGCCGCGCCCGGGCCCGGCGCCGCCAGGCCGTCGTCGCCTATCTCTTCCTCGCGCCGACGTTGCTGTTCTTCGCCGTCTTCCTGATCCTGCCGCTCGGCTTCGCGCTGCTGCTGTCGATGTCCCGCTGGGCCGGGTTCGACCTCGGCGGCATCCAACCGGTCGGAACGGACAACTTCACGGGCCTCTTCGCGGACGGATCGACGTTCCTGGTGCCGATCCTCACCAACACGCTGCTGTTCGCCCTGGGCACCGTGGCCCTCGCGCTCGCCGGCTCCGTGGTCGTCGCCACCTGCATCGACAACCTGCGGTTCCAGGGTCTGTGGCGCACCCTGTACTTCCTGCCGATCGTGACGACCGTCGTCGCCGTCGGCAACGTGTGGAAGTACATGTACGAGCCGGGCGGCCTCGTCAACGGCGTCCTCAACGCCCTCGGGCTCGGCTCGGTGGCCTTCCTCCAGGACGCCGACACCGCGCTGCCCTCCGTCGTGGTCGTCCAGGCCTGGGCCTCGGTCGGCTCGGCGATCCTCGTCCTGACCGCCGGGCTGAAGTCCATTCCCGAGTCGTACTACGAGGCCGCAGCGCTCGACGGCGCCGGGCCGGTCACCGTCTTCTGGAAGATCACACTGCCGCTGCTGCGGCCGTCCCTGCTGCTCGTGTGCATCACCCAGTTCATCAGCGGCCTGCAGTCGTTCGCGCTGATCATCGTGATGACCAAGGGCGGGCCGGGTGACGCGACCAACGTGGCTGCCCTGGAGATGTACCGGCAGGCCTTCTCGTACGGCCAGTGGGGCCCTGCGAGCGCCGCCGCCTTCGTGCTGTTCGTGGTGGTCCTCGTGGTCACCCTGGCGCAGTTGTGGCTCTTCCGGCGCAAGGGGGAGGACGCATGATCCGCCGCCGTTTCCCGTGGTTGTCGTATCTGGTGGTCGTGACCGGCGCCGTGCTCACGGTGGTGCCGTTCCTCGACATGGTGATGACGTCGTTCAAGGGGGCCGGTGAGGCCGGCACGCTGCCGTACCGGTTCCTGCCCAAGGCGTTCGACCTGTCGAACTACCGGGCGGCGATCGACCAGCTCGATCTGCCGGTGCTCTTCCGCAACAGCGTCATCGCAACCGCAGTGATCACCGGATCGGTGCTGCTGACGTCGTCGCTCGCCGGCTACGCGCTCGCCAAACTCCGCTTCCCCGGCCGAAACTTGATCTTCCGGCTCGTGCTGTCGACGATGATGTTCCCCCCGTTCCTCTTCTTCATCCCGCACTTCCTGATCCTGGTGCACTGGCCACTTGCGGGCGGCAACGACCTGTTCGGGCGTGGGGGCGCGGGCCTGACCGTCAGCATCGCGGCGCTCGCCATGCCGTTCCTCGTCAACGGCTTCGGAATCTTCCTGATGCGCCAGTTCATGGTCTCGATCCCGGACGAGGTCCTGGAGGCCGCGCGCATCGACGGTGCCGGCGAGTTCGCCGTGTGGTGGCGGATCGTCGTGCCGCAGACCAGGCCGGTCGTGCTGACGCTCGGTCTGCTGACCTTCGTCCAGGCGTGGAACGAGTACATCTGGGCGCTGCTCATCTCGACCGCCAACCCGGACGTGATGACCCTGCCCGTCGGCATCCAGCTCCTGCAGGACTACGTGGACCCGACCCGCACGATGCCGATCGTCATGGCCGGTCTCGTCCTGAGCATCCTGCCGGTCCTGATCCTCTTCCTGCTGCTGCAGAAGTACTACATCCGCGGCGTGATGCTCAGCGGCCTCAAGTGAGAAGCTCCGGCACGCGCCCGACGTCACCTTCGCGGCCGTGAACGGCCGAGCTTGTGCACTCGGTCGTTCACACCTCGTCGCGCTCCCGACTGCCCCCCACGACAGGACGGTCACGGGTCGCATCCACCCAGCCCCCTGCAGCGTCAGGGGGAGGGTGCGGGTGTGGTGACGAACACCCACGCCGAGCGTGCGCGGTCGCGCACGTTGACCCCGGCGACGACGTCGGACGGGCCAGCGAGCCCGCACCGACGACACTGGAAATGGTTCCGGTCGGGCCGGTTGGCCCGTTCGGTGTGCCCGCAGCGCGGACAGCGCTGCGAGGTGTGGGCCGCGTCCACCTCCAGGAACGGCACCCCGGCCCGCCTGGCTTTGTAGGCGAGGTGCTGTCCGAGCTGGTGGAAGGGCCAGGAGGAGAGGGTGGCCCGCTGGTCGCGGCGAAGCCGTGCCCGCTCGCGGATCCCGCCGAGCTCTTCGACGGCGATGCCGCGACCGGTGCGTGGGGCGACGGACACGATCTCCTTGCTGATCCGGTGGTTGATGTGCGTTGCGTGCCGCCGCTCCTGCTGCGCCCGGCGGGCGAGGCGGCGGGTGGCCGAGCGGGTGCGCCTGGCCTGGAGCTCGGCGCGTTTGCGGGCCTGCCAGCGCCGGTAGCGCGACAGCCGCCGCCCCTGGTGGTTGGTGCCGTCGGACGTGGTGGCCAGGTTCACGATGCCCCGGTCCACCCCGATGAAGTCAGCCGGCTCGTACACCTCCGGATCGGGGGTGTCGCAGGTGGCGACCAGGAACCACTTTCCGCCGTGCTCGATGAGGTCGCTCTCGCCCTTGCGGTACTGCACGAGTGTCTTGAGCTGGTCGGATGAGCAGGCGAACCGGATTCCTTTCATCCGCCCGTCCACGGTCCAGATGGAGACGGTGCGCGCGTCGTACTGCCAGGACAGGCAGCGGTCGTCGAACGGCTGGGCCGCCTGCGGACGGAAGACGATCGGGGTGCCGACCGCTCTGCGGTACCGCTTGGAGGTGGGCGGTCCCAGGTTCCCGGCCCGCAGACTGGCTTTGAGGGCCGCGTAGGCGTCGACGACCTTCTTCACCGCCCGCACCGCCGGCTGCGCGGACAACCCGAAGGTCACCTTCAGGTCCGCGTACACCTCCTACTGGAGAGCGTTGCGGTCCTTCAGATCCCTGGCGAAGGCGACGGCGGATGCGTGGGTGGCGGCCCGGTTGCAGGCGCGCAGGGTCGCCTCAAGCGCCGACGCCTGCCCGGGCGTCGGCAGCAGCTTCACCTGCACCACCAACTTCACGACATCGGACCGTAGTACGACCACCGCACACGTGACCGCCGTTCGTCCGGCGATCACCCCGACCGGTGACCGGCGGGACGGTTGTTGACCTTTCCCGGCTCCCGCCGGGCAGCCGCACGCACGCTCCGCGCCCGGCACACAGCAGACGCGGCGACGCTCCGCGTCGCGACCTCATGAGGCGATTCCTCCCGCGTCGCGCGGGCTGGAGAAGTGCGGCAGAGCCGACTCCGCTGGGGCCCTCGGTGGCGTCCCGCCCCGCTCCTTGCCGTCGGCACTGGCTTGGACGATCCGGCCGTCAGCGTCGCGCCGGACGTGCACCCTTGCGCTCGTGCCTGGTCCTGGTCAGGGCGCGGAAAGCGAGCTGTTCGACGAGTCGTTCATCATGCGAGTGCGGGCCCTGGAGCACGGCTACCGAGGGACGGAAGCCGGCGGAGACGACCATGTCGTCCGGGTTCTCGTCAGACCCGATGAAGACTGGCACGGTGATCCGGCCGACCTTCGTCGCGCCCTCCGGGTTCGGCCGCAGTGCCCGGCCGATGCTCTCGACGATCCCACCCGTGCGCCGCGACTGTCGGCGAAGCACACGATCTGCCCGCCCCGCTCGCCGACGATGTCCACGCCTCGTCGGCAACCAGCAGCGGGGCGGGGAAGGCGCGGTGCACACGCCGGCACATCGCGTCGATGCGCTTTGGTCAACTGGCACAGCACCTCGTGCCGCTCGGTGACGTGCCAGTGGTCCGAGGTGGGCCTGGCGCCGCTGCATGCGCCACCATCAGCCTCTCGGCTTCGTTCACACGGAAGGGCCGTTTGCGGGGGAAGCCGGTGCCACCGAGCGGGGAGACCGATCTGTGATGCGGCATCGTCAGCGGGACGGAACGGTGACGGCCCGGGCGTTCCATCCAGAGACACGTACGCGTGGGGTGCGGTTCGGATCGACTGTCCGATGGGAGGCCACCAGAGTTGCTGATTCGCCCGGCCACAGGCTGATCTGATTGTCGTTCCAGTGGACAGGCAGCGTGGGAATCTTCCCGTCCGCGGAGACCAGGTCGACGTCGGTGAGCAGCACGGGGGCGTTCGTGGTGCCCGGGTGGCGGAGGGTCACGGTCGTCGTCGATGTGCCGGCCCTGGTGACCTTCGTTGTGGCTGTCACGTCCAAGGTGATCTGCGGCATCGAGCTCAGTCCCGTCAGGTCGGCGTAGGAGGTGGTGGGGGTGTAGTACCAGTCGGTTTTGGCGTAGTCGAGGACGTCGTTGCGGGTGGAGAGCCAGTAGACGTTGCGGCTCAGTTCCCGGCCGACGGTGTCGGTGAGCTGCAGCCGGGCCAGGTAGGTCCTTGCCAGGCCCGGGACCTTGGCGGGGAGGGTCAGCGAGGTGGTGGTCACGCCGCGGGCTTCGACGTCGACACCGGTCACCGTGCGGTCGTACTTCTTGGTCCCGTCGGTGTTGAAGAGCGTGACCCGGGCCTTCAGCCCCGAGGCGGCGGTTGTGCGGTTGTTGACGATGCTCACCGTGCGGTGGTCGTAGCCGTACTGGATGTGAAGGGGTTCGTTGGCCTTCTTCGCGCCGAAGTAGGCCCCGTTCTGGTCGAGATAGCGGTCGATGAGCTGCCAGTGGAGGGAGGTCCAGCCACTGTTGAGCATCCAGTAGATGACGCCGGTCGCGGGCCGGGTGTTGTCCTTGGCATTGCGGGAGTACGCCTCGAACTGCGCCCGGACGTTCTCGTACTGGGCGAGCTGGGCCTTGCGCACGTAGTCGCCCAGATCGGTCGGGCGTCCGTATCGGCCGGCGAGCGCGGCGTTGTACAGCTTGAGTGTCGAGAATGTGGGTGAGGGAGAGCGGTGGTACTGGGGAGCGGAGGGTTGCTTCCAGAGGGTCTCCAGCTCGGCCGGGGTCAGCATCCGCCGCAGTGTGTCGAGGGTGGGAATGCTCGGACCGGCGCTGGTCTCGGAGTTGAAGCCGGTGGCTCCTCCCTCGCGTTTGTCGTACCAGTAGCCGGGCGGCACCCAGTCGTAGGGGCCGGTCATCCGCATCCCGGAGCGGCCGGTGACGGGTGTCGACTTCCCGGAGGCGGAAGGGATCACGGGCACCTTCCAGTCGGCCGCCCGCAGCGCTTTGAGGTATCCCGACTCGATCTTGGCGTTGGGCGCTGCGTCGCTGCCGATCAGGAACGAGATCACGCTGGGGTGGTGGCGCAGCCGGGCCGCCTCGGCGGCCATCGACGCCTGGGCGATCGCGTGGTCGGCGGCGTCCCACTTCTCCCCGGACTCCGCGGGGTTGACCTCCCCTTCCCACTTGTTGCAGCACTCCCAGCCGGCGATCGTGAGGATTCCGTACCGGTCGGCGAGGTCGAAGAACTCGTCGGGCTCGAGATGGCCTTCCAGACGCAGCGTGTTCAGGCCCAGGTCGCGGACGTACTGCATGCGGTGCTCGGCGTAGGCGGGGTCCCAGCGCAGGAACTCGTCGGGGGACCAGCCCGCGCCCTTGATCAGCAGCGGACGGCCGTTGATCCGGTACTGACGCGCGCCGTCGGCATTGATCGGCGCCTGCACGTCGCGGATGCCGAAGGCGGTGTGTGCGGTGTCGGAGATGACCCCGTCGACCGTCACCTTCAGGTCGAGGTCGTACAGGGGCTGCCCGCCCATCCCGGCGGGCCACCATACGCGTGGCGAAGGCACATGGAGTCGGGGGTGGTCGGCCGGGGAGAAGACCACGGTTCGGCTCTCCCCGGGCGCCAGCGTCACCCGTCGGCTGAGGGCTGCGGGCCCGGCCGTGCCGGAGAGGAGCGCCGTGACGGTGTCGGGTGAGTCGTTGCGCAGGCGGGCCTTGACGGTCAGGTCGGCGGAGGCCAGCGACGGCACGGCCAGGTCGGTGACGACGTGGGCGTCACGGAGGACCACCGGGCCGCCGCGGCGGACGACGACGTCACGGACGATGCCCATGTTCCGGTCCGGTGGCGGCTGCAGCCAGTCGAGCCAGCCCACGGTGAGGTGCTTGCGCGGGTCGTTGGGCTGGACCCGGAAGGCGACCGTGTTGGTGCCCGGCCTGATCAGAGCAGTGATGTCCAGCTCGTGTCGGGTGTAGGTGCCGGCGACCTTGCTCGCCGTCGAGATCTGACGGCCGTTGACGAAGACGTCGGCGGCAGAGGTTACCCCGCTGAAGTCAAGATACGTACGACCTACCCGGCTGTCGTCGACCGAGAAATCGGACCGGTACCACCACGGGACCGTGAAGTCGGCGGCAGGGATCAGCTTCTGGTTGGTGGAGTGGAACGGGTCGGGGTGGACGCCGGCCGCCAGCAGGGCGGCGAGAACGGTGGAGCGAGGGCCGGCCTGGTACCAGCCCTTCGTCGGATAGCCGGGGCTGGACACCTCGGCCGCCGGGTCCGTCACCAGGGCGGTCGACTGGATCATGAACCCGGCCAGAGCCGTGCCGGAGTCATGGCCGGCGGTGATCACGGCGGCAGCCGGCGGACCGATCGCCGCCTGACCGGTAAAGCCGCCTGGGGTGAGGGCGGGGGCCAGGAGGACAAGCAGGCCGAGGAGAGCGGCGACGACGGACCGGCCGGGTACCCGAGCCCGGCGGTGCGACGGACCACGGGCCGGAATGGACGGGAACGGGTAACCAGGGCGGCACGGCGACACCCTGCCCAGCAGTTGAGGCATGCCATTCAGCATGGTGCCGAAGCCTTGACAGCCGACGCTCCACATGCCGCGCGTCGCCCGATCGCAGCAACCGGGAGCGCGGGGAGGAGTAATTCCGAGGTCCTCAGGTGTTGCGCGCAACCAACCCCGATGACGGGAGTGTTTGACGGGCGCTGGGGCCGCTCTTGGGGCCTGGGTTGTCCCCCTGTGGCGGGAGTGTGGGCCCCCTGACCAAGCCCTACTGGTGTCCTGCGCCAGTAGTTGATCGTTAGTTGTTGTGTGACTTCTGCTGCTGGTGCGCCAGTTCCTCGTCGGGGCCCGAAGCTGGAACCGCTGCTGCTGTCCGCTGAGGAGCGGGCGGTGTTGGAGCGGTGGACGCGTCGGGCCACATCGGCCCAGGCCCGGCGCGCACGGATTGTGCTGGCGTGCGCGGGGCCGGAGGTGCCGCCGATCGTGGCGGTCGCCCGGGATCTGCGGGTGAGCGCCGACACGGTCCGCAAGTGGCGGCGGCGTTTCCTCGCCCACCGCCTGGACGGCCTCGTTGACGAGCCCCGGCCGGGCCGGCCGCCCACCATCAGCGTCGATCAGGTCGAGGCGGTCGTGGTCACGACGCTGGAGCACGTCCCGAAGAACGCCACCCGCTGGTCACGGAAGTCGATGGCCGAGCACAGCGGCCTGTCGAAGTCCACCGTCGGCCGGATCTGGCGGAAGTTCCAGCTCAAGCCGCATCTGACCGACACGTTCAAGCTGTCCGACGGATCCGTTGTTCTTGGCATCCTTCCCCTCTTAAAAGAGGGGGAGGATGCCAAATGCACTTCACCCCGACCGGCTCATCCTGGACCAACCAGGTCGAGCGGTGGTTCGGCTTCCTGGCCGACCAGAAGATCCGCCGTGGCGCACACAAGGACGTCCAGGCCCTCGAAGCCGACATCCGCGCGTGGGTCAAAGACTGGAACGAAGACCCCAAGCCGTTCATCTGGACCAAGACAGCCGAAGAAATCCTCGACTTCCTCGCTCACTTCTGCCGACGGATCTCTGGCGCAGGACACTAGCCCTTCGAGTCCGGCTTCCAGTCCTGGACGAGGAGCCCGAGCAGCACCTCGTCCAGGAACTCGCCCATCACCCAGGCCGAGGAGCGCAGCACGCCCTCGCGGACGAAGCCGTTGCGCTCGGCGGAGCGCAGCATCGCGGCGTTGTCCGACAGTGTCTCGATCTGCAGCCGCTGCAAGCCGCGCACGACGAAACCGTAGTGGCACAGCACCGCGACCACGTCGGTGCCGTAGCCCTTGCCGCGGGAGGATGGCAGCAGCCCCAGCCCGACGTGCGCGGATCGGTTGTGGTTGTCGATGCCCCACAGCGTCGCGGCGCCGACCAGCGTGCCGCCGTCCAACTCCACCACGGAGAACGGGACGTTCCGCTGCTCCTTGTCGTCCACCACGAACTGCGACTCCTGCGAGCCGGGCGTGATCGGCCGCCACGGTCCGCCTGCGGCCCGCGAGGCGTTGACCACGTCGTCGGCGAGCTCGGCCTGCAGGATCGGGATGTCGTCCTCGTGCCGGGCCCTGAGCCCGACCTTGCTGCCCTTTAGCATGCAAGCTTCCTATCCGACCGGGCTGGCTGACGGCAAACCAATAAAAGATCGCCTCAGTTGGTGTGGAGGCGGTAGCAGATGAGGGCGGCGGCGAGGTCGATCGTGCACCGGGACCAGTCGACTTCTCAAACACATTGCACAAACCCACCACACCCGCGTCGACGCGCTGGTGCCGGCCGTGTCGCTGGGCTGCGCCTGGTTGATCGAACCCGGGGCCGAAGTCCCCGCCCGACGGCCGATCCTGACGCGGCGCCTCAGTGACTGCGATGGGCCTGGTGGACTCAGTGGAGGCAGAGGCAGAACGGATGGCCGGCCGGGTCCGCGTAAATCCGCCAGTTGGCCCCCGGGCGGAGCTGATCCGTCCGCTCCAGCACGGTCGCGCCGAGGGCGAGCGCCCGCTTCTCCTCGCCGTCGAGGTCGTCCACGTCGAAGTCCAGGTGGAGCTGCTGGGGGCGCTCCTGGCCGGGCCATTCGGGCGCTCGGTAGCCGTCCACCCGCTGGCAGGCCAGCGGCGTCCCCTCGAACCCGTGCACCTCGACCCAGTCGGGATCCTCCGGATCCGCGACCACCCGCCCGCCGAGCAGATCCGCGTAGAACTCCGCGAGCCGTACCGGATCGGCGCAGTCCAGCGCGACCGCCTGCAGCTTTCGAATCACTTCCGACACCCCTCGCTCTTCAGCCGCTTCCGCAACGCCCCCGTACGGGAGGGGTCGTACCCGCCGCGGCGACGGGCATGCGCGGCGGTACGCCGGACTGCCGCCGCGCTTCACCGACAGGGGAGGCAGCGACAGGATCCGCCATCCGCTACGCGAACGCCGCCCGCTCAATCCTCGAACCGGACCCCGAACAACAACCGCCCTGACCAGCCGGGTCACAACGAATAAGGCACATTGCACAAACCAACACCCAAGCCCCGAATGCATCGCACCCTGCCAGGGCTGTCGCCCAGATCGCCATGGCGACCTTCGCGAACTGGATCATCACGCGCGGCGCCGGGACCGTCACCGACCGCCTGGCGGCGGCGATGGACGCCCTCTGAACACCCTGGCGACCTGATCACGCCGGGGCCGTGGGGCGGGCGCGCACGGGCTCGGGGCTCGCGGATTGCTGTCGCTCACCCCGCTCCGGCGCATGCCTCCGCCTCTGCCAGATACCGCGCCACCGGGCCCAGGGTCAGCATGCCGCTGGCGGCGCCGGCGTGTTCTGCATGGGCATCGCGCAGGGCAGCCTCGGCGCGTGCGGCGATTCTGCGCTCGCCGAGGCGTACGGCGGCGCGGGCAGTCAGGCACCACAGCGCCTCCTGCATGTGGTCAGGCGGTGGTTCGGGCACCGCGGCGAGGGCGGCACGGGCCTGCTCGACCCGGTCCTGGGCGAGCAGTACGAGGGGTCGCGCCCAGGGGCGGTACGGGCCCCAGTCGAGGTGCGGATCGGTGGGCGCGGGCCGATCGTGCAGCAGACGCAGCCCCAGTAGAGCGAGCGGGAACAGGCCACGGTGCAGCCCCGGCATTCCGGCCGTCTGGAGGGCGCCCTCGGCAGCGCGGTAGTGCGCTGCGGCCGTGGCGGCGGTCGGTCCGCCGGGTTCGGTGCTGCGGGCGGCCGTGGCCCGGGCCCGGAACCACCCGGTGAGGACGGAGACGAGAGGCGCCTCGGTGGTGGCGGCGAGCTGTTCGGCGGCCTCGGCGTGCGAGGCTGCGGCGTCGAGGTCGCCGAGGGATGAGGCGGATTGCAGGCGGACGAGCCGGCCGAGTACGGCGAAGTTCGGCAGCTCGTGCCGGGTGGCCAGGTCGAGGATCTCGGCGCCGGTCCTGTCCCGTACCGCCGCGAGCCCGGGGCGGGTGAAGGACTGCAGGAACACCCCGTTGAGGGCGAACGCCAGCAGGGCGGGATCGGCCAGGTCCCGTGCCAGTGCCTCGGCCTGCCGTGCCGCCTGTCGCGCGCGCTTCAGCTCGGTCCCGGACAGATCGGCGCTGCGGCTCTCGACGGCGACCGTGGCCAGGAGGCGGGCGGCCAGGTCGGCGGGGCCGTCGGGGCCGAGTGCGGTGAGCGTGCGCTCGGCAGCCGCGACGACGGCGCGGGACTGCTCGGGGTCGTCGGCCCGGCTCCAGATGGCGGGCACGTCGTAGGCGCCGATGATCCGGGCGGTCAGGGAGAGGTCTCCCGTGCGTTCCGCTGCCTGGACGGCGGCGAGGCGGTCGCGCCGCGAGCGGATGAGGGCGTCGCCACCCGCCAGTGCGAGGGTGCGGGCCAGCTCCACGGTGGTGCGCGGGCCGAGCCGGACACCAGGGCCGGTCCACGCGGTACGTGCGCCTTCGAGGGGCACGGACCCGTTGAGGATGTCCGTCTCCAGGCGCTGGAGGTCGGCACCAGGGTCGAGCCCGAGTTGATCAACGAGCATCGCGCGGGCGCGGCGGAGGGTGGCCAGCGCGTCGGCCTGGCGGCCCGCGCGGTGGAGCGCGCGGGCAAGGAGCGCCCAGGCCGGCTCGCGCCACGGATGTTCGGCGACGTGGGCACCCAGGTCGGCGACGAGATCGGCCCCTTCCCCGGCATCGAGGAGGATGCGGGCGCGCAGTTCCACCCCCTCCAACCTCAACTCCTCCAGTCGGGTCCGCTCGCGCTGCGCCCACGCGGAGCCGGTCACATCGGCGTAGGCGGGTCCGCGCCAGGCCGCGAGTACCGCGCCGAGGCCGGTCACCGCGTCGGGGGCGTGCCGGGCGCGGGCCAGGGTGTCCTGGAACCGATGGACGTCCACGTCCTCGCGCGGCAGGCGCAGCGCGTAGCCGGGACCTTCGGTGACCAGTACGCGCGGCGGATTGCGGGGCGGCCGGTCGGGTTCGAGGGCGCGGCGCAGCGCGGCGACGAACGTACGCAAAGCGCCCACGGCGCGGGCCGGCGGATCGGTCCACAGGTCGTCGACAAGGGTGTCGGTGGTGACCATCCGTCCCTCGGCGGCGACGAGCCGGGCGAGTACCTCGCGATGGCGGGGCCCGCCCAGGTCAACCGGGCTGCCGTCGTCGCGGAAGGCCCGCACGGCACCGAGCACGTCGATTCGCATGCCCCCATCCTCTGTGCCAGGGGTCGGCTGCGCCCAACCGTACTGATCGGCTGCTGATCGCCGTCGCCCAGGCTGATCCGGTCAGTCCCCACCAGGAAAGATGGCCTTTCATGACGCTCACCCTTCCCGGCTTCGATCACATCCGCCTGCCCGGTGCGGACGGTGTGGAGCTTGCTGCCGCTGTCGGCGGCAGCGGCAGCCCGGTCGTGCTGTTGCACGGTTTCCCCCAGACCCACCTGATGTGGCGACTCGTCGCCGAGCGGCTCGCCGACGAGCACACGGTGATCTGTCCTGACCTGCGGGGCTACGGCGCCAGCGACAAGCCGGCGGCCACCGACCCCGATGTGTACGCCAAGCGCACCATGGCCGCCGACATCGTGACCCTGGCGACGGCGCTCGGCCACGAGCGCTTTGCCCTCGTCGGCCACGACCGGGGCGCCCTGGTCGCCTTCCGGGCGGGGCTGGACCACCCTGAGACCATCACGCACCTGGGCATCCTCGACATCGTGCCGACGCTCGACATGTGGAACGTCCTGCACGGCGCCTCGGCGGCGGTCGGCTACCACCTCTTCCTCATGGCGCAGCCGCCGGGCCTGCCGGAGGCGATGATCGCCAACAGTGCGGACGCGTTCTTCGGCTCGTTCCTCGACGCCTGGGCCAACGACCCGACCGCCATGCCGCAGGAGGTGCGTGCCGAGTACCTGCGGGCGAGCGCCGCGGCGGTGACGTCGATCGTCGCCGACTACCGGGCCTCGGCGGGCATCGACGTCGTGCACGACCAAGCGGACCTGGACGCCGGGTCGCAGCTGGCCATGCCCGTGACGGTCGTCCAGCAGGACTGGGGCGCGCAGCTGGGCTACGACGCTGCCGGGATGTGGAAGGCGTGGGCGCCGGACCTGGACCACCGGCTGACCCGAGCGGGGCACTTCATGGCCGAGGAGGCACCCGACGAGATCGCGGCGGCGATCCAGGAGCTGCTGGCCCGCTGAGCCTCCCGTTCTCGACTCGTCGGCTGGGCCACGGTCGGTCGGCGAGCCATAGGTTTTCGGCGATGGACCGGTCCCGGGCGCTGTGATGGGCCAGGAACAGCGAACGATCGGTCCGTCCCGGGCCCTTCGCGGGCGGAAGCCCGGACCGCACGGCAGGCTGGCTCACCGCTCATCATCCTTGTCGGCGTCGGCGGTTCCAGGTTCGTGCGTCGAAATGACATCCCGGAGAGTGACACAGCCACCCCGGCGTGAAACACGGCCGGGCACGGCGACGGCTCAAAAGGCCAATGGCGAGCTGACGGCCGAAGGCAGCACACCGCCTCCCTGCGAGCCGACGGAGGTCGTGCGCCGCGGCGGGGGTGCTGCCGCAAGGTGGGCATGCCCAAGTCGACCCTGCCCATCGAGGCAGTTCGGTGGGCCTGGGCGCGCTTGCTGCTCAGTAACCCCAGGGTGAGGTCGAGGCCTTCGACCTCACCGCGCCGGCCTTCGTCGATCGCGCGATGGCGGCGGGCCAGCAGATCGGCATCCAGCTCCTCCAGGCGGGGCAACATCTTGGGATTGATCGACAGCATCGGGCAGCGGATGCAGGCTTCTCTGAACTAACTGATTGATCTCCAAGTGTGGGACCACCGTTCGCCCTTCGCTTCCGGCGAGGTGCTTCTTCGCTCGTTGTCCCGGGTCCGTGTCAGTGGCTCCTGTTAGGGTCCGCGCCGTGACCTCACCCGATCATTTGCTCGCATTGATCCGGGACACCTCCGGCATCGCTGACCTGCTGCATTCGTCTTTCGAGTTCGGCATCTCCCGCAACGAACACGGCGAGGCGGTCCGAGCGGCCTCGGATGCCGCGCTGGAGCCCATCGCTGGTGACTGGGCTGGCGGAACCTTCTTCCTGTGCCATGACCAGGACGGACGCCGACCTGTGGTGTTCGCGAGTTCTGAGGGACAGGGCGGCGTTGTCACTGACGACTTGAAGGCCGCGCTGGAGATCATCACTGGCCTGGCTGTGTGGCAGGACTGCCTGAAGTTCTCCGGTGGCGGAAGCCTGGAGGCCATGGAGGCCGCCGCTGCGCTCCTTGAAAGGGACCTGGTTCGTGACGAACCCGAGATCGCCGAGCACCGGGCCCGCGTCGCCGCGGCTCTGTCGTTGCGCCGGGTGCCCGTGCCTGAACTCGTCGTCCGGCTGCGGGACGCAGTGACCAGCACCGAACCGGGCCACGTGGTGGTCACTGAGTCGGGCGATGAGTACGAGTCTCTCTTCGGGAGGTTCCTGCCCACCGATAACCCGGGCTGGCGCTGATTGACGACTGGGCTCGCGGTGTCAGGCATTTACTCTGTCGGGGATCTTGCCGTGGTCGAGGTCAGCTGCTGACGGCTCGCCAGGACTTCAATCGGGGGATCCCGTGCTGGTCCAGGTAGTGCTGGCAGGAACCAGTGGTTCATGGTGCTCATCGGCGGTAGGCGGTGGCGGCGACGGCGGGCAGGAGGGCGAGGGAGAGGATGCCGCCGGTGAGGGCGAGGGCGGGGTAGCTGGTGGCGGCGACCATGATGCCGGAGGCCATGCCGCCGGTGGCGCCGGCGATGGCGATGGAGACGTCGACCATGCCCTGAGTCTTGGCACGGGTGGCGAGCGGCACGGTGTCCGTGATGATCGCGGTGCCGGAGACGAGGCCGAAGTTCCAGCCCAGCCCCAGTAGGGCCAGAGCGAGCGCGAGGAGGCCGACGGAGTCACCGGGTGCTGCGGCGGCGAGGATGCCCGCGGCAAGCAGGGTGATTCCGGAGACCGCGGCGATCTTCATGCGGCCGTAGCGGTCGACGAGCCAGCCTGTCAGCGGTGAGGGCAGGTACATGGCACCGATGTGGATGGCGATGACGAGGCCGGAGGCGGCGGTGCCATGGCCGTGGTCGTGTATGTGGACCGGCGTCATGGTCATGATCGCAACCATGACGAGCTGGGTGAGGACCATGACCAGCGCGCCGAGGACGACGCCTCCGCGGCCGTCTGTCGTGTCAGCGGCGTCGGAGGCGGCCGGGTCCGTAGTGGCGTCGGCTTCCTTGGCCTGGGCGACGGTGCGGGCCAGGAGCAGCGGGTCGGGTCGCAGCCAGAAGGCGAGGACGAGCGCGGCCAGCGCGTAGGCAGCGCCGGAGAGCATGAAGGGCCCGGCGAGGTGCGGTATGCCGAGGGTTTCGGCGAAGGTGCCGGTCGGCGCGGCAAGGTTGGGGCCGGCGACACCGCCGAGGGTGGTGGCGACCAGGACGGTGGAGACGGCGCGGGCCCGGTGGCCAGGTGGGGCAAGGTCGGCTCCGGCGTAGCGGGCCTGGAGGTTGGTTGCGGTACCCGCGCCATAGACGAACAGGGCGATGAACAGCAGGACTGGGTTGTCCAGGACGGCGGCGGTGATGACGCCGGCTGAGCCGATGGCGCCGGTGAGGTATCCGGTGGCGAGACCGGGACGACGGCCTCGGGCCTGGGAGATGCGGCCGACGGCGACGGCGGCCAGCGCGGACCCGGCAGTGAACAGAGCGCTGGGCAACCCGGCGAGGCTGGTCGAGGCGAGCATGTCCTGGGCGAGGAGGGCGCCGACGGTGACGCCTGCGGCGAGGCCCGCGCCGCTGAGGACCTGGGAGGCGACCAGGACGCGCAGGATACGGCGCTGTGCCTGTGCGGGGTCGGATATGTGGGCCGTCGTGCCGACGGGTGCAGTGCTGGTCATGTCTCTTCCGGAGCCGTGGTCTCGCCGTGCACGGGGAATCCGGGCACGGCCGGAGGGTCTTTGTGCGGTGCGTCGTACGCGTTCTGCCCGCCGACCCACACCTTCAGTTGCGGTCAGCGCGCGAGGGGTTGGGGTCGTCAGCTGACGTCGAGTGCCTGGGTAGGTCAGCGATCAGGTCGTCGGCGTCTTCGAGGCCGACGGACAGGCGGATCATGCTGTCCTCGGTGCCGCGCCCGGCACGCTCGGCCGGGTCCGCTGCCCGCACCGACCTCCTCGGCGCTGACAGCCGACGACGGCTGGATCGAAGTGGTGTCCACGGAGGGGAGCCTCATCTGCCGGCGGTGGTGACGCTGATGCTGGGGTCGTTCGCGCCGGAGGGCGCCGCGAGGACGGCCAGCGCTGCGCGCTCGCCGGAGGCGAGGGCACCTTCGATGTGTCCGGCGTGCTCGGTCGCCGTCTCGGTCGACGCCCAGTGCAGTCGGCCGTCCAGCGCCGGGCGCTGATAGAGGGGGTGACCGAAGAGAGAGTAGTCGGCAAGGCGCTGGACGGTGGACGGGGAGGTCCACCGCTCTGCGCTCCAGTTCTGCACGTGCAGCACGTCGGGGGTGGCCGCGGCCGGGCCGAAGATCTGCGCGAGCTGGGCGGTGACGGCCTTGTCGAAGCCGGGGCGGACGGTGCGCGCGTGCGCGAATCCGAAGAGTGCGGCGGGTCGGCCGCCGGGCCCTGACATGTCGTGTATCTCCTGGAGCGGGCCGGTCCTGCTGAACGCCGCACCGGCCAGTCCTCTCTCCCGCCAGAAGGCGAAGGGGTATTGAGCGACGACCTTGGCGACTGCCCCCATCCAGACCGGCGTGGACCGGGCAAGGTGTACGAGGTCGGCGGGGAGCGCGTCGCCGAAGTCGATGCGCTCCAGCGCCAGGGCCGGTGGGACGGCCAGGATGACGTGCTCGGCGTGCAGGGTTCCGTCCGGTGTGTGCACGTCGAGACCGTCCCGGCCGTCCGGGTGGATGGCGGTGACGGGCGTGTTCAGCCGCAGGGTGTCGGTGGGCAGCGCAGTCGCGAGGGCGGAGACGAGGCTCTGGGATCCGGTGGCGAAACGGCGGGAGGGGGCATCGATCAGGTTGCCGGCAAGGCGATGTGTGCCGGTGGTGTCCTGCAGGAGGGTGTCCCCGGCGAGATGCTGGTCGAAGGTCTTGATGCCGCTGCGTGCGGCCAGGTCGCGCACGCGCTCCTCTCCGTCCCAGAACCAGGTGGCTCCCAGGTCGAGGGCCCGGTCCGGGTTCGATGTGGAGGCCGACAACAGGCGTCCGCCGATGCGGTCGCGGGCCTCCAGGCAGACCGTGTCGCGGCCGGCGGCGTGCAGGGCCGTAGCGGCGGCCAGCCCGGAGGCACCGGCGCCGACCACTACCACGTCGCGGCTGTCCCGGTGGGACATGTGTGGCTTCCTTTCTCTTCAGGCCGACTTCGCGTATGCCGAACCATCGGCATCAGGCAGGGAACCCGCCCGCACTGAGGCGGAGGCGCCGGGTCGACGGCCCGGAGGGCCTGGTCACTTGCTTCTGGCGGTGTCCAGGACGATGCGAAAGCGGGGAGCTCCGGAGCGCAGCCGGGTGATGGCTTCGTCGGCCTGCTCCAGCGGCATGCGCTCGATCATGGGCCGTACGCCGTTGGTGACGGCGAACCGCATCGCCTCCTCCGTCTCGCGCGCACTGCCGGTCAGGTGTCCGGTGACGGTGTGGCCGTTCATGACGAGCCGGGCCACCGGGACGGTCACGGATCCCGCGTCGACACCGACGAGGGTGAGCTGCCCGTGCACGTTCAGCCCGGTGAGCAGCTCGTCCACAGGGGCGGTGGAGGAAGCGGTGTGGACGATGAGGTCCGCGCCGCCCAGTTCCTTCAGGGCGGCTCCGGGCGCCTGGGCGTTGCTGTCGATGTAGTGGTGGGCGCCGAGGTCGCGGGCGAGCTTCTCGCGGTCTCCGCCCCGGGCGATCGCGATGGTCTCGTAGCCGAGCTTCGCCGCGAACTGGACGGCGAGGTGCCCCAGGCCGCCGAGCCCGAACACGGCAACCCGGCCGCCGTCGCGCGTGCCTGCCTTGCGCACGGCGTTGAAGGTCGTCACGCCCGCACAGCCGAACGGGGCGGCGTCGAACAGGTCGAGCCCGTCGGGGATGCGCGCGAGCGCGTCGGCGGGCACGGTGATGCTCTGCGCCCAGCCGCCCGGGTAGGACAGGCCGGGCACCTTGCGTTCGGGGCAGTGGACGACGTCGCCCGCCCGGCAGAACACGCAGTGCCCGCAGCTGCCGCCGAACCAGCCGACGGCCACGCGGTCCCCGACCGACCAGCCCTCGACCTGGTCGCCCAGCTCGGCGATGACACCGGCGACCTCGTGCCCCGGGGTGACCGGGAAGGACGTGCCCGGACCGGTGGCCGCGGCCGTTGCGATGTCGGCGTTGCACACGCCGCTCGCCGTGACGGACACCCGGACCCCCGTGCCCGTCGGCGATGCCGTCTCGGCCGCGGAGGGGTGAAGAGGGCCTCGGGGCTCGGTCACGACCATGGTCACGGCAGTGTCTGACATGGTGCCTCTTGCCTTCCGAACGACGATGCATATAGCTGTTGGTTATGCTGAACCGGCAGGAGCCCCACCGTAGGCGGAGGTAAACCAGCCCGGTAGGGGACATCAGTGAATGAAGCGATAAGGCATGGCTATGATCGATCGCCTTAATCTCGAAGGACTCCGGTACGCGCAGGCAGTCGCCGAGACCAAGTCTTTCAGCGCCGCCGCACGCGCTTATGGCGTCACCCAGCCCGCCCTGTCCAACGGCATCGCCAAGCTGGAGGAGCGTCTCGGCGACCGGCTGTTCGACCGGTCGCCGCGCGGCGTGACCCAGACGGCGTTCGGCGCGCGGATCCTGCCTTTGATCGAGCGCGCCCTGGTCGCGCTCGACGCCGTCGCGGCGGAGGCCAGACGGCTGACCGAACCCGGCGAGCAGAAGATCCGCATGGGCGTCTCGCCCCTGATCGGCTCGCACCTGGTCGCCCGGGCGTTCAGCAAGGTGCGCGACCTTCCGGTCCCCCGCGACCTCGTGCTGCGCGAGGCGAACATGCAGGATTTGCGCGCATGCCTGCTGGCAGGCGAGCTCGACATCATCCTGATCCCGGCCGTCGCCGCAATGCCGCGCTTCGAGCACCGGGTCATCGACGTCGAGCCGATCGTCGTCGTCAGCCCCGATTCCGCAGAGGACGCTCCGCTCGAACTCGAAGAAGCCGGCAAGGAGCAGTTCATCCTCGTTCCGGACACCTGCGGCCTGACCACGTTCACCACACAGCTCTTCCAGGCGCACGAGATGCCTCTGTGCACCTATCCGGGAGAAGCCGCCAGCTACCAGGTCCTGGAGGACTGGACGAAGCTCGGCCTGGGCTCGGCCATGGTCCCCCGCTCCAAGCTCACCTCACCCGACGTCCCGCACCGGCCCCTGATGGACCAGGGCCGCGAGGTACAGATCTCCTTCGAAGCGGTGTGGAGCGCCGACTCCCCGCTCGCTGCGGACCTTCTCCGACTGGCCGACGGACTCGCCGCCGCCCGCTAGCCATATGCACTGCTTATGCCCTGATTCAAAGGGATCCTCTACCGGACCTCGCATGGAGTGCCTAACTTGGCAGGCACGTTGCGGTACACACCGCTCCGCTGATTCCCTGCCGATCGAGCTAGGCATAACCATGGCATATCTTGAAATCACACTGCAGGTGGAGCCGCCCAACCGAGTCGCGGCCGCCGGCGTGTACGAGAAGTACAAGCAGCCGTTCCTGGACACCGTCCCGGGCGCCATCAGCAAGCAGCTCCTCGTCCGCGACGAGGACGTCCAGGTCCTCCACGGCTTCCAGACTGTGGCCGACGCGAAGGCGTATCTGGCGAGCGACCTGTTCACCCGCGATGTGGTCGGTGGCCTGTCCCCACTGCTGAAGGCGGCGCCCGAGGTGCGGGTCTACGACACCGTCTGAGCTCCTCAGAGCCTCGGGCAGCGCCCCCCTGCGCCACGGTCCCGGCACGCGTGACGGGCCCATAAGCCCACCACCGCCCCGGCCGCGGCCTGCAGCCACACGAAATCCGAGCCGCTGCCTCTCGCCGTCGGCCAGACCGATGAAATCTCAGCCGTCCGAGGCTGTCGGCTGCCGACCATGTTGCTCGTGGGTATCGCTTTCGCCTCGGATTTCCCGCCGTGAACGTCGCCGCGGCCACGACGTCGCCGACGCCGAGCACGGACTCGCATCCGGCCTGGTCAACGCCGGTCTCCACATCGGAGGTGCCGTCGTCGGCCTCGCCCGGCGGTGACCACGCGCCGGTCGAACACGGGTGCCCCGATCACCCTGCCACACCTGGCGAAGAGGGCCGCCCGCACCTGACCGGGCCAAGATCCTCCCCTCACCCTGCGAACACCGACAGGTGGATTCATGCACGAACTCAAAGAGCTGCTACGCGAGTACGACCGTGCCCGCGCCTACACCGACGAGCTGTGGAGAGACCTCACCCCGGACGAGGTGACCTGGCGCCCGCACGAGAACTCCAGTGCCATCGGCTGGCATCTCGGCCACCAGGCCCACGTCGCCCACTTCATGATCCGCAACCTCACCGCGGCCGAGCCCAGCCCTGACCCGGAACTGGACGCACTCATGGACTCCGCGAATCCGGAGAAGTTCCGCGGCGCGCTGCCCACCGTCGAACGGCTCACCGCCTTCCGCGACACCGTCGCCGAACGCGTCCACGCCCGCATCGGCGACATCGCCGACGGCAACGTCGGCGCCCCCACCCAACTGACCGTCGTCGCCACCCACCTGCTGACCGCACTGATCAACCACGAGTACCAGCACGACCAGTGGATCAGCGAGGTCCGTGCCGAAAACCTCGGCCACGCGCTCCCGCCCGACCCCGCCTCGGACCGGCTCAGCCGCGTCGACGGCTACCTCGTCCTCAACCCCTACGCCTGATCACCACACCGGACACCCCTCCCCCTCGTCCGGGCAACCCCCTGAAACAGGAGCACCACATGTCCAGCACCACCCTCGACTTCACTGGGCAGAAGATCGTCGTCATCGGCGGCACCAGCGGCATGGGCTACGCCGTCGCCCGCCACGTCCTCGATGCCGGCGGCAGCGCCGTCGTCACCGGCCGCACCCAGTCCAGCGCCGACGAGGCAGTGACTGCCCTGTCCACCCACGGCAAGGCAGTCGGCCTGGCGGCCGACCTGGTCGACCCCGCGGCCGTCGACCGCCTGCGCGCCGTCCTCACCGAGGAGCACGCCGACGCCACCCTCCTCGTCAACGCGGCCGGCGTGTTCGCCCCGAAGACCTTCCTGGAGCACACGTCCGAGGACTACGACCGCTACCAGGCCATCAACCGGGCCTTCTTCTTCCTCACCCAGACCGTCGTCGGCAACATGATCGCCCGCGGCACGAAGGGAGCCGTCGTCAACATCGGCTCCATGTGGGCGCACCAGGCCGTCGCCGCCACGCCCTCGTCGGCGTACTCGATGGCCAAGGCCGCACTGCACTCCCTCACCCAGCACCTCGCGATGGAACTCGCCTCCCACGGCATCCGCGTCAACGCGGTCGCCCCCGCCGTCGTACGGACCCCCATCTACGAGGAGTTCATCCCCAAGGCGGACGTCGACTCCGCGCTCGACGGGTTCAACACCTTCCACCCCCTCGGCCGTACCGGCACCCCCGACGACGTGGCCGCCACCGTCGCCTTTCTCCTGTCGAGCCAGACCGACTGGGTCACCGGCGCCGTCTGGGACATCGACGGCGGCGTCATGGCCGGACGCAACTGACCTGCCTCGCTACCACCTCATCCGCAGCCCCCGGGCGGCGACGCCCGGGGCAACACCCGCTCATTGACGGACATCACAGGAGCACACGTGTCGTACCACGACCACAGCGACCACCAATACGCCAAGAACATCCGCGCCGGCGCCCCGGCGGCGTTCAAGGCGTTCCTGGCCTTCGACCAGGCGGCCCTCTCCGGCTCCGACAAGGTCATCCCTCGCAAGTACACCGAGCTCATGGCTGTGGCCGTGGCACTGACCACCCAGTGCGCGTACTGCATCGAGGCGCACACCAAGGCCGCGCACGCCGCTGGCGCGACCCAGGAGGAACTGGCGGAGACCACCATGATCGCGGCCGCACTGCGCGCGGGCGGCAGCTACGCCCACGGCTTCATGGCCATGAAGTTCTTCGACCAGGCCGAGCAGGCATCCGTGGTTTAAGTAGCCGCACCCCCGGTTACTGCCCCGGAACGGGCCGGGCGATCATCCGGCCCGCCCCACATCCGCTGGACGGCTCCCGCTCAAGCAGAGATCGACCGGCGGTCTCTCAACTCCGAGTTGCTGCATCTGCTGGAGGTCGGCCTCGACTCCGTATCTTCCGGGACGCCGAATCGCCCTGGCGGCGATTCGGCTACCCCTGCCCCGCTACGCGGGAGCGGGCATTCACCCCGGCCCTGAAGGACCGGGCACCCTGCCCGGAAAGAAAGGGTGGATCGAGCGGCACT
Source organism: Streptomyces sp. NPDC127197 (assembly GCF_042672405.1). NCBI lineage: Bacteria > Bacillati > Actinomycetota > Actinomycetes > Kitasatosporales > Streptomycetaceae > Streptomyces > Streptomyces sp. NPDC127197. The sequence continues at coordinate 10,002 of NZ_JBHXVG010000055.1, read as the reverse complement.
GGCCACACCTCCAACGGATCACGTTCGGACCAGTCAGGACACACGTCGGAAGGCGTCGACGAGGTCCTCACCCTTGAGCCAGATGCCGGTCAGGAGGCTGCGCTGCAAATGGAGTTTCAAAAAATTCGCCAGGAACTTTTGTGCAGGAAAAACTGAAGCGGGAAACGGACCGTTCTTTTGACCACCGCCCCCTGGACGGGTCCACAAGGCGGATATACGGGTCGCCGCTCATGCCTCTGGTGCAGATCCATTGCCGGAGCTCATTCCCAGGCCGCGACTGAGCCCTGACATCCACGGCTCACAGCAACCACTCAGCCCGGGGTGAAGATCAGCACCCCCTCTGGCCGCCATGACGACTGGTAACGACAGCCAGAACGGACGCCGATCGAGCTCGTTCGGAACGCGGCGCCTGGCCCCCTGGCCAGGACGGGCTGGTTCCGTCCGCCAAGGGCCGGCGCTCGGGAAATGAGACCTCCGACCGACACGGCGGGTGGAACTGTGACGCCTTGGATGAGCAGACCGTCGTCGCTGCCGGGACCGCACCCTCGGCATCGTCGTCCCACTCTGGCCCGCTTCCTGGCGGCCCGTCCATGAACAGCGCCGGGCCCCGGAACCCAGATCGAGGACCTGCTGGAGGCCCCAGCTCCAATGCGGGGCGGAGCGGATGCTCCCGCCCTCGATGCTCGGAATGAACCAGCTCGGCATGCCACCATGCCCCGACACCTCCGCCTCAGCCAGGAAAACAGAGATACGGCACTTGTGAGCCAATTCACCGATAGATGACTGGACTGGCGCGAATCACAGACTTTAACCTCCTTGGAAGCATACGAGCCTTATAGGAGATTTCCGTAGCGCGGCGTACCGGTCGCGAAACAGGAACGGGTCAATCGGAGACCTGGCGGACAGCCGCCGGTCCAGACACTTCAGGGCCCATGAGGAAGATGCGGCGTACCGCAGCACGTCGGCATCACCAGTGGGCCACTCGCGCCCGGAAGGTGGACAAGTGAGCGAAGACGCCGTTTGGGTCCGAGGCGTGACCGGCATCCAACTGCACCACGTCACCGATCTCCAGGACGCTCGACGGTTCCTGGGCAACGCTGTCATGGCACTGCGCGCCGCCCACGTGAGAACCGGTGACGCCAGGTTCTCCGGTCTCGCCGACCAGCTCAAGGGCATGGTCGCCGAGACGCGCGATCTCGAGGGCGAGGCCCGGGAGCGCATGCACCAGCTGCACTCCACAGATCCCGAGCGGTTCGTGCGCTGTCGGGAGGGCGAAGAGCCCTGGCCGGACGAGCTCCAAGGGGGCTTCATCCCGCGCCACACCTGCCAGGACGAGTGCCTCTACCACGACCACGAGGTGTTGGACGGCATCCTGCAGTGCACCTGCGGCCGGCCCCCGTGCCGCGCGTGCGCGATAGCGGGCTCGCCCTGACGCGTACGTACGCCGGGGCACAACATCCGGCCGAGGCCGGATGGGGCCGTTGCTGCCCAGGCGGCGATGGCCCCGCCGGCTCCCACCCTGTACGTCAGACCGGGCACGAGCAAGCCCCGTCCCGGTCCCGGCAAGCCTGCCGCCTCCACGATCGGGTACTCCTGACGAACCGGGCGGTTGCCGAACCGGCACTCCAGGATCTCCCGGGCACCTGCCGCGGACCTGGCCTGCACGGAGAGTGTCGAAATTGCTACCTGCAATGCAGATCGACAGCTTCAGGAGCGGCGCGCCGGATCCGGTCAGGGGTGAGATCGGCGGGCCGGAAGGGCTGCGAGATCACCACATCGACGTCGGGGAGTTCGCAGTCCAGCACGGAGTCGGGCCCTCCTTGTCGGAGGTGACGACCAGCTTCTGGCGCTCCAGGAACGGACGCAGATCGAGTTCGCCGGAGACGCAGCCGACCAACTCGCCCAGCTTGAAGTCGAGGCGCTGGGAGTGCCGTCTGAATCACCGTTCCGGCAACGCCCCGACCGCGTCGGGGAATTCAGCGGACACGGCATATGCACCACCGCCGCGCAGCCTGCGGTGCCCCTATTCGCGTCCGCGGCGCCCGGTGGTGTCCGCGTCGTACCCAGGCCCTTTCGCACGGCGGACCAGGGCGGCGCCCAGAGCATTTTCGACTCGCCTTGACACGCCGTCCTCCGAGGCGTTGCCTTGAATGTAGAGATCGCGACCGGATCCGCGCGCATGCCCTGGGGCTGGGAGCGCGGCGGGTGGAGATGACTCCTCATGGCGACGTACGAGTACTGCTGCAATCGCTGCGGATCGTTCGACGTCAAGCTGCCGATCGGCACTGCGCCCGCCGAGCAGGTCTGTCCGCAGTGTGCGAATACGGCTCGGCGTGTGTACTCGTCCCCCGCGACCGCCTTCACGTCGCCGGCCGTCGCGGGTCTGCGCGAGCAAGAGGAGAAGTCTCGGGAAAACCCCGCGGTGGTCACGCGGGTGCCTCCCAAGGCTGCTGCGCCGAGGCCGGTCCATCCGGCGGTCGGCCGGCTTCCCCGACCCTGAGAGGGATGCCGCGCGCCGGCCGGATCGGTCGGTACGCCCGTTTCGGGAAGGGTGTGGGGCGGCCTCGACCGTACCGCCTCGGAGAGCATGGCGCGAAATCGCGCACAATTGCTTTTCGGACGCATGACCGCCCGGCGGGCGCATCGCTCGCGAGAGCGGAATATCGGGAGGTGTGTCCCTTGGCCAACGTCGGACTTCTCTTCGTTGGCGCGGTGCTGTTCCTGAACGGGTTGATGCTGCTGGGCAAGGTGGACAGCCGGGCAGCCGCCATATTCAACCTGTTCGTGGGCGGACTTCAGGTCTTGACACCCACATATCTCATCATCGCCGCGAATCAGGATCCCGACCGAATTCTGCTGGCATCGGGTATCTTCCTCTTCGGTTTCACATACCTGTATGTGGGAGTCGGACTGCTCATGGGGCTCGACACGACAGGCGTGGGCTACTACTCGCTGTTCGTGTCGATCGTGGCCCTGGGTTATTCATTCGTCAGCTTCCGGCAGTTCAACGATCAGCCATTCGGAGTGATATGGCTCTACTGGGCCTTCCTCTGGTTCCTCTTCTTCCTGCTACTGGGACTGAAACGGGAGGCGCTGACGCCCTATGTCGGCTGGGTGACCGCGATCGAAGGCTGGGTGACCGGCGTCATACCGGCATTCCTGCTGCTGTCCGGTTACTGGGTTGCCGAGAACTTCTATGAGATCGCGATCGCGCTGGGCGCGTTCGGCGTGCTGGTCTTCGCCGCGCTGTGGTTCGTACTCCGCCGGAGGGGGCCCGGCAGGCCCGCCGAGGAGTACGGCGCCCCGGGCTACCCGGCGGGCAGCCCCGGCTAGCGACCCCCGCCGGACCTGGCCGGAAGATCGCCGCCGGTACCCACACTCGTCGATCGGAGCGCGGGAGGTGGTTGAGGAGATGCAAGAAGAGGCATGAGAGGGCACCCCCAGGCGCTGGGACCAGAATCCCCGCGGGGACAATGCCGCACTCGCTCACCGGTACAGAGCACATGAGGAGTTCACATGCCTGAAGTAATCTTCAGCGTCGACCAGTCCCGGTCGATGCGCGACCAGGATGTACCTGGACACAACCGGTGGCACCCTGACGTCCCGGTCGTCGCGATGGTCCGCCCGGGGGACGAGTTCCGCGTCGAATGCCGTGAATGGACCGACGCGCAGATCGGCAACAACGACTCTGCCAATGACGTGCGCGATGTCGACTTGAAGGCCACCCACATGCTCAGCGGGCCGATAGGCGTCGAAGGCGCGGAGCCGGGCGACTTGCTTGTCGTGGACATCCTTGACCTCGGGCCGGTACCGCAGCAGGTCGGGGACGCGCCGGGTCAAGGCTGGGGATATACAGGCGTCTTCGCCAAAGCCAACGGTGGAGGCTTCCTGACGGACTACTTCCCGGATGCCTACAAGGCGATATGGGAATTCCACGGGCAAGTGGCGACGTCCAGGCACCTACCCGGTGTCCACTTCACCGGCATCACCCACCCCGGACTCTTCGGCACCGCGCCCTCAGCGGAACTGCTGGAGAGGTGGAACAGGCGCGAGCAGGCCCTGATTGACACCGACCCCGACCGGATTCCGCCTCTGGGACTCACGCCCGAGCCCGATCAGGCCCTCGCCGGCCAGGCGACCGGATCGGATGCCGAACGCATCATCCAGGAAGGAGCGCGCACCGTTCCTGCACGGGAGAATGGCGGCAACCACGACATCAAGAACTTCACTCGCGGATCGCGCGTCTTCTACCCCGTGCACGTCAAGGACGCCAAGCTGTCGGGCGGTGACCTGCACTTCAGCCAGGGAGATGGTGAGATCACCTTCTGCGGGGCCATCGAGATGGGCGGCTACATCGACTTCCACGTCGATCTGATCAAGGGCGGCATGGAGAAGTACGGTGTCACCACCAACCCCGTCTTCATGCCGGGCAACGTCGAGCCGCGGTACTCGGAGTTCATGTCCTTCATCGGGATCTCCGTGGACCACGACACCGACACCAACTACTACCTGGACGCGACAGTCGCCTATCGCCGCGCCTGCCTCAACGCCGTCGAGTACCTGAAGAGGTTCGGCTACACCGGAGAGCAGGCTTACCTGCTCCTCGGCGCGGCCCCCATCGAGGGACGCATCAGCGGAATCGTCGACATCCCCAACGCCTGCTGCTCCCTCTACCTCCCGACCGGAATCTTCGACTTCGACGTCCGTCCCACCGCGGAGGGACCGAAGGTCGCGGACCGCGGTCAGTGCGCGGTGTCCAGCTGAGGCCGACGGGTCACCCTCACCGGGATCCCGCCCGCCGGACCTTGCCTCCGCACCAGCCGCCCTGAGGTCGAGTCCCGCCCGGGAGAGCCGCGGTTGGCGCTCAGCGCCTGTGCCGAGGCGGCGGGCCGGCCTCGGGGCTGTACTGGGAGTGGGAGCCACCTTGGCCGGCGAACACGTGCGCTGGAGACGCACCACCAGGGGGAACAGGCTGCAAGATCGCCCGACCGTCTGCACCCGGCTCGGGAAGTCCTGGGTCCTCCCCCCAGCTCACGCCGCTCCAACGCGGCCTCATCGCCCGCAGCCGCCGCAAGCTGCCCGGCCTGGTTGTTGTCGTCGCTCGCTCGCCAGAACCTTGTATGCCGCAAGCGTCCCTGATCAGCTTAGTGATCCCATGTCAGACGTGGCGTCTGCTGTGGGATCTGCCCATCGTGGAGGGGTGGCGTGGGCGTGCAGGTGGGAGCCTGCGCCCAGTGCTGCTCCTCGTGGCCGGTGTCGGCGGGTGGGGGTGTGCTGATCGTCGTGACGCTCTGGTACCGGTGGGCTGCGCGGGGCAACCTCGTCCGGTCCGTTGGTGCGTGTCCCCGAGCCCTCGCCGCGAGAAGCGTGCGTCGTCACGCCACTGAAATGCTGAAGAATTTACCAAAATCCTATTGACTTTGGAGATATCTGGCGCAAAGTAATTAATAGACCACAACACCGAAAGAGCCACAAAGCCGGTGAGGACGTCTAGTCGGCGGAGTGACTCGGACAGGATGTGGTTCAGGCCCCCGGCAAGCCGGCGCGACACCGAGGCAACAGTGACGACTGAAGCTTCAGGACACGCGCAGCACTACCGGGGACTGTTTTGCCCTCGGAGCCTTCGCACGGACCTGACCGCGGTGCGAAGGCTCTGCCACGCCCACGCTCCGCAGAACCGAAGAGCACCAAGCCTGTCCTCCCGCGGCCGGATCGGTCACTCTGCATCGATGTCGGGCTGTATCTCCACGGTGAAGGCCGCGTCCTCAGGGCCGTCGCCTTCCTCGTCCTCCCAGACGATCACTCGCACGTGCCTCCGCCCGCCGCCACGCACCTCCCACTCGGTCACCAGGTCGGTGACGACGAGGGCGGCAACATACTCAGCGTTCTCCTCGGGATCGGCGGCAGTGATGGTCCCCCGCCACCGCTCGGAATGGCCGCCGTAGGCGCGCCAGCCCTGCGAGCCATGCGGCTCGTCGACCCGGTACACCCAGCCCTTCTCGGCGCCCATGACACCGATCCTTCCACTCAAGAAGCACCACGGCGCCGCATCGGATCGTCCCCTGCCGCACCCTGGCCTTCAACCCGGCGTCCTCATCCTCCGGCAATTCCCACGCCAGATGTCTTCGGTTCGGGAAGTCCTGGTCCTGATCGTCGTCCCACTGCGGGAAGGCCCTGGATCGTAGAGCACTTCCGCAGCCGCTCCTGATTCGAATCCACCGCCCGATGTCCGGGTCCGCCGGTCAGGCGGCTTCTTCCATCTGCTGGAGAGTCACCTGGTAGCCGAGCTGGTTGAGCCAGCTCACCAGCCGTCGGGTCTGCCTGGCACGGCCGGTCCGTTCGAGGAAGTACTGGCCGCCGATATCGGCGTATGCGGTGTCGCGGGTGAACATGTGCCAGACGGCGATCAGGATCGAGTGTTCCAGGGCGACCAGGGCGCGTTTCTTGCCGCGGCGGGCGATGAGCCTGCGGTAGCGGGCGGCGAGGTAGGTGTCCTTAGGCCCGCGACGCGCAGATGGCGGCCTGGCCGAGTGCGGCCTTGCGCCAGGGATCGCCGTGGCGGTCTTGCCGGGCCCCTCCTTACCGCCGGATTCATGGTTGCCGGGGCACACCCCGGCCCAGGAGGCCAGGTCGGCCGCCCTGGGGAAGCGGGCGATGTCGTCGCCGATCTCGACGAGGATCACCTCGGCGGCCCGCGCGTTCACGCCGGGGATGGTCACCAGGAGTTCGATGCGGCGGCGAAAGGGCACGATCGGGCGTCGATGCGGTCGAGCATGGCCCGGGCCAAGAACGCGTGGTGGCCGGTCAGGGCCTCGATGAGGGCGTCCGTCTTGCGGCGCATGCTGCCCTTGGCCAGGTCCGCGAGCACCTGCGGGTCGCGTTCGCCGACGATGAGGGCCTCCAGCATCGCGCCGCCGGAAACGCCCAGGATGTTGGCCACCTCGGCGGACAGCTTGATCCCGGCGTCCTCCAGGAGCTTCTCCAGGCGATGGGCCTCCCGGGTGCATTCACGGATCACCTCGGTGCGATACCGGCTCAGATCCCGCAGCTGCCGGATCGGCTCGGGCGGCACGCACGAGGGCCGCACCAGGCCGCATTCGACGAGCCGGGCGATCCACTCGGAATCCTTCACGTCGGTCTTACGGCCGGGGACCGCCTTCATGTGGCGGGCGCCTGGCAGCCAGCACTCCATCTCGTGTTCCAGCAGGTACTCGTGTTCCAGCAGGTAGAACACCGGTTTCCAGTAGACGCCGGTGGCCTCCATGCCGACCACGGTGATCTGCTCGGCGAGCAGCCAGTCCTGCATCGCCAAAAGGCCGGAGGTCACCGAGGAGAAGGTGCGGGTCTCGCTGCGGCACCGCTTGCCGGACCCCGGCACCCGGATCGTCACCTTCACGTCCGCCTTGCTGATGTCGCCCCCGGCAGCGTTCGGGGATCACGTCCATCTGTCCCGGCACCCCTCCCCTGATCGACCGCGAGTGCGCGGTCGTCCGGCGGGGCCCGGCAGGCGGAAGACTCTGATTCGCGTGCTCGAAGCAACACATCCGGGTCCCTGTCGATGGACCCCCCAGCGTCCTACTCAGTCACAGGCTCGGAACGCACCAAGCGGGAACGACGTCCGCCGGACGGCCACGGACCGATTTTCACGCCCACAGGGTGTCACCGACAGGGGACCGGACTACTCAGTCTCCGGGAACGGTTCGCCAGCAGGCTGATCAGCAACACCGCGGACAGACAGGTGCAGGGGAAGATCTGCTTGGAACCGGCAACAGCGTGAACTATCGCGTCGATGGTTGGCGGCGTGGGGCGCCGATGCGGTTGACGCCAGTGGCAGCTTGAGTTGCTGCCGCAGGCGCTGGTGTCCCAGGGCGCAGACCCGACGAGGCGCCAGTAGCCCGTTCGCTCCCCTCCGGCGCTTCCTCCGCCGTGACGATCTCCACGCCGGTGACCTGCGTAAGCGATCAAGCGGGAACGCCGCTGCACCTGACTGGGCGACACATCTGCCGATCCGTCATGTTGCGAGACTGACGGACTGTCGGTTGCCTCGTGAGCGGAGCACAGCAGAGGTGCCGCGCAGACAGGCCGGACACTGCTCCCTCGGAGGATTCGCATGCGTTACACACACATTGGTGCAGGCATCGGCCTGGTTCTCGGTGCCTTCGGTCTGCAGATCCCGGCCGCCGTCGCCGCTGATGACTCAGAAGTCCACATCAGCCCGTGGAACGCCTACCCGGGCTCCACGGTCACGGTCAGTACAACGGCCTGCGACCCTGACGCGGACTACGGCAAGGGCTGGTCGGAGGTGGGAGGGCCGTTCCACCTCTTCGAAGGCGACCATGAGGGGGTACTCACCGGCCAGTTCCAGATCCCGGAAGGAACCAGACCGGGCAGCGACACAGTCACCCTGAAGTGCCCACCACTGACCAAGGTCACGGATACGTACCAGATCACCGGCCGCCCTCCGAGCGGCTCAGTCAGCGCCGGCTTCGGACCGGCCGAAGACACAGGCATGGAGCTCGCCCTGGGCGGTGCGCTGCTCGTCGGAGCCGCCGCCGGGGGCGTGGTCTGGATGTGCCGCCGCCCGAACGGCAACCGAACCTGACCGCCCGACTCCGCCGACTGCACCAGCTCCGTCCACTCCGGCCTGAATCGGGCCCCCGACACGGCATCGATCCGGGGGCCACGAGGCCCACACCACTCCCTACAATCCACCCGCCGTGAAGCAAAGGCTCAACCGCGATGGAACCCGGGCACCACACCAGCGCTTCCCGAGACCCGTTCATCCCCGCAGTGCGCCTTCTGGCTTGCGCAATGATGGCGGGTGCGGTGCTGCTGATCAGCGGGGTGCACGACGAGGAGCCACCGCAGCCAACGGCGGCCCAGGCCTTCTCCACCTCTGCAGACCCCACGCCCCCCGCCGCTGCCTCGGCTACCCGCACCGCCTCGGTCACCGGTACTGCTTCAGCTGCCCCTGCTGCTTCAGCATCCCGTACGGCTTCACCCACCCGCCCCGCCGTCCAGCCGCTGCCCCCCGCGGATCCGGTCCGACTCCGGATCGCCGCCATCGGCGTGAACGCCCCCATGACACGACTGGGCCTCGACGCGGCAGGGGCGCTGCGGGCCCCACCACCTGGCAAACCCGGCCTCGCCGGCTGGTACGGCGATGGCACGGCTCCCGGCTCGGCGGGGACCGCCATCGCCACCGGGCATGTGGACACACCCACCGGCGGCCCCGGTGTCTTCCACAACCTCGGCGCCCTGACCAAGGGCGCCACCATCGAGGTCAGCCGGGCGGACCGGCGGACGGCGGTGTTCGCCGTCCGCGCCGTCGAGCTCTACGACAGGAAGAAATTCCCCGGCAAGAAGGTCTACGGCAGTTCCGGCCGGCCCGAACTCCGGTTGATCACCTGCGGCGGCGGCTACACCGAGCGCACCGGTTACCTGAGCAACGTCGTGGTCTACGCGACGCTGACCGCGGTGACGTAGTCAGCCGAACAGGCGCCGCCGCAAGCCCCGGTCAGAGTCCCGGAAGCGACCAGTCAGCGGCCAGGACCGGCGCCAACTCGTTTGCGCTCACGGCCTGTTGGACCTGACGCCTAGGGCGTTGCTTACGTGCCGTCCAGGATCACGTGCGTCATGCCCTGGCGCCTGCAGTGGTCCAGCACCTGATGCAGGTCCGGGGCACGCTCGGCCAGGACGTCGATAGCTCGTGCAGGTAGCGGTAGCCGGTGCCGTGGGAGATCCCGTCGTCGCGGGCCAGGCAGCGCACGCAGCCGCGCTCACGGAACCAGCGCAGCACCAAGGCAGAATCGGGGGCGGGCGTACCAGGGCCCGCCCCCGCAACTGCTCCCGGCCCAACCTGGCCTCGGGCGACGCCGCAGAACAAGGAGCAAGCATGCAGGAGACGACGAACAGCGGCGCCGTGAGCATCGAGTACGGCCACTTCTATGTCGCCGAGTGGGTCGAGGAGCCCGACTTTCGCACCGGTGACCCAGTCATCGT
>NZ_JBHXVG010000054.1:0-42070 GCF_042672405.1 Streptomyces sp. NPDC127197 | reverse complement strand
GATGTTCGCGACGGAGGTCAGCCACACGACGCGAGTCTTGCCGTCGCTGATCAGGTCAGCCATGAGGCCCTCCAGGGCATGAGAAAAGCCCCGGCCGGATGGCTCAGGGCTGGCGGTGGATGGGTGAGGGTCAGATGCGCAGCGCGGCGACGGTCACGGTCGTCGAGGCGCTGTAGCCGATGGCGCACAGGCTGTCCGTCGGCGACTGGAACAGGTCCGGCTGGAGCGGGCCGATCATCCGCTCGCCGGAGGCCGGGACGGAGACGGTCACGTTGGAGACGGACTGCCCGCGCACGGACGCGGTCGCCGTGAGCGTCACGGTCACGGCGGAGGCGGAGCCGTTCTTGACGTGCAGGAAGTTGCGGTCTCCGACCTCGCACTTGTCGCCGCTGCTGGCGGCGTTGGCGTAGGTGGGGTTCAGGCCGGCCAGGGCGATGGCCTGGGTTCCGAGTGTTGCCATGGGGTGCCCTCCATTAGGCGGGGGTTGAGCGGATGCGGTACTGGACCGGGACGTACCAGAGCGGCGGGGTGACGTCGTCGTCCCGCTGCACGGGCGGCCCGCCCAGGTCCTCGGGCGGCCAGCAGGTGCGGCCCTCCACGGGCAGGGGCGCGGCGAGCGCCCGGCGGACGCGGCCGGCGACCCACAGCGCTCGGACCACGTCGCCGCCGACGCAGGTGACCTGCATCGTCGACTCGATGTCCGTGCGCTCGTCGGCGAGGGACTCGCGGCCGGCCATTCCCGGGTCCGGGTAGAGGACCGCGTACTTGTCCGGGGGCGTCCAGCGGCCCGCGGGCGTGCCGCCCACGTAGACCGTGAGCCCCACGTCCTCAAGGGCCTTCTGCACGGCGTCCAGGTGGGGCAGCGCATCGGGGGTGGCGGGTGCGGGCATCCGTCACCACCAGGCCAGGCCGCGCTCGGCGAGCAGCTGCATCTGCGCCTCGAAGCGGGGCAGTTCCGCGTCCAGGGCGCGGCCGCCGTCGTTGTGCGGCGGGTTCTTCACCGAGCCGTACTCCAGCAGGTTGCCGAGCGCGCCCTGCGGGCCGCCCTTGTCCGGGCCAATCGTGGCCATGAACAGGTCCCGGCCGTAGGCAGCGAAGTCGTAGCTGATACTCCGCGGGTACAGCCTGGCGTGCTTGCCGGCGGTCCCCCTTGCGTTGGCCCGCCAGTCCTTCTTGATGTTCATCGCGCCGCGCATCGTGACCGCGCGGGCCTCCCGCCGCAGCCGGGGAATACTGCGGGTCAGGTGCCGCTCCAAGCGGCGCACCTCACCCATGTCGAACTGTGCACTCATGACCGGTCCTCCGTGCTGAGCCGCCAGGCCGTGGCCTGGTCCGAGTACGCCACCCCGATCACCCACAAGATCAGGCCGACCATGCGGGCGTCCTCCGACTCCAGCACCTCGACTTGGGAGCCCGGCGTGACCAGCACGTCGGGCGGCAGCGGCGTGGACCACGGCAGGTGCACCTCGTAGTCCCGCAGGGACACCCGCCGCTCAGCCGCCGACACGTGGTCACCAGCCGCCTGCATGACCCGCTTCACCCGGCCCCGGCCCTCGTACAGCGTCGTCCGCGCGCCCGGCACCGTGGCCCCGGGCTCCCGGTCGAAACCGTCCGGTGCCTGCGCGAACAGGCGGACCCTGTCCCGCATCCGCCACTCGGCCGAGGCCCGGGACCGCGCCAGCAGCCGGTCCATGCCACTCACGGCCTGGACCTCGGCGCCGAGGGCGTGATGCTGAACGCCGTGGTGAGCACAGGGCGCAGCATCTCCGCCTCAGCGTCGCTGATGTACAGCTCGCCCGCAGACCGGGCCGCATCGTAGGTGACCTGATAGTCGTCGATGGACTCCTGCCGCAGGCCCTGCGGGTTTTGGAGGACCCGCAGGACCATAGCCCGGCACACCGCCTTCGACGTCGCCGTGGGCTCGGCCGCGTACCGGGGGAACCGGTCCACGATCATCGCCGTGGCGTCGTCCAGGAGCGCGGTCGCCTGGCGGGTCTCCTCCGGGGTCAGGTCACGGCCCAACCGGTCTGCGATGTCAGACAGTTCCGCCAGTGCCACCGCTGCCCCCTACTTGCCGTCGCCGCCCGAGCCACCGTCGGTTTTGGCCGGTGCCTTCACCTCGGCGACCTCGTACTCGTCGGGCAGGGCCCGCAGCCGCTTGATGACTGCGGCGTCGGACGTCTCGCACAGACCGTCCTCGAACTTCGCCCAGACGCCCTTGTCGTCCTGGAGGACCAGGCCCCGGTACTTCGTGCTCTCGAACTGCGCCATGACGGCGGTCTCCTTACTTCAGGTCCGTGATGAGGCCGTGGTACGACTCCGGCCCGTACTCCAGGCCCACCTCGCCGTACAGCTGCCACTTCTCCGAGGCGCCGACCTTGGCGAGCGGCTCGGCGAACAGCATCCCCTTGCCGGGGATCTCCAGCCACACCGGCGCGCACACGGACAGGTCGACGATCGCGATCTGCCCGGCCGGCATCCACCGGTCGACCATGATCCCGAAAGTCCCGAAGTCCGTGACCAGCGTGTCGACCGCGACGCCGCCGATGTTGCGGGACGCGGTCGGCTGGTTCAGGGTCGGAGCGCTGTACAGGTTCGACAGGGTGACCTTCTGGCCCGGGCCCGTCATGAAGACGGTGGTGTCCTGCGGCAGCCGGGCGCCGTTCCCGAACATCGTGGCCAGTTGGGCGTCGATGATCGCCTTGGACAGGTCGCGAGCGGTGCCGCCGTTGGCGTTCACGTTGGTGCTGATCGCCTTGAGCAGGCCGCGGGTCTTCCGCGCGGTCGCGTTCGTGGTCGGCTTGGCGTAGGTGCCGTTCAGGAACGACATCTCGATGTCGACGGCCATCGCTTCGAGTTCGGCGGTGATCTGCATCGTCAGCTCGTCGTTGACCGGGTTGTCGTCGGCGCCGATGTTGATGCCGCCGTACATGCCGGTCGCGGCCTGGCGGGTGTAGGACACCTCGACCGCGGACTGGTGGATCTCGACGACGTTCGAGACAGCCGACCGGGACCGGGCCACACCCGTCGGGGCGTTGGCGCCCTCAAGGGCGCTGTTGTTCGCCGTCGACGAGCGGCGGTCCATCGTCTGCCACTCGAACTCGGTGCTCTTGGTCCTCTTGCCGCCGGACAGGCCGCCGATCGCGGCGAGGAACGGGGTCTCCGTCGGCGTGACCTTGTACAGGTCCCCGTGGTAGTTCGGCAGGTTGTAGGTCGTGCCCTGCCCGGTAACTGCGGCCATGAGCCGCTCCTTTCTGGGTGAGGGCGGCCCCCTGGCCTGCCCTACTTGCTGGGGGTCTTCACCTCGCGCAGCTGCTGCGTCTTCAGCGCCAGCGCGAGTTTCGTGTTGCCGGCCTTCTCCGCCTCGCCGATCTGCTGCGCGAGGTTCGGCGGGGTGCCCGGGCGGGCTCCCTGCGCCGGATCCGGGCGAGGAACACGAGGACCGGGCTCGGTCGCGGCCCAGTGCGGCTTGCGCGTCAGCAGGTCGTCCAGGGCCGCCGTGATGGCGTCCCCGTCCACGGCGCCGTCGTCGGTGACGTAGGAGCCGCCCTGGAGCGCGTCGACCGCGTCCAGCGGATCCTGGAAACGCCCGGCGGCCAGCGCCTCGACCTTGGACGACACGGCCAGCCGGGTTGCCTGCTCGGCACGCGTCTGCGCCTCCTTCAGCGCGTCCGCCTGCCGCTCGGCCTCGGTCTTGTCGCGGTCCTCGTACTCCTTGAGCCGCGCGGCCTGCTCCCTGGCCTTGTCCTCGGCTTCCTTGGCCCGCTGCTTCCAGGCCGTGAGGGCCTTCTCCCCGGCCGGGCCGAGGGGCGCGTCGCCGTCGCCGTCCTTCGCGGACGTGCCGGGCTCGGTGGCTGGCGGCGTCGAGGCGGTGTCCTGGTCGGCTCCGGTGTCCTGCGGGTTGCCCGCAGCCGGATCCGTGGTCGGTTCGGTGGGTGTGCTCATCAGGTGCTCCCGTTGCAGGAGTCGGGACCGCCGGCATTGCGCCGGGGTCAGGTCAGGTAGCCGAAGCGCTTCAGCATGGCGAGCGCCTCGTCCCGGCTCTCAGCGAGCCGGTAAATCTCCTCGGGCATCAGTCGCGGCGCCCGCATCTGGAAGCCACGGCCGGACGGCCCGACCTGGCCCCGGTCGATGGCCCGCTGCCGCTCCCGCCGGTAGAACTCACCGCGGCGGGTGGTGCCCTCGGTCGTGGCGGCCACGCGGCGACCGTAGGCGTCCGCTGTGGTCATGCCCCGCCGGGCGTTCACCACTGAGATCGGGTCGGCGCCCTCCCGGATCGCACGGGCGCCAGCCGCCCCAAACACGCGCTCCTGCTCGGCAGCGCTCAGGCTGTTGAAGTACGCCTTCGGGTCGATGAACCCGGACGCCCCACGACCGGGCCGGGTCGTCGGGGTGAAGCTGTCAGATCCCACCCGGCCGTGCTGCTGACGGGCAACCAGCGTCGTCGGCAGATGGATGCAGTCACACCGCGGATGCCGCTGGAAGCCCTTGTTCCAGCCGTACTCAGCGCCCGCCAGGATGATGCAGCGTGAGCACGCCGGAGGCTGCACCACTCGCACATAGCCCTGAATCGTCCGACGGCCCGCCATCGCCACACCGGTCGCGCCACGGCCCGCGTCAGCGACCTGCGTCGCGGTGATCCGCAGCGCGCTCGCCAGCGACCCGCGAAACGCGTCCTCCATCGACTGCCCGGCCGCCAGCCGCACCCGCCAGTCGATGACCGGCTGATACAGCAGCGAAACGAGCGGCCGCCCATCGGAGGCGATCCCCGCGAACGCGCCCGGGCGGACACGGCCGGCGGCCTCCGGGTCGGCGTGCTCGGCGGCCAGGACGGCGTCCAGGTACGGGTCCGCCAGCCGCGCCGCCTGGAGCTGCGCATCGGCCACGGCGCCCACCAGGAGCGGCGCCAGCTGCTCCCACGAGCCGCCGATATCCGACCGGCTGATCTGCCGCCACACCGCCTGTACGCGGTTGACGGCCTGTCGGACGATGACCTGCTGCCGCCGGTACTGCTCCAGCGCGATCGCGCGCAGCGCTGCGTCGACCACGGCCTACGCTCCCGGCTGCGGGACGCCGTCCCCCGGCTTCGGCCCGTACCCGGCGGCCAAGTCGCCGCCGAGGGCCCGCTGGAGAGCGTCGCCGTCCATCTGCCGCATCCGCTCCCGCTGCACCGCCGTGTAACCGAGGTCCTCGCGGCCCTGCTCGATGGGCAAGAGGCCCACCTGCACCAGCTTCGTGACCGCGTCCGCCTTCTGCGCGAACGTCGGCGTCGACGGATCCCGCCACAGCGTCTCCAGACGCGTCGCCCGCGGGTCCCATTCGCCGTCCCGGATCCGCAGGATCAGCTGGTTCATCCGCTCGTAAGAGCCGGAGAAGCAGCGCTGCCGCCGCTCGGCACGCTTCACCAGCCGCGTCTCAGCGCTGCGGATCGCGTCGGCGCTGGGCGGATTGTTCGTGTCCAAACCCAAAAAGTGGGCGGGCTGCCCGGACAGCGCAGCCACCAGGCGGGCGAGCAGCTCGATGGTGCTGTGGAAGTTGGACAGATTCGCCTCGGGGAACTGGATCACGTCGGCGCCGTCCTCGCCCCCCTTCCCCTTCGTCGTCGCCCAGATGCGGCCGGCCAGCCGGGACCACACCGACACCTTTTTGCCATCCGCGTCGACGAAATCGTTCTCGTCGACGCCGAACGCGACCCTTCTGGGCATCGCGTGGTACTCGGCGGACACCATCATGTCCGTGGCCACCTTGCAGGCCGCGTCCGAGATCGGGATGACGTCCGCCAGCTCGGAGACACCGCCTGGCTTCAGGGTGCGCGGCCGGTTGACCAGCGGCACCACGGGCGGCACCTCCAGGCCGTGCTCGTCCCGGTCAACCTCCTTCCAAGAGGTCGCCGTCGTCTGCTCGTAGTAGTGCGTCACCCCAGGGATGTAGAGAGCCGCGTACCGGTCCGTGATGGCGTCCGTGAGCGGGTCCTGCTCATGCCAGCGTTTCAGCGCCGCCCGGACAGCGCGCGTGCGCGGGTCCCAGTCGACCTGCATCTGCAGAGGTGACTCGACCGTCACCAGCGGCGTGGCAGCGTCCTGCTCGTTCGTGCCGGCCACGAGGAACGAGCGGCGCATCGCGAGGGCGTCGATGTGCCCCATCTGCGACTGCTCGTCCATGCCGTTCGCCTGCCAGATCGCCCACAGATCGTCGGCCGTCTGTTTGTTGTCCGCGTACCGGAACCCCTCGACGTCCAGGCGCTCCTCGAGGGCGTCGACGACCAATCTGGGCCAGTTGATGACCACTTGCCGCAGCTGCTCGCCGAGTTCCTCCAGGAGTTCGGGGTGCAGGTACGCGAGCGGCTGCTGGCCCTCGTAGTACCGGTTCAGCTCCTCCAGGCCGGGCTTCAGGCCCTCGTGTACGCGTGCGAGATGCCCCACCCACTCCTCGGGGCTGCGGTCCTTCGCCTGCACGGCCACACCCCCCTTCACATCACGATGACGCGACTCTTCACCCTGGGCTTGTTCAGGCCGGCGGCAATGCCGTCGAGCCGGGCCTCCCAGGACAGGCACCCGGCCATGGCCAGGTCGATCTTTCGCGGCGAGTCGTGGCGGTCCTTCTGGATCGTCCACATGGGCTTGCCCTCGTCGTCCTTGGCCCGGGCCGGCCGCTTCACCGCCTGGCCGATGTGCCGGGCGAACGCCTCGTCACCGTCGTGGCTGAGGTCGCCGCCAGACATCGCCGTCCGGTACGCGCGCAGCGCGAACGCCATCTGCCGGTCCCGGTGCGTCCACCACTCGTTGACGACCTTCTCGCCGTACTTCCCCTGCCAACGGGCAACAGCCTGCTCGTACCAGGGCGGATCGGCGTAGACGCGCACCACCTTGTACGTGTCGAACGCCAACGCCAGGCACAGGTCTACCTCGCGCTCCGGAACCTCCCACTCCTCGGCCTCCTGCTTGTTCAGCGGCGCCTCCCACACCCCGAGCGGCCACTGGTAACCGGTCTCCAGGTGCGTCGCCACGAAGCCAGTGGAGTCCTTCCACTTCGCCCCGTCGAAGCCGATGACGATCGGATCGCCCTCCGGGACCGTGAAGTCCGGCCGAGCCAGCGCCACCCACTCGGCCTTGTCGAAGGCCTTCGCGGACGCCGTGCCCGGCTGGTTCAGGAAGTAGCGGCGCGCGTCGGCCGGGTCCGTGTCCGGCTCCCGCATGTCCGACGCGATGCGCTCCAGGTCCATCCACTTCGCGGCGTCCCCGTAGACGTGCTCCAGCGCTGGCATGAGCTGTGCGTCGTCGTGGAGGTCCTCGACGTGCGGGCCCTCCCGGTGGTCGAACAGCAGCCCGCCGTCCTTCACCCGGCCCGCCTTCACGGCCTTGGCGTACTCGTGCGTCGCCTCCGCCACGCTGTTGTCGCCGACCGCGTACATCGTCGACGTCTCCAGCGACCACGGTTCGGCGGCCCGCCGCTTCACGAGGTTGCGGCGTACCGTCTTGTGCATCGCCCGAAGTTCGGGCAGCACGTACAGGTGCGTCTCGTCGAAGACTGCGAACGTCTCCTTGCCGCCGTCCTTCGCAGCGCCGGACGACGTCGACGGGACGATCTCCCCGCCGCCCTCGATGTAGATCCGACTGGACGTCTGCGCGCTGCGGCCCAGGTCGATACCGGGGAACTCGTCGCCGAAGTGCTCAAGGAGGTGCTCGAGCATCGCCGTGACGTTGTCGTAGGTGTTGCCGGACTGGTTCTCCTCGGTCGCCAGGCACCGGATGTACGGGTACGTCTGCGGCCGGCCAACCGGCTCGCCGTCCGCGTCCCAGCCGTCGAAGCGGCAGGGGCCCAGGGCCTCGAAGCACACCAGGGCGCCCGCCAGCTCACTCTTGGCCCGACCCTTCGGCCGCGACAGGAACGCCCTGTTGACCTTGCGGCGGCCGGTCGCAGAGTCCAGTTGGTAGGCCTTGACGATGAACGCGGCCATCTCGTCGTCGATGACGAGCGGCTGGCCCTGGACGTCGCCGGGCCCGTGGCACAGGTACGTCTCGATCCAGTCGATAGCGGTGAAGCCGAGGGAGACGAAGCGGTCCGGGTCAGCCTTCGGTCTGGTCATCGACGACTCGAAGCACACGGTCGCGGCGGGAGGCTGCGGCCCTGCTCCGGGGCCGGGCGGGGCGGTCGGCGCCATCGTCCGGGTCAGCGACCGTCCAGCGCAGCCGGATGCGGTCCGCAGCCGTGCCGCCCAGCGCGGCCTCGTTCAGCCGGATCTCGGACAGCAGCTCCTTCTTCGGCTCCTGCCAGTACTGCTCGACGAGCTGGGCGAGCATGTGCAGCCGCCCCCAGTCCGTCGCCAGGAACGTCGAGGCCTGTGGGCTGGTCCGCCATGTCTCGTACCAGGACAGGGTGCGGGTGTCGTAGTCGTGGCCGCCCGGAAGGGCGGGGGTCGGGCCTGCGGGTCCGCCTGCGGGGAGCAACGTTCCGGGTACGGCGTCGGCGTTGCGCCGGCGTCGCTGGGACGGGTCCTTGGGGAGGGGGCCGGTGCCTGCCATGGGGGATCACCTCGGTGTGCCGTTGCGGCATCGGGCCGGGCCGTTGCGGTCCCGGCGGTTACTCGGTGTCACGTTCACCATGATCGTTTGAGGGTCGGAGACCCGTACACAGCGCGAGTTACCTCCCCGGCGGTCCTGAGATGATCTTGTTTGGGGGTAACCCCCCGGGGTCGTCAGGGGGTCGGGGTCACTTTGCGTGACAGTCGCCGCCTGCCGGAATGTCCAGATTGACCAGGAGCGGGGTCACCCGTTCGTCCTTCCAGGCCTCGTTGGGGTGGCGCGGGTCGACCAGCCGCCGGCCATCCTCGTTGACCCGGTGGGTCAGGTAGCGGATGAGCTGCTTGTCGCCGGCCCGCTCGATGCTGAGCCAGTCCAGGGCGACCGCCTTGGGGTCGATGCCGTTGCCCTGGAGCCACTGGGCGAGCGCCTCGCGGTGCTCCATGACCTCATCGTGGCGGAGCAGCCTGACCACAACAGCATCAGGCTCAGGAGCAGGAGACGAAGCAGGAGCAGGAGCAGCAGACGTGACCGCAGGCTGATGCTCGAATCGCGAAGGCAGTTGGCCGGGGCTGGAGGCGCGGCGTAGCCGGGCCGTGGCTGTGGCCGTAGCGTCGGCGCTGCTCTGGCCGAGGTCGCCGAGGTGTAGGTGGCCGTCGGGCTGGGCGTCCTGGCCAGTGCGCTCGGTGCCGCTCATGCGTGCCATCCTCCGGGTTGCTCGGCTGCGGTGTGGCTGCTGTGGCAAGGGCCGCAGAGTCCGCGGCCGTGCTTCGGGTCGTTGGGGTCCAGGCCGGCGGCGACGAGGGCGCGCCGGTCGGTGGGGTGGTGGTCGGCATGCCGGGACGGTTGCCCGCACGACTGTCCGTGTCCGTGTGCGGTGTCGGTGCACACGCACAGCGGGTCGCGTTCGAGGACGGGGCGGCGGAAGCGGCGTTCGTGGTCGCGGTCGTAGCCGCGCTGCCGGGCGCTGCCGCGCCGCTGTTCTGCCTGCCGGCGGTGGTCGTCGCACTTGCCGTGCTGGGTGTACTCGGGGCAGCCGGGCGCCGAGCAGACCCGCCAGCGCAGGGACTTGGGCATCGGTCGCTCCTGTCCTACGGTGACGGCCTACGACTGGAGGGGGTTGCCGTGGCTGGTGGACGTTCGGACTGGGCGCTTGGGGTGTTCGCGGTCGGGCTGCTGCTCGTGTTCGCGGCCGTCATCAAGGGCTGGTGGCTGTTGCTGCTGCCTGCGGCGTGCCTGATTGTGGGCGCGGTCGCGGGGACGACCAGGGCGCGGCGGTCGGGCCAGGCGCCGGATGTGACGGTGCGGCCGGGCGGTAGTGGCCGGCCGTGGCGCCGTGGGGATCGAGACTGAGGCACGGCCCGGACACGACGAAGCCCCGACCGGATGCCTGTGCGGTCGGGGCTTCGTCGTGCGTCTGTGGTGCCGGTTGAGGGCACAGTTGTTCACCGAGATCGTTACACGCGGCTGACCTGCGGTCAAGCGGCGGCCTTGCTGGCCCGCTTGGCGGCCAGGGCGGTGACCTCGTCCACGGCGAACCAGCGCTGTCGGGGGCTGCCGCCGACGTGGTGCAGCTGGCCGCGGTGCACGAGCAGCCGCACGCCGCCCAGACCGATGCCGAGCACGCGCGCGGTCTGGTGGGCGGTGAGGTAGCCAGGGCGGATGATCTGCGACTCCATGCCTCCATGATGCGGCAGCAGAACGGCCCCTGACTGGTGATGTCAGGGGCCGGTGTCAGGGGGCCGTCTGACACCCATTTCCCTAGGTGGGCGCGGTGTCAGGCGGCCGTGACGGTGTCAGGTGTCACGCGGGTGTCAGGGCGGGCACGATGCGCCAGCGGCCGGTCTGGCTGGTGGCCTCCAGGCGCCCGTCCAGGGCGGCCTCCTTGAGCCGCGCGGACACCCAAGGGCGGGAGAGGTCGTTGGCCTCGCACCAGTCCATGAAGTCCTTGGGGCCTACGACCATCTGTCCCTTCTGCTCGAACTCCGCCAGGGCCTGAGCGAACAGGCGCCGACCTTCCGCAGGGCCGGGCTTACGGCCGGCCCCCTGCCCGAACAGAGGGATGTCGTCGCCATCCTGCGCTTCGGGCAACTCGGCCTCGGGGTCGATGTCCATGTCTTCCGGGTCCACCAGGGGGCCGGTCATGGGCTCCCCTTCCTCGGCGGCCGGGGCCGCCTGCTCGTCGTTGGCTGTAGCCGCACGGTCGGTGTACAGCTTGCCAGCGACACCGGCGGCCGCGGTTGCGGTCACAGGGTCGATGCCCATGCGGATCGGCTCGAACGCGCGGGCCACCCACTCCAGGGACACCGGGTCGTTGCGAAACGTCCGGGACGGGGTCGACCACAGGTCGGCCTCGACGCCCGCGGAGCAGAGGTAGCAGTAGCCGGGCCGCTTGTTGCCCCAGGCTCCAGGGTTGGCGCCGGCGTCGAGGACCTCGGAGGGCAGGGCGAATCCGGCGTCCCGCTCGTCCACGCCGAAGCAGAGGGCGGCGGGCAGGCTCGCCCGGGTGTCGGTGCTGATCTGGTAGCCGGAGGCGCGCTGCATGGAGATGACCAGGCTGGCGCCAGCGCTCCGGGCTTCCTGCGCGATGCCGGTGAACACGTCGTCGTCGGTCGCGCGCAGGGTGTTCGCGGCTTCCTCGAACCAGGCGAGCAGGTAGGGCATACCGGGGCACTGGCAGGCCGCGCCCTTGCGGCAGGAGTGCGCCGGGTCGGTCTGGACCTCGGCGGCCGCAGGCTCCCATGACCGGTACGCGTGGTCACCCAGCCACTTCTGACGTGCGGGAATGGCGGCCTTGAGGGCCTCGATCATGATTTCTGCGCCGTCGCCGGTGTCCACTACCCAGTCGCAGGCCGGGAAGGCTTCGCCGAGGTCCTGGCCGCGCTTGGGGTCGGACAGCCAGACGGCGACGTCGCGGCGGGTCAGGGCCTCGCACAGCACGTCCATGGCGCCCTCGGTCTTCCCTGCACCGGTCACGCCCATGATGAGCAGGTGGATGGCCTGGGGCAGGGTGAGGACGAGGGGGCGGCCGTCGTCGTAGACGCCGATGACCAGCGGCTCAGCGATCGATCCGCCGGGGGAGGACGGGCCGGGCCACCAGATGACCTCCTTCAGCATGTCCATGGGCACCACGGTGAACGTGCCACGCCGGGCCGAGTCGGGGTCAGGCCGGTTGCGCACGGCGCTGGTCGGGACGTCGAGGGCAGAGGCGATGCGCGGCAGGGCCTTGGAGACGTCCTCGTGGGTGCCCTCTCCTGCCGGCAGCGCGTAGGGCACGGTGACCTTGTTGGGCTCGACCTTGACGTTTCCGATCTGCGTGCGAGCCAAGCCCACCTTCTCCAGCAGGCCCTTGTCGCTGCTCTCCCCGACAGCATCCGGGTTGCGACGCATGATCATGCGAACGTTCCAGGTCAGCGCCATGACGGGGCCGCCCATCAGGTACAGGTCATCGATCGGCCCTGCGGTCGGCCCAGAGATGCAGGCCGCGGTGACCCAGGCGGTTCCTGCGGCCACGGTGATGGCCGAGTGGAGGCGCCGCTGCGCGCTGGTCGACCTACCCGCCCACCAGGTGGCGCCGGTCAGCGCCACCGAGGCGAGGGTGAGGCCAGCACCGGCCCATGCGCTGTCGCCCCATCGCCAGTGCCCGAGGGCGCCGGCCACGCCCACGCCCGCAACGCCCAGCCAGGGCGGCAGGTGCGGCTTGGCCCGGTGCAGCAGGTACTTGCCCACGCCCCCGGCGTCGGAGGCGCCTCGCAGCTGCGCCTCATGCTGCTGGTCGGTGTTCTTCTCGGCCATCGCCGTGCCTCCTTACTGCTGGGACCAGTTGATGACGGGCTGCTGCGGGCGCCGGGCGCGGTGCCGGACGCGGTTGATCTCCTCCTCGTACTCCTGCTGGAACGTGGAGTACGCGGCGGCGGCGTTCTTCGCCGCATCCCGGAGGGCGTCGGCGGCCTTGTTGAGCTTGCGGGCGACCTTCTGGGCGCGGATGCGGGAGCCGAACGCGCGGCCCTGCGGGTCGGGAACGGCGGCCAGTACGCCCTTGAGGATCTCGGCGCCCATGGCGACCTCGATGGACAGGGTCACGGCGGCAGCCCGAAGGCTGTTGCAGTAGTTCCTGACCTCGGCCGGAGAGGTGAACTCCGGGGCGGGCAGCAGGTTCTGCGCGCTGGGCTGCCCGCCGCCCTGCCGGGCCGGAGCGCCGTTGGTGGTGCTCTTGCTGGCGTTGACGTTGACGGTAAAGCCGGGGGCGAAGGTACCGAAGTTCTTGGTGCCCTTGGCCTGCGATCCGTTGGCGCCGCTGGGCGCGGCCTTGGTGTTCGCCATTGGGGTGTCCTCCAGGACGTGGCGGCCGGTCAGCGGCCGGCGAGGTAGTCGCGCCACAGGGCGCGCAGGATGAGGAAGCAGCCGGTGGCGCAGGCCGCGGCGATGGCGATGGCGATGAACGCCATGGCGAACGCGAGGGCCAGGACGCAGGCGACGCAGGCGCCAGCACAGGCGAGGCCGCCGATGGTCCACCACTTGCGGGCATCGAATGGCGTGGGCTGCTGGTGGTCGTGCTGGCAGGTGTGGGGCTGTATGGCCTGGCTGATGGCCTGTGCGGTGAGCACGGCCTTGACCAGCTCCAGCTGCTGGGAGTCGATAGAGGCCTCGTTCGCGGCGGCGAGGGCCTTGTGCAGGGCGTCGTTGCTCATCGACGCCTCCCGCGGATCCGGGCGACGGCCCGGTGCCGCGGCCAGATGGCCGCCGCGACGCCGAGACCGAACGCCACCACAATCGGCTCCGTCACCAGGACCCCGACGAGACCGAGCAGGTTGGGGAAGGTGAGAACCAGGGCGAGCGCGAGGATGATCAGGGACCAGCGCATCACACGTATCCCCCGTTCCCCTCGTCGCGCTTCACCGGTGCCGGGGGCTTCTTCGCGGCCCGGGACAGGGCGGTGCGCACGTAGGGTTCGTCGACGACCAGGCGCCGGTGCCGGGCGATGTGCTCGACGATGTCCTTCGCCTTGGCGTCCGGTCCGAGGGCTGATGCGGCTTCCTCGACGGCGCCCTGGAGGTTCACGGGCGGCAGGGCGCTGACCTGCTGATGCGCGGGCGTATCGCTGCGCTGCACCTCGTACTCCGGGGGCCGCTGGCCGAGGACCAGGGCGACCGCGGCCGGGTCGATGGAGAACCCGTAGTAGGCAAGCACGGATGACAGCTCGGCGGGCGGCGCATCAGGTCGCGCATCAGCCGCGAGGCGGATCGCATCCACCGGGTCCATCCCAGCGAGGTGAGTACGGACCGCTTCGGTGGCCGACGGCAGGCCGGGCTTCGTGGGCGCTTGCTCGACGGCGGCCGGGGCGGCCGCGCTGAACATGCCGGCGAGCGCTTCATCGGCGCCTTCGGTGATGCGGCCGCGCTGCACCTCGACGAGAGCGGCGCCGAGGACCTGGTCGCCGACACCGACCTTCTCAGCGAGATCCCAGCTCTTACGCAGGGCCTTGGCGCGCTGCTTCTCGTCCGGGTGCCGGGCGGCAACCGCCTGGTGATAGGCGAGCTGCTGCACGGCATCCGCGTTCCGCCGCTGCGCCTCGGCGTCCACGCCGGTGGTGTAGACGACGACGCTCCGAGCGATGAACCCGAGGCCTTCGGCCGCGCCGGACATGGCGAGCGGGGTCACGGCATAGACGGCGGCATCGCGAGGACTGCTCGCGATGGTGACGCCGATGCAGGAAGCGGAGACGGGGGCGAGCCACATGCCGAGCCGGACGACCGCGGGGGACGACTGGCCGAGCATGGTCCGCCCAAGCATGATCAGCGCAAGGACGAGGGTGAGGCCCTCGCCAGCGGCGACGACGCCGGCCGCGGTGGCCTGCCGGTGGAACTCGGAGACGACGTTGGTGTAGGTGCCCGAGGCGCCGGCCGCGCCGACGGCGAGCATCAGCGCGGCAGCGGCCCCAAGGACGCCCATCTGCCAGCGGGTGAGGGAACGGGTGCTCACTGGCCACCGTCCTTGCGCTCGGCCGCCTTCTTCTCCTCGGCGTCGAGCCTGGCCCGCAGGAAGCTGACGTTCCAGGCAAGGTCCGCGGGGTCCTCGTCGAGGGCCTCGCGCACGGTGCGGGCCCAGCTGGCGCGCTCAAGGATCCGTCGGTCGTAGGCGGGGTCGTCGTGGGGGAGGGTGATCGCGTCGAGGACGGTAGTGAGGAGCGCGCGCAGGTCGCGGACCTCGGCGGAGGTGGGCTCGGTGCTCACTGGCGCTCACCCTGCTCGCTGTTGAGGAACGCGGCGATCTGGGGGAAATGCCGCTCGACGAAGTGGCGTGCCCGCTCCTCCTCGGTCTGCGGCTCGGCGCCGAGGGCGCGCAGCAGCAGGCGCAGGGATTCGCGGAGGGAGAGGACGCTGTCGCTGCCGAGCAGCTGCTGGGCGACGCCGATGGCGACGTCCAGGTCGCTGGGCACGTGCGGCTCGTCGTGGACGGGGCGCGCGGCGCCACCGGTGAGGGGCCAGGTGGGGTTCTGGCGCCGGAGGTGGGCCGTGCTGGCGTAGTCCGCGTCGGCGAGCTGGTGCAGCTTGGCGACGCGCTCCTGCGGGGAGCTTGCGCGCGCACTGGGGCGCGGGGAAAGATCGGTCATGCCGACTCCTGCTCGTATCAGGTAGTTCGGTGAAAGGCCGGGCGGTGCGCGCGCCGGGGACACCACTCCCCGAGCTGCTGCCCGGCCTTTCTTGCGTGCTCTAGCGTTCCATAGCCTGAACGCTTTGTACAGCCAATGGAACGCATCCGGTGCGCATCACGGCGAATCAGCAGGCTGGAAGGCCTGCAGCACCAGGTAGCGCTCAGGCCCGTAGGCGGTCCCGCACCAGCGGCATATCAGCGTCGTCTCGCCTGGCAGGCGGGAGATCACCGCCCCGCACACCGTGCCCTGGTCGTCCGTCACTGCCACACACGTGCCGATCCGCTGGGGCCTCGGCAGCGGGTCGCCGACGATGCTCCGGGCCTGGAGCTCCAGCTCCCTCACCTCGCGGGCGAGGTCGCCGGCCGCCGGGTACTGCGCCACGATCCAGTCGAGTTCCTGCGCCAGCCATCGGCAGTCCGCGGCGAGGCTTCCAGGCGGCGGTGCCCCCCGGTGGGGCCAGCGCACGCGCCGCACGTCCACCCGCCACAGGCGCATCGTCTCGGCCGCGCGGATCCAGGTGATCGTGTCGATCACGTCCTCATTGACCGGCGAGCGCGGGCCGGCCGCGCTCTTCGTGGCGACGATCTCGCCCCAGCCGGACCGGCGAGGCACCAGGCACTCGCCGACCTCGGCGTACAGGGCGGGTAGTTCTTGCAGCCCCGCGGCCAGCTGCTCCCGGTGCCGGGTGCACAGGTAGCCGCTGGCCGCGCGGTCGCACAGCTCGCAGGTGTTCACGGGGTGGTGCTCTCCTTGGGCTCTGCGAGGGCGTCGCGCACCCGCGCGGCGGGGACCTGCGCGTGCGTCCAGTCGTACGGGGCGACGGCCGCGCGGACGCGCTCGATGGTGGCCTGCGCCTGCTCCAGCTCCTCGGCGAGGCGGTCGCGGTCGACCTCGATCTCCTTCGCCTTGGCCTTCCAAATGTCGCCGCGGCGCCAGCCCTTGGAGGCGTTCGCGTACAACTCGTCCAGGGCGTCGTCGGTGGTGGTGCTGGCGGTGTGGCGCTTCATGCCGTCCTCCGCTGGTGCTCGTAGTTCTTGCAGGTGTGGTCATGGGCGGCGCCGGCGGATGTCCACCAGCGCTCGCAGCAGGCGGCAGCCAGGGCCGCGTCGACCACCTCGCCCGTGATGGGCCGGAGGCCGCAGGGGCGGGCGGCCCGCTCGGCGCGCACCGCGGCCGCGCGGCGCTCGTTGGCGGCGACGTACTCTCGGCCCGCGGCGACGGCCAGCAGCAGGGAGACACCGAACAGGCCGATGGCGTACCACCAGGCGTCTGCGCGGGCGCTGGTGACGGAGCAGTGGCCGGCGAGGGCGGCGGCGGCCAGGTACAGCCATCGCAGGGCGCGGTCGGGGAGGGTCACGGCTGGGCTCCGTTCTGCTGGGCCTCAGTGAGGTTGCTGTCGGGCATCTGTCCGCGGCGCGCTCTGGCGTCGGCTTCGGCCATCCGCTTCAGTGCCCGCTCGATGACCACCGCCCGCACCTGCCCCGCGTACACGGTGGCGAGGAGATGCTCCGACCGAGGGGTGAGGACCTCGCGGGCGGTGGGACGACGCTGCGGGCTCACCGGACAGCCCTCTCGGTCAGCCGCTTGAGCGCATCGTCGACGGTGAAGCCGTTCACGGTGACGAGGGGCGCCTGATCCCTGGCGAGCTTCAGCGCGGTGTCGAGGTCGAAGCGGTGAGCGTCCAGCCACTCGTCCTCGCGCTCGGAGGGGCGCATCTCGTACTCCCAAGTGCCGTCGGAGCCGAGGCACTGGGAGTGCCGCTTGACGGCCCACCGGCCATGGCCGCGGTATTCGACGGTGATCTCGAAGACGTGGGAGTCGATGCCGTCCTCGGGCAGGCAGTTCACGCTGTACTTGGAGGCCTGCACGATCGGCTCGCCGGGCTTCGGCAGCTCGGCTGGCGGCTGCTCGTCGGCCCACACGATCCGCGTCGCGCCGTTGTGCCCGTGGATGGCCACCGCGTCGCTCAGGCGGTCCCAGTGGACGGTTGACGGGCGGTCGCCTATCCAGCGCAGGGTTACGGTCCCATCGGGCCACAGGACGCCGTCGGCGATGTGGCCGGTGCCGGAGACGCCGCTCACGTCGTGGTCGCGTTGGAGACGAAAGAGACGGGGCTGGGTGGTCATGGTCTGTGTTCCTCCGTGGTGTGATGGGCGGGAGGCCGCCCCTGAATCCCGCAGGGGCGGCCGTTAGGCGTGGTCATCCGGAATGCGGCAGGGAGGCGCGCCAGGCCTCGACGACGGTCTTCGGGACGCGCCCGACCGGCGGGCAGTCGACACCGTTCGCTGCGGCCCAGGCGCGGACTTCGGCCGCGGGGTAGTCGACGGGCTTCCGCTTGGTCGGCTTCTTCTTCGGCGGCGCCAGCTCGGCCTCACGCGAACGGAGTTCGACGAGACGCTTCTCCAACTGCTCGGCCTCGGTCGTGATGGCGGTCAGCTCCTGGTCGGTGGCGTACCGCTTGCGGAGGCCTGCGAGGACAGCGCGGGCGCGGGCAGCCTGGTCCTGGACCTGGGGGTCGGGGTGTTCGTCGCCCCACTTGAGGAGCTGACCGACGGGGAGCGGCTGCGGTTCGCCGGCGGCGCGTGCCTTGAGGGGCAGGTCCGGGATGGAGGAGAGCTGCGGTACGGGCTGGGCCATGGGTGCGGGTCCCTTCTGGGCCTCGGGGAGGTGGAGGCGGTTCTGGCGGGCGGCTTCGGGGCCGCCCTGGGTGTCGATCTCGTCAAGCAGGCGGTGTAGGGCGGCGATGGTCACTTGTTAGCGAGCTCCAGCAGGACGTCGGCGTGACACGGTCGGCCGGGCGGGCACCAGCACATGAGGTCCCGGCCAGCCAGATCCCGCCGCATCACGTCGACCAGCTCCGGCCGCTCCGCGAGCCAGCGGCGGTACAGCTCGATCACCTGCTTCGGGGTGGCGTCCTGCACCAGGTGCCAGGTCACGGCGCCGTCGGGGTGGACGAAGGCGTGCCGCTGCCCCGACGCCTTGCCGAGGCGCCCTTCGTGCTCCCACTCGCTGCCGTCGAGCGCGGGCATACGAACCTGGGTGGAGTTGAGCGGGTAGGCGTTGCCCCAGCGGCTGCCGCGGCCGACGTAGACCGCGTCAGCGGGTGCGCGCCACCCCTTGGCGCGGCGGCGCTGGATCCGGCGGGGGGCGTCAAGGGTGATCTGCCGGTTCGTCATGCGTTCCTCCGTGGTGTGATGGGGGAGGTCCGGGCCTGATAGCGACAGGCCCGGACCGCTATGCGGCGGCGGGAAGGATGAGCTGGCCGAGGACGCGGCCGACGCGGTCCTGGTCGATGAGGTCGGCAACGTCGCCTGCGGTGCTGCCGCGCGGCACGTCGATGCCGATGCGCCGGCAGAGGCCCATCTGCTTCGAGGTCGGCTTCCCGGACCGCCACTGGGCCTGGCGTGCGACGAACGCGTGCGGGGCGAGGACCTTGGCCTGCTGCTCCAGCCAGGCCAGCGCCTCCGGCAGCGGGCGGGCCGTGTCGTCCTTGGGGGGCTGCACCCCGGTGCCTTCCGTCCAGCGGCGCATTCGGTACAGCCGGGTGCCGGGGTCGCGCTGGAGGAAGAGGAACATGGCGCCGGTCAGGCGGATGAACCACGTGCCCTCGGGGGTGCGCAGCCAGCGGATCGCGGACGAGCCGAACAGGTTGAACTCTTCGGCCTCGACCCGCGCGGTCAGGACCCTGCGCTTCTCGGCGGCCGCGGCCTCCTTGGCGACCTGGCGGAGCGTCTTGCCCTCCTCGGCCTGGCCGATCTCACGCTCGGTCAGGTCGACCATCGACGCGAGCTTGTGGCGGGTCGAGGCGCCCATGACGTCGAGCAGCAGGGCATCCCGTTTCCCGGGTGCCGGGCGCAGGGCGCGGCCGGCCATCTGGACGTAGAGACCCGGGCTCTTGGTGGGGCGGGCGATGACGGCGCAGGACGTGTGCGGGGCGTCGAAACCTTCCGTCAAGACCATGCAGTTGGTGAGCACCTGCACGTCCCCGGCGCTGTACCGGGCGAGCGTCGCGCGCCGGTCGTCCCGGCTCATGCCACCCCACACCGGGGCCGCCGTGATGCCGGCGGCCTCCAGCGCGGCAGCGGCGGCCTGGGCGGTCGCGACGGTCGGCGTGAAGACGACGCCCGGGCGGTCCCCGGCGTGGTCGACGTAGGCCTTGGCGATGGCGTCCAGCGCGCCCGAGTCCTCCAGCGCCTTACCCAGCTGCCCGTCGACCAGGTCGCCGCCACGGGTCCGGACCTTGTCCAGGTCCAGGCTGTCGACCGTGATGCGCTTGCCGCGGACGTCGCACAGGTATCCGTCGCCGATCATGTCGAGGATGTCGAGACGGAAGACGACGTCTTCCCAGACCTCGGCCAGGCCGCCGTCGGTGCGGGTCATCGTGGCGGTGAACCCGGCGACGGGAACCCCGCGCCAGGCGCCGAAGTGTTCGAGTACCTCCATGTAGGTGCGGGCCGCGGCGTGGTGGCACTCGTCCACGATGACCAGGCCGATGTCGCGGATGGCCTCGCGACGCTTGGCCACGGCCAGGGTCTGGACGCTCGCCACGATTACATCGGCGTCCGCGTGGTCGTCGCGCTGCGCCTTGACGATGCCGACCCGCAGCATCGGGTCGACGGCCAGCAGCTTGGCCGCGGCCTGCTCGATCAGCTCCTCGCGGTGCGCGATCACGAGGACGCGGCCGCCGTTGAGGGTGTCGAGCATCTGGTGTGCCAGGTGGGAGAAGACGACGGTCTTTCCGGCGCCGGTCGGGAGGACGACGGCGAGCCGGTTGGTGCCGGCGGCCCAGCCCTTGCGCAGGGCCTCGATGGCGTCGACCTGGTAGGGCCGGGGTGTGAAGGTCTGCGGTACGGCGGTAGCGGTGGCGGTGCTCACGGTTCACCTCGGTTCGGTTGCTGGGCTGTTGCGGGGAGTGCGGGGACTTGGCGGGAGTCCTGCGGGGACTCCCGCACGGTCCTGCGGTGGCGCTGATCAGCGGTTTTGCGGGGACGCGGGGACTTGCGGGGAGTTGGGAAATCCCTTGATGCCGGAGGCCCTCAGAACTGTCGTGCGACGACGTGCGGCACATGTGATGCGCGATGCATGCGAGACGCGCGCGCTATACAGGGGAGCGGGCCGAGTCCCCGCAAGTCCCCGCATCCCCGCATCCATGCAGGTCGCCCCGCATGCGGGGACCTGGCGAAGTCCCCGCACAGGTCCCCGCGAAGTCCCCGCACTCCCCGCAGGACGGCCGGTCACGACTCGTGCCCGCCGGTGCCGCGGTCGGCGTGGACCTCGACGCGCCACAGGTTCTGCTTCCTGTGGCTGTCGACGACCATCACGACCTTGTGGGTGCCGAAGTAGCGGCCAGCACGGGCCTTCAGCCAGATGCCCAACTGGTTCGCGCTCGGCGGCTCGTCGCCCTTGCGCGGCACGTGGGTGGGCAGTCCCTTGATGACAGCCCCCGTGGTCAGAGGCTCGCTGCCGTAGCTCTGCCGCCACATCTCCAGGAAGAGCGCCCACTCCTGCAGTTCGTCGTCCTGGTCGCGCGCCTCGTTGCGGTCGGCCATCCAGCCCTCGACGCCGAGGAAGTCGAGCAGGCCGGCCATGGTGCTGGCCCACTCGCTGTAGTCGCCTTTGCGGACGCGGACCTGGGGCGTCCCCGCGGCGACCCAGGCCCGGACGAGGGTGACGAGGGCGGCGACCAAGGTGGAAGCGTTGTGGCGCAGCCAGGGCCGGAGGTCGCCGACGGTGAAGTTGTCGCGCTGGTCAGGGTCGGGGCAGTCGGGGTCCAGGCGAACCCAGAGGACGCGACGGCCGTTGTCCCCGCCGGTGCGGAGGGCGTTGCCGGTGACGATCCAGAGGCGATCGTTCGGCATGGTCACCTTGGACGTGGCGCCCAGGACCCGGTCACCCCAGACCTCGGAGGTCAGCAGGGCGGACAGGACGGGCGACTTGATGATGCAGCCGTTCGGCAGGTTGTCGAGGACGACGACGGGCTGCCCGGTGCCGTACAGCTGCGTGGTGATGCTCTTCCGCAACTCGGTGTCGTTCTCGGGCCAGGCCGTGTCCGCGATGCCGTAGCAGTGCCGGAAGATGTCCTTCAGCAGGCTCTTGCCGGACCCGGCGGCCGTCGCGGTGAGCACGAACATCGGTGTCGGCCCGTGGAAGTAGGGCCGCAAGATCGGCGTCAGCAGCGCGCCCAGGTAGTGCGCGCGGTCGCTGGCCGCGACCCAGGGGAAGTCCTTCAGCACCTGGTCGAGGACGATGCTTTTGGCCCTGTCGAGGCTGTCCCGCGTCACCTGGGGGGCGAGGCGGCGCAGCGGCACCCGGGGCTCCAGGTACAGGCCGGTCGCCCGGTCGTAGCCGAGGGAGTCGAGCAGCGTGCCGTCGGGGCGGATGACCGGCGAGGTAACAACGCCCCGGAGGACGGGCAGGGGCCAGTCCTTCCGGCCGAGGATCGTGGAGCAGCTCTTGGGCATGAGCAGCTCGCGCTCTTCCTCCAGCTGCTCGGTGACCGGGTTTCGCTTCAGGGTGTAGCTGGTGAGGTGGTCGGCGAGGTAGGCGCGCAGGTTGTCGGTGCCCAGCTGCTGTACCACCGGGTCGTCGTTGTCGTCGCGGTACACCCAGCACGGCCCGCCGGACCGCTTGTACAGGTCGGGCAGACGGCCGTCGGCCATGAGTGCCAGGACGCCGTCAATGCCGTCGGCCTCGTTCGTGATGTCCAGCTCGGGACGGGACGACACAGAGCGCAGGTGGGGGCCGCCCTCGAATCCGCCCTCTTGGGGGTCGGGGGCGTGGTCGAGCGCCGAGGACCCGTCGGCGAAGTGCTGCGACTGCGCGGGCACGGAGGACAGGCGCCGGCGGGGCGGCTCGGTGCCGTACCCCTGGCGACGCAGCTCGGCGGCCGCGGCCTTGAAGTTGCCGCCGTGCTCCAGCAGCGTGTAGGCGCCGAACTTGCTGTAAGGCGTGTCGGCCTGGAACTCCGAGCCGGTGGCGAACACCCACAGGCGGTCTTTCTCCGGGTCGCGGCCAGTGGTGGCCTTGACGCTGCCGACGCCGTCGGCCCAGCCCCAGTAGGTGGTGTTGCCGCGCGTGATGATGGGCCGGAACGTGCCGCGCAGGATCTCGCCCCAGTCCGCGCGGGCCTCGTAGTCCTCGCCGGGCCGCAGGCCTCCGCCGGGCAGCGGCTCCGCCGCCTTGGGGGCCGTCTTCGGCGCCTCGGGCACGGGCATCTGGTCGACCATCCGGCAGATGTCCCGGATGGCGCCCATGGTGTCTGCGTCGAGGACGGGGATCGTGGCCGGCGAGCCTGCCACGCGGACGTAGGGACGGCCGGAGGCGTGGACGGCGGGGCCGGACGGCTCGACCAGGCCGTAACCGCCTTCACCGCGCGTCTCGATGAGGACGCGGACAATCTTCGTGTTGGGCTTCTCAGCGACCCGCTGACGCTCGTTGTCGTCCCACTCGTGTTCCTCGGCGAGTCGGGAGGCCAGCTTGCGGTTCGGCGGTACGGCGGCGCCGTCGAGGCGGACGCGGTAATGGCGGCCGCCGCTGGGCGACTCGGTCACCCAGCCGTTCAGGATCGCGGTCCAGGGCTCGCCGAGGCCGGAGGCCTCCATGATCTCGGTGACGTCGTTCAGCAGGCCCTCGCGGATGGCGAGGCCCTCGAACTCGATCAGCTCGACAGCACCGGATACGGCTCCGTAGACCACGGCGATGCCTCGCGGTCGGTCGCCGTCGAACCAGGCATCGTGTTCGGCGGGGGTGCTGCGGTTCACCTTGTACTGCATCCACGACACGGCCGGCCGCTTGCTGCCGTCCGCCTTGATGGGGAGGACGCACAGGCCAGCGTCGTGCAACTCGCGGGCGGCGGCCCGGAGATCGGCGGTCTGTGAGTCGGTCAAGGGGTGCCCCCGTGGTACGTGTTCAGGTGGTGTGTCTTGATGCCGGCGATGAAGTGCGCGACACCGAGGGCGCCGCGGCGGACCGGGAGGCCGTCGTTGCCCTCCAGGCGGTCGTTCGCGCAGACGGGGCCTTCCTTCGGCTGCGGGCAGCCGGGGCGGGTGCACTCGTAGCGGGCGCGGAAGTTGTCCATGTCCACGAACAGGGCGCCGTGGACGTGCTGGGGTGCGGCCGCACGGTCCGGGGTGTCCCGGGTGCGCGCGGCGGTGCTGCTCAACGCGCCGCCTGGGCGGCGGCGGCCTGGGACTCGGCGGTCAGGCGCTGCCCTTCGTAGAGCTCGGCGATGGCGGCGCGCAGCTGGGTGAGGGTGTCGGCGGGGTGCTGTCCCTGCGGAGCGATAGCCAGGCCGCCGGTAGCGGTCCAGATGACGATCGTCTCGGCCGGCTGCTCTTCCGCCGGCACGCGGGTCTCGTGCACGGTGATGCCGTGCTGCGCGGCGACCATCCGCAGGTCCTCGCGGCTGAAGACACGGTGGATCCAGGCGTAGACGGCCTCCGGGTCGCCGGTGCGTTCGACCAGTTCACCGATGGCGCCGAGGCACTCGGCCAGGGCGGGGTCGGTGGCGTCGGCGGCGGCCTGGGCGGCTGCGATGGCGCGCGCAGCCTTGAATGCGGGAAGCTGCTGCATGGGCTGCTCCGTTTCTCTACTTGCTGGTGAGGGCGGGCTGCTCGGACGGCGTCACCGGCTGGACCCCGGTGGCGCCGTCGCTGTGAGCGGCTGCTGCCGACTGGACCCCGGCAGTAGCGAGCAGGGAGAGGCCGAGGAAGCCGACCAGGTCGGCCTTCCGCACGCGCTTGGCGCGGCCGAACTCGAGCACCTCGATGGGGAATGCGCCCTGGCGGATCAGCTGGTAGCCGTTGCCTTCGCTGATGTTCAGGGCGGCGAACGCGGCCTTGACCGGGGGCATCGCGGGCAGGTCCAGGACCTGCTCCGGGGTCAGTGGCTCAACCTTCTTGACGCTCACACGGCCTCCTTCTGCGGCTGGGCCGGGATGAAGGTGCGGCCTGCGCGCTCCATCGGGATGAAGAGGACCAAGAGGTCGATGCCGATGGCGCGGGTTATCGCCTTGGCCTTGTCTTCGGGGACCAGGCGCTGGGTGCCGGACATGAGGGCGCCGATCGTGCCGTGCGCCACTCCGGCCAGGGCGGCGAGTTCGCGGCTGGTGACTGCCTCACCGGTGCCGGTGCGCTCCATGAACGTCTTGAGTCGGTCGCCACTGACGACCGCGTACATGGTGGGCGGGGTGGGGGTATCGCTCACGTTCACCTCACGGGACGGTCTGTTCATCGCACTGAACGGCGATGGACGTGAGCATTCCATGCGCTGAACGCTTTGTCTAGTCGATCGAACGTGCGCGGGCGCAGGTATGTAATTGGTCAATGACTCTCTGCGATCTGGCGTGATCGGCCGATGTGCTGAACAATCCGTCCAGTGCATGGAATGAACGGCCCAAGCGACCTGCCCGTACGTCTCTCTGGACAGTGCAGACCCTGAACGGCCCGTGAATACCTCTGACCGCAGGAGTGGCAGGATGAGCCCCATGGCCCCCAACGACACGTCTCCCGCTGGAACCACGCCAGCGCCTGAACGGCGGACACAGTTCGCCGACCTGATCCGGCGGCGGCGCGCGGAGCTGAATGAGGGGCTGTCCGCCTTCGCCGCCAAGGCGGTTGACGCGACCACGGGCACTCGGGTGACGCGCGGCTGGATCTACCGCCTGGAGACGGGCGAGACGATCACGCCCCCCCAGTATGAGGAGCTGCGCGCTCTCGCTGCGGCCTGCGAGCTGCCCGTGGAGACCCTCCAGGACGCGGCCGGCAGCCAGTTTTTCGGCGTCGACCCACTCATCGGCGGCTCATCAGAGGCCAAGGCCTACGTGCGCAAGCTGGACCAGCTGCCGACAGACCAGCGGGAGCGACTCCTGCGGCTCATCGACACCTTGGCTCCCCCGCATTCCCCCGAATGAGGAATGCATTCCGCATTGCATCACTCTGGGTGGCAGGCGTGAACCGACAGTAGACCTGTGGGACCTGTGATGCGATCATGCGGGTACCGCATCTACTGACCATAAGGTGCAGGTATGCGACCACATTCGAACGCATGAGCGATGGGTGGGGGAGGACTGCATGGCGTCAGCGCGTCCACGGGTCTGGTATGTCTTTTCGGACGACGTGCCCGACGGTGAACTGCTCGTACCGATCAGGACCGAACACGGATTGGCGGTCGCCGTGCGCCCCAATGCAGGCATGGACCAGTCGATGCTCGACCGGCTCAACGAGGTCGCGGACCATGTAGTGGGGGTGGGGCTGGTGCGTCTGGACGCCGGGCCGTCCGAGCCTCCCGAATGAAAGGAGTAGGCCATGCCGTCAGCGCGCCGCGCGGGGAGCGTCTACCGCCGATGTGAGTGCCGCGGGGGCGACGGCAAGCTGTTGGGTAACGCGTGCCCACAGCTGAAGAAGAGGGCCCACGGCTCTGTCGGTCTCCGTCAGGAGCTGCCGCCGGACGCCGAGGGCAAGAGACGCACATTTCGCAGGACCGGCTACGGCAGCGTGGCCGAGGCCCAAGGCGACCTGTCCCGCCTGCAAGCCATCCTCTCCCTACCGGGAGACGACGTGGAGGAACAGCGGCGCGTCGGCGACCTGCTCGCCGACATCGCAGCGCGCCGCGCTTCCATCCCAGAGATTTCTGAGGTGCAGCGGCGCCTCGGCGTGGGCGTACCGCTGGACGGTAAGGCCACCGTGGGGGAGTGGCTCGACCGGTGGATGGCCGGGAAGAAGACGCGCACCACGACGAACGCGGGCTACCGCTCCCACATCAAGGTCCACCTGAAGCCGCGGGTTGGGCACTACCGCCTCGACCGATTGAACGTCGGCCACGTCCAGGAGATGTTCGACGCCATCGCCGACGAGTCGGACACGGTCCGTGCTGAGAATGCGGCCCGCCGAGAGCAGGAGCAGCGGGCGAAGTGGTCCCGGCCCGGGCGGCCGCCGGCCAAGGAGCGCGACCGTCTGGCCGCTGAGCGCGCGAAGCTGGCCGAGATGAAGCCGTACCGGAAGACCAACGGCCCGGCCACAAGGCACGCCATCCGCCGCACCCTGCGCACGGCACTGAACGCGGCCATTGCCCAGCAGCTCATTACCTTCAACGCGGCCGCGCACGTCGAGTTGGGCTCCAGCGCACGACCCAAGGGGTTGCTGTGGACGGCCGAGCGCGTCGCTCGGTGGCGTGAGACCGCCGTGGTTCCCAGCCCTGTGATGGTGTGGAGTCCCGCGCAACTGGGCGCGTTCCTCGACGAAGCTGAGGACCATCGGCTGTACGCCTTCTATCACTTGATCGCTCACCATGGCCTACGCCGCGGTGAAGGTGTCGGCGCGGACTGGGCGAACGTGCACCTGGACGTCGAGCCGCCGCGCATTGACGTCCTGACTGAGATCGTGGTGGACGGCTGGACGCCGATCGAGACGGCCCCCAAAACTGACTCCTCCATGTCGGCGGTGATGCTCGACCGGGAGACCGTGGCAGTGCTGCAGGAGCACCGCGCCCGCCAGGCCGCCGAGCGCGCCGAGCACCTAAAGGCCGGGAAGAAGTGGACGGACACCGGCAAGGTCTTCACCACGGAGGGCGGCAGCTGGCTGCACCCCGACACCGTGTCCAAGGAGTTCAAGCGGATCGTGGAGACGGCCGGCCTGCCGCCGATCAACTTGCGCGACCTGCGGCACGGCGCGGCCGCGCTGGTGAAGGCCGGCGGCGGCGACATCGACGACGCCAGCAAGAAGCTGCGTCACTCCACGATCGTGCTGACCGCCGACACGTACATGAGCCTTTTCCAGGAGTACGAGCAGGACCTGACCGAGCGCGCGGCGGCCGCCGTGCCGCGCGCTCGCCGCGGACGTGGCTCGGCCCCTGCCGCGGGCTCTATACCGCGGCAGGGGCCGAGTGCAGCGTCGCAGCCAAGAGACACTGAATAGGACGCTTACCAAGGTACGGGCCAGCACTGACAACTGGTAGGTGTCGGCGTAGAATTGAGGGACAGGCAAAGGGCCTCTGACCTGCGGGTCGGGGGCCCTTCCTGCTGGCCCGCTGCTGGCCCGAACGCCGCGCAACGGCGTGGTTCTCGGTGGGGTGAGATGGGGTGAAGGGCGCCCGATGAACGATCGATAAACGCCTCTGACCTGGGCTTTGCAGGGTGGCATGATACGCGGTGGGGCGGCACGGGGTGAGACGCTTTCGCGGATCATCAGACTTTTAATCCATTGGTTGTGGGTTCGAGTCCCACAGGGCCTACCGGAAGGACCCCAGGTCAGTGACTTACTGACCTGGGGTCCTGTCCGTTTTGACCGGGCATCGTGATCGCTTGCTGGCCCGTAGCTGGCCCGAGAGTCCTGCCGATCACTGGGGGCAGAAAGAAGCGGCCCCGGCCGGTGTGGATCCCAGCCGGGGCCGCAGTGTGCACGGGTCAGGCGCCGAGCGCGCCCGCCTTCACAGCGCCGACGAACGCAGCCCAGGGCGCGGACGAGGCGGCAGCGGCGGGGATGCTGCGGTCCTTGGTGTCCCGGAAGAACGCGCCGCCGGTGGTCCGGGCGACCTCGATGCAGGCACCGTTGCCGGTGCTGTGGCTCGACACGTGCCAGGGCAGAGTGGTGCTGTCCATGTGTTGCCTTTCTGGTGGTTGTTACGTGATGGGGCCCCGTCCCCGACGGGGGCGGGGGCGGGGCCCCTACCCGTGCCCGGCCTGCGTTCTTGCCGGGTCCGGGAGTTCAGTGGCGGCACCGCGGGCACCGGCACGGCGGCCACGCCGAAGTCAGCGCGAACGGGTCAAGCGGCTCATCAGCCGTCACGCACACCTCGTCACGCCGCTCGATGATCTCGCCGTCGTGGATACGGGTCACCCGCATCGTCATCAGCCGCATGGGCGCCTTGCCGGCCTGCCCGGCGCTCACTGCTCGCCCCGGTGCGCGGTGGCGCGATGACGGCGGAGCCACACCCGGCAGTCGACCGCCCGCGAGAGGTCGCCCGCACTCTTCGCGCTGGCCTCCTCGGCTTGGAGTCGTCGGCATTCGGAACACCCGGGCACTGCCGGGGGCGGCGCTTGTGTTCTACGATCCATGCGTCACTGCTCCCTATGTAGCGGTGGCCACACCCCCCGGGCCCTGCCAGGCCGCGGGGGTTTCTTGTGACCCAGACCATACCGCGCCTTACCGAGGGTTGCCGAGGGGTCCTGCGGTCGCGCGGCATGGTGCGGGAACCTACGGTCGCCGGTATGAGCGCTGATCTCGACCGGACGCGGGCGGTATGGAGGCAGGCCGCACAGATCGTCATCGGCCGGATCAAGGACGGCACCTATCCGCCCGGGACCCGAGTGCCCTCGACGCTGGAGCTGGCAACCGAGCTGGGGGTCGCGGCGTCGACGAGCCAGAAGGCGCTCGCCTATCTGCGCCGTGAGGGCTGGTTGCGCGGCGA
This sequence comes from Streptomyces sp. NPDC127197, assembly GCF_042672405.1. Taxonomy (NCBI): domain Bacteria; kingdom Bacillati; phylum Actinomycetota; class Actinomycetes; order Kitasatosporales; family Streptomycetaceae; genus Streptomyces; species Streptomyces sp. NPDC127197. Next base: position 13,492 of record NZ_JBHXVG010000054.1, on the reverse strand, counting down.
GACCGGGATTGGAACCTTCGTCGCCGACCAGCCGCCCCTCGACGGCTGAGCACGCCCAGGTACCGGCGGACGCCACGTCAGGCCCTCGCTATCCGTGCCGCCGCCGGGGACACTTGCAATATGCAACTTACCTTTCAGCAGGCTGGCTACCGTCTCGTCACTGATCTGCCGGAGGAGATGCGGCCGTGGCGTGACCGGCCGACCAAGTGGGAGAACGTCTCCCCCGCAACCGGCACCTATCACCTCGACTCTGGCGGCGTGTACCTGTACTACCCGGACGCCGGCAGCGCCGGACTCGACCACCCCGTGGGTCAGGCGCAGTTCGGGCTGGGCTGCATCTCCAGCTACCGCGCGGAGACCGACCCGGCTCGCCGGGCGGTGTTCCTGGCGCGGGCGAAGACGCAGGCGGACCGGCTCATCGCCAAACGCCTTGAGGCCCGGGGCAGCTGGTGGTTCCCTTACGGGTTCGACTTCACGCACGCCGTGCACACCGGTGTCTCGTACACGGCGCCGTGGTATTCGGGGATGGCGCAGGGCGAGGTTCTCAGCCTGCTCGTGCAGCTGTCCCAGCTCGACGGGGTGTGCGGCGAGGACCGGGCCAGGTATCTCGCGGCGGCCGACGCAGCGTTCGCGTCCCTGCAGGTCGCGGACGACGGCTACCCGTGGGCCGTCAACGTCGACGACGCTGGCTACGTGTGGCTTCAGGAGTACCCGGGCAGCCAGCCGGGCGCCGGGGACTACACGTACAACGGCATGGTCTTCGCGATGTTCGGGCTGTGGGACTACTACGTCGCCACCGGCAGCCAGGACGCCGCAGCCCTGTACGACGGGTGCGCGACCACCATCGCCCGCTACTTTCCGCTGCTGCGGAACACCAAGTGGGCCTCGCACTACTGCCAGACGCACCGCATACCCGCGCCCGCCTACCACCAGCACCACATCAACCTGCTGCGGCAACTGCACTGGCAGACCGGCAGCGCCGACTTCGCCGACCACACGGACCGGCTCGTCGACGACTACCCGGCCAGCGTGACGGGCACGGTCCAGTTCGCGGCCGGCACGCACACCCTGTACCGGTACGACACGGCTGCGGACGGCTCCTGGGCGCAGTCCAAGGCGGACAAGATCCTGGAAACCAAGTCGGTGACGTTCAGCCGGGCGACGCAGGCCCCGGCGTCGATGCGGCGCCGGATCCAGAACCGGGGCATCTACTACCGGATCAGCGCTGGCGCATATGAGGGCTGGTGGGTGGGCGAGGCGTGGCCCAACTCGTACCTGCTCGGGCAGTACCTGACGACCCTGTACCGGCCCACCCGCACCGTGACGTTCCCAGGGGGCGGCACCTCGGTGGACACGTACAAGGTGGCGGCGGACGGCACGGCGACCATCAGGACGGTGTCCTTCGCGACCCCGTCGAACGCGCCGACGGACCGGCGGGCGATCGTCAACGGCAGGCCGTGCTTCCAGATCACAGCGGGCGGCCTGACCGGGTACTGGGTGGCGGCGACGTCGGTGACGGTCAACTCCTCGGGGCCGACCGGCTAAGGGCTGCGGTAACGACGAAGCGGCCCCGCCCTCCCGGAGGAGGACGGGGCCGTGGTCATGGGTACTGGCGGCGGTGCGGGTCGAGGCCCAACGCCTCCGGGGTGTTGCCGTTGCCGTTGTTGCCGGGCTGGTTCGGCGGCGGGGCACCGTCCCGCCTGCAGACGAGCGCGTCGGCATCCCATGACGGCGCCTGCAGGCTGTACCCGTCGGGGCATGTCTGCCCGGACCGGCCGTCCTTGCCGTCGTGGCCGTCGTGGCCGTCGTGGCCGTCGTGGCCGTCCTTGCCGGGCGGGCCGGCCGGTCCTGCCGGGCCTGCGGGTCCTGCTGGGCCTGCTGGGCCTGCCGGTCCTACCGACCCCGCCGGGCCTGCCGGACCGGTCACTGTAGCGCCGGGCTCGCCTTGCCCGCCGGACGGTCCCGCAGCACCGGGCGAGCCTGGCGAGCCGGGAGGGCCCGTCGCACCCGGCCGTCCCGGCTCGCCCTGCGGACCGCGAGGCCCAGCCGGGCCAGGGACCGGCACAGGCACCTGGGCGCGTGCGGGCAGATCGTCTACCGCTCGCGACGGGTCCGGCGCGGCCGGCGTCCCCCCGCCTGCTTTGATCTGCGAGCGCAGCACCCGCACATCCGTCGCCAGCGTGGCCACGGCGTCCCCGCGCAGGTCCGCCTCTGCGGCGAGGTCATCCGCCCGGCGGTCTCCCGCGTCGATGCGGAGCCACACGAGGACTACCGCACCCGACAGCACGAGTAGCACGGCTGCGACCGCGAGGAATCGCCATCGCTGTACGTGGAGCGGCCTCGCGTGGCGACGTGTGTTCACGTGGGGTGTCCTCCCAGCTCGACGATCTGTGCGCGCAGCCGCGTGTTCTCACTGCTGAGTTCGGTGATCTGCCGCTGTAGTGCCGTCTTGTCGGCGCGTTCGCTGGCGAGTTCGGCGTAGGCGGCGGCGAGCTGCCGTTCGTTTTCGACGAGCCGGTCGCGCAACTTGTCGCGTTCCTCTTGCAGGTTGTCGACGAGTGTCGAGTAGCCGCCGAGGACGGCGCCGGACTGCGAGGCCCTATTCGCGCCCCGCTGCCCAATCAGTGCGCCGACCGCGGATGCGAGCCCGACGGCGATGGCTCCGACGGCGCCGAGCTGCGCAGCGTCCACGCAGGACCTCCGATGGTGCAGTGAGGGGTGAGCAGGGCGCCGCGGCAGTCGTCGAGTGAGCCGCCGGACCGCCGCGGCCGACATCAGACGCCCTTGGCCAGCGACGCGCTGTTGGTGACGTCCCGACCGCGGGCGACGAGGCCCTTGCCGAGGGCGAGGACGGCACCGACACCACCGGCCCCGGCCGCGTACCACATGCTGCCGTCGAGCGGCTGGGTGATGACGATGCCGCCGATGGCCGCCTGGAGGAACGTGGAGAGGACGCGTTCGAGGAGGTCGCGGCCGTAGGTGCCGGCGTTCTTCACGACGGTCTCGGAGCCGGGCAGGTGGATCGGCTGGTTCATGGGCTTCCCTTCCATCAGGACTTGGGGACTTGGAGCTTGTTCCAGGTGGTCGGGCCGGGCGGCCATGCCGCCGCAGCCCCGCTGTACCCGCACTTCCTTTGCCAGGCTTCGTAGCTGTCGACGTCGGCCTGACCGAGCGTCGGGCCGGGGCCGACCTTGTACCGGCCGCAGCCGACCGCGACGAGCCGCTTCCCCATCGCCTCGAAGACCTTCGAGACCTTGCCGAGGGCGGGCCGGCCGTTCTTCACGAAGAAGGCCTCGCCCGGGTACGGCTCGCACTGCGGCGCGGCAGGCTTGGCCGGAGCAGGCGCCGACGCTGTCGGCGGCTTGGGCTTGGTGCTGGCGTCGAGCCTGGCCTGCACGTCCCGACGGAAGACGGCCATGTCGAAAGCCGCCGGGTCCGGCTTCCAATCGCTCCATTCCTTGTGGCCGATCACCGACTTGGCGGTCCAGCCGTGGGCCCGGCAGATGGCCGTCGCCCAGCGCACCGCCGCCTCGTACTGGGCGGCCGGCCATGCCGAGCCCGTCCCGCGGTCGCTCACCTCCAGCCCGTAGAAGCGCGCGTTGCCGTCCTGCGCGCCCGGCGAGCCGTCGTGCTTGTGCGGGGCCGGTGGGCGGGTGGTGTAGGACTCGGCGATAACGGCGGAGAGGACGGCCGGGTCGCCTCCCCCGGCGTGGTTCGCCCGGCCCGCGCTCGTCAGGGTCAGCGTGCCGTCCTTGGCCAGGTAGGCGTGCGCGCACGGCCCCGGCAGGTCGGCGCGGCCCGACCACACGATCTCCCCGTCCGACGGGGCTGTGCCGCCCGTGTGGTGGATCATCACGCCGTGCACGGGGCCCCATCCGTCGCCCCGGTTGCCGCGGTCGTGTGTGCGCCAGCCGGAGCGTTCCTTGGTGTCCAGGCCCTCGGCGATCAGCGCCGTCAGCATCTGACTGGCGGTAAGGGGGGTAGCCATCATCGGTTCTCCGAGCATGAGAAAGGCCCCGGCCGGTCGGCTCGGGGCGGGCAGGGAAGAGAGGGGGTCAGGCGGTGGCCGGGTCCCCGGCGGGGTCCGGTTCCTCTGGGGCCGGGCCGATCGGGACGATGTCGGTGATGGGCTGATCGCACAGCCCGCACGCGGCACGCCAGATGCCGTCCGTGTTCACCGACAGGCCAGCAACGAGGACTCTGCCGTTGTTGGGGCAGCCCTCGGTGTGGCAGACCAGCTGGCAGTCGACGTCCGGCGTCTCATACGCCTCGGCACTCATAGCACTCCCAAATGGGCGGTCAGGACGCGATGACCATCCAGTGAACGGTCACGGCCGGTGTGACAGTCGCGCGGGTGATCCAGAGTTTGATGCTGGCGTTGGTGATGTCGGTGACGCCGACGCCAGAGACGCCGTTGTTGAGGTTGTTGGTGCCCACGGACGAGTCGATGGCCGTCGCGTAGGCCCGCAGGTTCGTACCCGTGATGTTCAGCCCGGCAACGGTGAGGCTCGTGGGCGCATTGGCAGCGGACGGGGTGATGGTGGCGGTGCCGGTGACGATGTTGCTGGCCGTGAGCACCCCCTGCACGGACGCGCGGGGGTTGGTGCCACCGGGGCCGGACTCCAGGGCAAGCAGGGCCCTGCGGTCCCCGGCTTCCACCGCCCCTGACGCGAGGGTCAGGACGGAGGACTGGGCCGTGTCGTAGTCGACGCTCGCCGGGACCGCCACCAGGCCGTCCTCGACCGGACGGAATGTGAGGCGGCCGTCGCTGAGCCGGGCGGACTGCCTGCCGCCGCGGGTCCACAGCCCGGCACCGCCGCCGCCGTCCGTCCCGAGCTCGGCGAGGACCGTCCCGTCCCCGGCGTACAGCCGCAGCGTTCCGACGGCCGCCGACGACAGCCGCCGCGCGGCCCGCAACTCTCTGACTTGCCGCTCCAGATCCTGGACCCGGCGGGCCAGACTCGTCGCGTCGGCGGGTAGCTGGTCCAGTTGGCGTGGCATTCAGCCCTCCTCTACCAGGATCGGCCGGACCCGGTCCGCGCCCGGCTCCAACTCCCACGCCCAGCAGCGGGCCACCACGTCGGCGCCGGCCGGATGTCGCCTTGAGGACTCGATGCTCAGCCGGATCGAGTCGCCCAGTGCCCAGTCCCTGCCGAGCCGCGGGCACGCGGAGGCAACCCCTTGAATGCTCCACACCTGCGCGCCCTGCGCCATCAGCGCGAGTTCCTTGGCCGCGTTGCCGTCCAGCTGGTCCGGGTCGGTGACCCCTGTTGCGGGGGTGAAGCGGTATTCCCAGATCGGCCAGCCGCCCGCGATGAGTTGCGTCGCTTCCCGCGGCGGTGAGGTGAGCCGGTCCGGTCCTTCGCCCTCACCGCGGGCGATAACACGGGTCGCGCCCTTGCCCCGCTCGTAGGACTCGCTCAGCGTGTACTCGGCCACGCCTCCCGGGTAGTCGAACACGGCCTCGGGCTCGGCGGCTTGGGTGCCGATCGTGGAGCGGATCCGGACGGGGAACACGAACCCGTCATGCCTGCTGTTCCAGACGGCATCCACCGTCCACTCGGGCCCGCCGTCCAGGCCCATCACCTCGGTGAGGCAGGACAGGATGGTCTTGTCGTCGCCGTCGCTGGTCAGGTAGTCGATGGCCGTGCCGGTCGGCACGGCGTCGATGACGAGGGGTGGGCCGCCCGCCAGCGCGGGCGTGATCAGGTTCGCGCAGACGGTCGCCTGGTCGACGGTGAGCATCGTCTGCGTGCCCGGGTAGCGGGCGTCGAGGTAGGCCTCCAGGGTGGCCGCCCCGAGCTGCGCGGTGCTGGCGCTTCCGGCGTCACGTGGCAGGGCGGCGCCCGCCCATACGGGAATGTCGGTGGCGGTGTCGACGGCCACGATCAGAGACCGTCCTGGTGCCGTCGCCGATTCCCAGTCAGCGGGGGCGCCGTCCAGTGCCAGCTCGAACTGGAGCGTGGTCTGCGCTCCCAGCCTGCGGGACAGGGCCCCGGTCGGTTTGAGCGAGGGCAGGTCCTCCACGATGCCGCCGGTGCGCAGATCACAGCCGTACCAGGCGAGTTCGACGGCGGTCACGACAGCGGGTACCGGATGCCGCGCAGGGTGAACCAGACCGCTTCCGTGTTGCCTGCGTCCTGGCCGCCGAGGCTGACGGTCCCGTCCGGGTTGAAGTTGACGAGCATGGAGTGGACGACGGACGAGGAGTTGGAGACTCCGGTGATGCTCGTGACGTTGCGGGCGACGACGACGGTCGCCCGGTACGTGGGCCGCAGCGCCGCAGCCAGGGCCGCATTCAGGATGTTCACGGTCTGGGCGCCAGCAGTGCGGTTGGCGCCGCCGTCCCACTCAATGTACGTGGTGCCTCGGTCGACGTACGTCCGGTACCGGATGGGCCCGTTGCCGTTCCCGTTCGTGGCGTTGCCCTGCGCGTAACCGGTGCCCAGCGTTGGAGTGGTCCAGCCGACGGTGTCGACCTTCTGCATCGTCTCCCACGCCGTACCGGTCCAGCGTTGCAGGTTCGTACCGTTGTCGCGGTACTGGCCGACGTAGAAGCCGGCGGCACTGGCGTCCGGCACGATGCCGCCAGCCGCCACTGTCACCGGCGTGACCGTGTTGTTGACGCTGGGGGAACCGCCGCCGACTGCCGGCACCGTGATGTGCGCCAGCCGCATATAGATCACGGTTCCCGACGGAGTCGGCGCGCTCGGCGTCGATGACGGAGTGCCCGGCAGGTACACCACGTCAGCCTTGGCCTGCCCAGATCCGTCGACGGCGTTGTCCCACACGCGCAGGTACACCAGGTCGATGCGGGACAGTGTCGCGTGCGCCGCGTCCAGGGTCAGGTTGGACGTGGACGTCATGGCGACCCGGTAGACGCCCTGCTCGGCGTAGTAGAGGCTCGCAATGCCGGTGCCTACGGTGATCGTGGTACCGGACACCGTGACGGTGAAACCGCCCGAGCCGGGGAGGATGCCCGTGCGGGCGCCGAGTGGGTGGCTGCCGTTATTCATCACCATCAGCGAGTCGATGCGACGCGCACGCATGGCGTCGACGGGAAGGCCGTCGATCCAAGAGGGGTTGACCGCGACCATGGGCGGCCTCCTTTCATATCCAGGCGGAACGCCAGCGGGCCGTCAGAAGAGCGCTGGCGCTGTAGGACTGGGCCCGGAACTGGACAGCAGCGGCGGCCCTGGCGGGGATGAGGGGCCAGCCGCTGGGGACCGTTAGGAAGCGGCGGCGGGACGCGCTGTTGTTGATGCGGCACGTCTTGGCGTCCGTGTCGATGACGAGCTGGTCGCCGGTGTACAGGTCCTGCGAGTAGATCAATGGCAGGACCGACCCGTCGGGCATCTGCGTGATGATCTGTGGCCCGGTCACTGGGCCGGTGATGACGAACACCGGGCGCGTGCCGAACGTGCCAGCGTTGGTAGCCATGATCTCTCCGGACACCGTGACCGCGTTGCTGGTCAGAGGTGGTGTCAGCGGCGGGGTCAGGCCGCCCGTGGTGAACGGCAGGCCAGCCGTGCCCGACTGCAGCGTGGTGGAGTAGCGGCGCGGGTCGGCGGCCGTCACCATCACCGAGTACGTCGCCCGCGTGTCGGTGATGTACTGCATCAGCGGCTTGCCCGAGCGGCGAACCGTGGCCTGCTTCGGGATGGTCTCCCACACCGTCAGCAGCGTGTCCGTCAGCCCGGCCGCCACCCGCAGCCGCTCCATCGCCTCCTCCAGCGCGGCCTGCGACGGGGCGACGATCGTCCCGCCGAGGGTGATCGGTCGGGCGCCGAGGTAGACCGGGCCCGCCCAGGCCCCGTGGTCGCCCTCGCGGTCGGTCATCTCGCTGCGGAGGTCCGGGGAGTCCCAGCCCTCCAGGGTCTGCAGGCGCCAGGCCACCCCGTCGCCGTCGACCGTGCCCAGGTCGACGCCGCCCAGGGTGGCCCGCAGACCGTCCAGGACGGCGCCCGGCGTGTTCGGCATCCGTGCCTCCTTCTCAGCCGACGAACGACATGTGCCGGGCGACGTCGTGCGCCTGCTCGGCCGTGGACTGCTTGGCGCCGTACAGGTTCACCGTGATCTGCTTCGTCGCCTCGCGGGCGGCGGCGGCCGTGGACGGTCCCGGCCCGTACCGGCCGGCGGGCACCAGCTGGTAGCCCATCGCGGACGCCGTCTTGGCCAGCAGCGCCCGGGAGCGGGCGCTGCTGTTCCACGGGATCCACGACTCGACGTCTCCGGCCTCGCCGCCGAGGACCATCGTGGGCCGGGTGAGGATCCCGCCGGCGGCCATGGCCTTCCCGCCCTGCTGCACCCACTGCCGGACGAAGACGTCCTTGTTCGCGGACGGCAGGCTGCTGATCTGGGCGGTCATCTTCGGGACCAGGGCGCGGATGGTGGCCACGTCCAGGCCCGCCGCGATCAGGTCGGCGAAGCCTCGGCCGTTGCCGCCGCGCAGCGTGGTCAGCAGGGTCAGCGCGTTCGCGAGGTCCTCGCCGGTGAGCGTGGACTGCGCCGTGCCGACCGCCTTGTTCGCTGTCGCAGCGGCCTTGCTGTCGCTGGCGGCCTGGTGGGCGAGCGTCATGGCGTTGGCGTCGCCCTGCGCGGCGAGGGCCTGGGCGAGATCGCCGAAGCCCTGCGCGGCCAGCTTCTGGAGGTCGGCCGCGAATTGCTGGCTCTCCTTGGTTGACGCGCCGAGCTGCTTGGTGAAGTCAGCCAGGGTCGCCTTCGCCAGCTCGCCCGTCTTCTGGAGCTTGGACACAATCGACTTGAACTGCTTGTCGCTCGCACCCGCCAGAGCGTTGACCAGGGCGTAGCCTTCCTCGCCCATGCCCTCCAGCATCGCCTGGAGTTCCCTGCCGCCCCGCTTGCCGATCTTGTCGAGGTTCTTCCGCCACAACTCCGTCGCGGCCACGGACTTGTTGAGCTGCAGCTCGTAGCCCTTCAGGTTGAAGGCGGTCGGTGCCTTGGCGCCCTTCTTCAACCCCAGAGCCGCGTCGGCCTCGTACACCTTCCTCCGCGCCGCCGCGACGTCCTTGGACTTGGCCCCAGCCGCGTCCTGGGCCTTCTTCGTCCGGGCCGCCGCGGCGTTGTTCGACTTCGCTGCGTTGTACCGGGCATTCGCGAGCTGCTTCTCGGCTGCGGCGAGCTGCTTCGCGGTGTGCTTGCCCCTGCGGACATCCGCCAGGTGCTTCTCCGCCTGCGCGACCTTGCGGGCGGAGTCCTTCCTGGTCTGCGCTTCCTTCTTCTGCGCTTCCTTGTACGCCTTCGACCCGGCCGCGGCCTTCTTCTGGGCCTCGGCGAGGTCAGCCCACGCCTTGCGCAGCGCTTCCAAGGCCTTGTCGTACCGGCCCTTGGCGTCCGACGGCCCACCGAGGACAGGCTGACCGGTCGGCGTGTACGTGAAGCCGGGGATGCCACCGGAGGCGAACCACTGGACCGAGCCGCCCAGCCTCTTCACCGTCTCAGCGGCGATCTGCCGGGACCGAGGACGCTTGGAACGGGCGAGCGGGATGTACGCCTCGCCGCCAGTCTCCGGTTCCGCCCACATCCGCCACTCGCCCGGCCGGGCGATCTGCGCGATGTGGTTCTCGGCGCCGCCAGCGAAGAACGCGAGACCGCCGCGGGCGTACTTGGAGACGCCGCCCTCGCCCGTGGAGGGGCGACCGGACGTGTTCTTGCTGGCGATCTCCTGCCGGTACGTGGTGATCGTGACGGACTTGTCGTGCAGTGCCTCGATGGCCCGGCGCAGGGCGTCCACGGCGGCCTTCTGGCTGCCGGTCGGGACGGTGATCTCGACCTTCTTGCCCTTGGTGTGCTTGATCTTGAAGCCGAGGTCTTCGAGCTGCTTCTGACCTTCCTTGGTCAGAGCGTCGACCGTGATCTTCTTGCTCTTGGTCTCGGCCAGCTTCTTCTTGACCGTCTCCAGGTCCTTGGCCGCCGCCTCAGTCTTGGCGTCGACCTTCGTCTCCACCTTGCCGGGCAGCTTCAGGTACGCCGCGGTGAGCTTGTCGATGGCGTCCGAGCTGAAGCCAGCGGCAGCCATCTGCTTCCTGAGCAGGCTGATGTCCTTCTCCAGGACCTTCTGCCCGGCCGCCTGGCTGTTCTTCTGCTCGGCGACAGCCTGGGCGTGCTCCTGCGCGGCCTTGGCCGCGTCGAGGAATGCGCCCTTTACCTTCCGGCCCTTCTCGCTGGTGACGTCCAGCGACTTGCCGTTCTCCTTGACCGTCTTGGTCAGGTCGGCCAGCGACTGCCGGAAGGAGATCTCACGCTCGGCCGTGGAGATCGCCGTGCCGTTCAGCTTGTTGAGGGCGTCGCTCAGCTTCTCCGCCTCGCTGCGCTGGTCCGCCATCTCGTCAGCCGACATACCGAGCTGCTTCGCCAACTCGGCCTGCGAGTCGGCCGACAGCTTGGTCTGCGTGTCGGTCGCAGTCAGGGCGTCCGCGTAGCCGGGCAGCAGAGTGCGCAGCTTCTCCGTGCTCGTGCCCTGCGCCTCAGCCTCCTTGGCCAGACGGTTGAAGGCCTGCGCCGCCACGTCCGGCGCACCACCGTCGACGAGACTCCGCAGGGCCTCGTCGACGGCGTGCAGCTTGTCGCGGGCATCGTCCAGGCCGGCAGAGTCCGACCCGAGGTGGGTGATCGTGTAGAGGCTGTCGCCGATCCGGTTGAGGGCGCTCGGGTGGGCGATGCGTGCGACGGCCTCGCCGAACCCGTCCAGGTCCTGCCCGAACGTCTTGACCAGCTCGCCCGCTGCCTTCCCCGTCTTGGCGAAGTTCAGCAGGGCGTTACCCATGGCCGTGATGTTGGGCGGGGCGTCCCGGAACTGGGCCTCCAGCTTCTCGACGCCCCAGGAGATGGCGGCCAGGCCAGCGACCACAACGCTCAGCCGTCCGAGGCCCATCATGAGCGCCCGGGTCCGGGCTGCGGTGATGCCCAACTCAGTCAGCGCGGTGCGGGTGGCAGCGATCCGCGGCAGCAGCAGCAGGAACCCGGCGACGGCGAGGCCTGCGGCACCGCCGATGCCTGTCATCAGGGTCACGGTGTGCTGGAGCTCGGGCGGCAGGTCGTTGTAGGCGGCCACCAGCCGAGTAACCCACTGGGTCATCGTGCGCAGCGCACCGTTCGCGGCGCTGCCGCCCTCGATGAGCGCGACCTCGATCGCGGCGCGCAGCATCTCCAGGTCGCCCGAGAGGTTGTCGACCTGAGTAGCGGCCATGCGGGCCGCGGCCCCGTTGTCGTCGACCGCCTTGGTGTACTCCCGGACACCCTCGGCGCCAAGTTCGTACAGGATCGTCGCCGAGCGGACAGCGTCCGAGCCGAAGATGGTCGCCATGGCGGCGTTGCGCGCCTCGGGCGTCAGCTTGCTGAAGCTGGCCTTCATCCTGCCAGCGACTTCTTCCAGGCCAACGAAGTTGCCCTGAGCGTCGTAGGCCGAAAAACCGATCTTGTCCATGGCGCGCTGCGCTTCGGCGCTTTGAGGTACCAACCTCTGGAGCATGGTTTTCAGCGACGTACCGGCGTCCGAGCCGATCAGGGCATGGTCGGCGAACGCGCTGAGAGTGCCGACCGTTTCCTCAAGGCTGAGGCCTGTCTGGTTGGCGAGGAGGCCGCCCTGCCGCAGGGCGATGGCCAGCCCGTTCACGTCCGACGCGCTCTTGTTCGCGCCAGCCGCCAGCACGTCGGCAATGTGGCCCACGTCCTTGCCCGCGAGGCCGAACGTGTTCATGGCCTGAGCGCTGATGATCGCGGCGTCCGCCAGGTCGACTTGCCCGGACGCCGCCAGCGCCAGCGACCCACTCAGCGCGCCGCCGATGATGTCCGAGGTCGAGATACCGGCGCGAGCCAGCTCGGCCTCAGCCTCCGCGGCCTGGGTGGCCGTGTAGATCGTCGTCTTGCTGGCGTCCAGAGCCGCCTTGCGCAGCTGCTCGTACTCCTTGCCGGCCGCGCCCGTCACGGCGCGGACATTGCTCATCTCCTTGTCGAACTTCGCGGCCGACGCGGCCGCGACCGCGAACCCGGTGAGCAGAGCCGTGCCCACCCCTGCGCCGACCTTGGCCAGCCGCGACGTGTTGTCGGCAGCCTGTCGCATGCCACGGGTGTACTGGTTGATGTCCGCGCGCAGCCGGACAGTGACGGTACGGGACGCCACGGCACCTCCCGTCGTCTATGTGGTTCGTTCGAGGTGGACGTGCAGGCCCTCGGAGGCCCCGCCCTTGTCCTGGTAGGCGCGCACCGCGGACGCTGAGGTGGTGCAGGCGTGGCAGCGGATCAGCTCAGCCCGGTAGGCGAACTCGTTGGCCTTGTCGGTGGCTTCGCCCCAGGGCTGCCCGCAGTCCGGGCACGCGTCCGCCTCGACTTGGAGCAGGGCGAGCGCCCAGGCCCGGTCCTCGGGCAGCCACAGCGGTTCGCCGTCGGCGACCACGCGGCCCATGAACACGGACCTGGGCACCCCCCAGGCGCGGGCTGCTTCTAGCTCTCGCCGCCAAGGGCCGCCAGGAGCGCGGAGGCGGCCAGCGAGAAAGGGACGATCTCGCTGCTGTTGTGGACGTCCCACGCGGCGTCGAACAACCGCTTGATCTCGCCCTGGTTGAGCTTCTCGAACAGGGCGGTTGCCTGGTCCTCGGTCATCACCGGGTCGACGCACGACGCGGCGACCAGGGCCTTGGGGAAGGTGTCGCTATTGAACGCCTGGCTGTCGTCGCCCGAGGGGTGCGCGGCGAGCAGGTCGCTGTACGCGCGGTCGCCGATGTACCGCAGCGTGAACGGCACCTCTGCCCCACGGGTCTGCTCCCGCACCGCCTTGAGCCGCGCCGCGATCGTCCGGCCCGGGTGCTCCTCGGTGAGGTCGCTCGGCTCCCAGTCCTCACTGACCTTGGCCAGCTCGTCCGTGAGGCGCTCCGCTTCCCCGGCCAGGTCGCCCCGGATGCACACCATGACCGTGCGCTCCCGGGGCTTCGCCTGCTTGAGGATGTCCTCAATGCTCGCCATCAGGCGACCGTCGCGGCGGTCGCCGGAGCGTCCGTCACCTTCTGCGGCGACACGAACTTCATGACCTCGTTCGCGGCCGGGCTGGAGTTCTGCGGCTCGCCGCAGGTGGACGGGTAGACCTCCAGCTTCTGGCCAGAGGCCCACGCGGCGGAGTAGGCCAGGCCGCGGCGCACGGCCAGGAAGCCGCTGACGCCGTACTTCAGGGTGGAGTACGGGGCGTCCTCCTGCGGGGTGTCGCCCCGCTTGAACGTCAGCTCGTTGTCGAATCCGACGCGGCCGACGGTCTTCGTGTCGAAGGTGCTCGCCAGGGACGAGGTGTCGACGTCCGCCGTGGACGGGTCGATCTTCAGACCGTCCGGGGTGATCCGCTTCGTGAGGTCGAGGCCCGCGTTTAGCTCGGACACCGTCGGCGCGTTGATGTTCGCGACGGAGGTCAGCCACACGACGCGAGTCTTGCCGTCGCTGATCAGGTCAGCCATGAGGCCCTCCAGGGCATGAGAAAAGCCCCGGC
>NZ_JBHXVG010000053.1:0-43678 GCF_042672405.1 Streptomyces sp. NPDC127197 | reverse complement strand
CCGCCCGCCCTCGGTGTCGACTTGGAATCCCTTGCCTCCAGCCTCACCTTTCGCGCTCCTGTACCCCCCCCTTTTTCCGGGCCCCCGTGCTCCGCGCCCGCGGCGCCGGCCCGCGTCCCGGCCGCGGGCCGACCGAGCGACCGGAGCAGGACTACAGCCGCGGGTCCACCGGCTCGGACTCCAGGGCGAGCACCCCGAACACCGCCTCGTGCACCCGCCACAGCGGCTCACCCTCGGCCAGCCGGTCCAGGGCCTCCAGACCGAGCGCGTACTCGCGGATCGCCAGCGACCGCTTGTGGTTCAGGAACCGCTGCCGCAGCCGGGCCAGGTTGTCCGGACGCGTGTACTCGGGACCGTAGATGATCCGCAGGTACTCGCGGCCCCGGCACTTGATGCCGGGCTGCACCAGACGTCCCTCTCCTCCCCCACTCTCGGCTTCGCTCGAGCGGGGGCACCCCCATCGCACGAGCGCCCCGCGCGGCTTGACGACCATGCCCTCGCCGCCCCGGCCGGTCATCTCCAGCCACCAGTCGATGCCGGCCTGGACCGACTCCGGATCGCCGGTGTCGACATACAGACGCCGGGTGGTCTGGAGCAGTCCGCTGCCGTCGTGCTCGACGAGCCGGTCGAGCAGGGCGAGTTGCTCGTCGTGCGGCAGTCCGGCGAGGCTGCGGCCCTGGACCGCGAGGATCTGGAACGGGGCCAGGCGGACGCCGTCCAGGCCGTCCGTGGTCCAGCAGTAGCGGCGGTACGCCTCGGTGAACGCGGCGGCGTCCGCTGCCCGTTCACGCTGGCGGGACAGCAGGCCGGCCACGTCGACGCCGCGGGCCGCGGCGCCCTCCAGCGCGGTCAGCGCGCCCGGGAACACCGCCCCGGAGGCGGCGCCGACCGCCGCGTACTGACTGCGCAGCAGCCCGGACGCCTTCAGCGACCAGGGCATCAGCTCGGCGTCGAGCAGCAGCCAGTCAGTGGCGAGCTCCGCCCACATACCGGCCGCGTCGATCGCCGACCGCAGCCGGCCGAGGATCTCCTCGGTGACGGAGTCGTCGTCGAAGAACGGGCGCCCGGTTCGGGTGTAGAGGGACCCGGTGGGACCGTCCACTCCGAACCGCTTCCGCGCCGTATCCGCGTCCCGGCACACCAGCGCCACCGCCCGCGAGCCCATGTGCTTCTCCTCGCACACGACCCGCGCGACCCCGTCCGCCGCGTACTGCGCGAACGCCTCGGCCGGGTGCTCCAGGTAGCCGTCGACGTGCGAGGTCGCGGTCGGTGCCATGGTCGGCGGCAGGTACGGCAGCAGGCGCGGGTCGACCGCGAAGCGGCTCATGACCTCCAGCGCGGCCGCCGCGTTCTCCTCGCGGACCGAGATCCGGCCGGCGTGCCGGGTCTCCACCACCCTGCGGCCGTGCACGTCCGCCAGGTCCAGCGGCCGCCCGTCATGCCCGCCAGGCGCCTCGGACCTCAGCGGCTTCGTCGGCTCGTACCAGACGCGCTCCGCCGGTACGTCGAGCAGTTCCCGCTCCGGCCAGCGCAGCGCGGTGAGCTTGCCGCCGAAGACGGCGCCCGTGTCCAGGCAGATGGTGTTGTTCAACCATGTGGCCTCCGGGACCGGAGTGTGGCCGTACACCACAGCCGCCCGGCCCCGGTAGTCCTCCGCCCACGGGTAGCGCACCGGCAGCCCGAACTCGTCGGTCTCCCCCGTGGTGTCGCCGTACAGCGCGTGCGAGCGGACCCGGCCGGACGTCCGGCCGTGGTACTTCTCCGGCAGACCGGCGTGGCAGACCACCAGCCTGCCGCCGTCGAGGACGTAGTGGCTGACGAGCCCGTCGATGAACTCCCGTACCTGCTGCCGGAACTCCTCGCTCTCCCCCTCCATCTGCTCGATGGTCTCGGCGAGCCCGTGCGTGTGCTGGACCTTGCGGCCCTTGAGGTACCGCCCGTACTTGTTTTCATGGTTTCCGGGCACGCACAGGGCGTTGCCCGACGTCACCATCGACATCACACGGCGCAGCACGCCGGGGCTGTCCGGCCCGCGGTCGACGAGGTCACCGACGAAGACGGCGGTACGGCCCTCGGGGTGCACTCCGTCGGCGTACCCCAACTTGCCCAGCAGCGACTCCAGTTCGGCGGAGCAGCCGTGGATGTCGCCGATGATGTCGAAGGGGCCGGTGAGGTGGGTGAGGTCGTTGAAGCGCTTCTCGGTGACGATCGTGGCGTTCTCGACGTCCTCCACTCCGCGCAGGATGTGCACCTTGCGGAAGCCCTCGCGCTCCAGGTGGCGCAGGGAGCGGCGGAGTTCGCGGGTGTGCCGCTGGATGACCCGACGCGGCATGCCGGCCCGGTCGACGCGGGCCGCGTTGCGCTCGGCGCACACCTGCTCCGGCACATCGAGCACGATGGCGATGGGCAGCACGTCGTACTGCTTGGCCAGCTCGATCAGCTTCTTTCGGGCGTCCGGCTGCACGCTGGTGGCGTCGACGACCGTGCGGCGGCCGGCGGCCAGGCGCTTGCCCGCGATGTAGTGCAGGACGTCGAAGGCATCCCGGGTGGCGCCCTGGTCGTTCTCGTCGTCGGAGACGAGCCCGCGGCAGAAGTCGGACGAGATCACCTCGGTCGGCTTGAAGTGCCGACGGGCGAAGGTGGACTTGCCCGAGCCGGAGGCGCCGATCAGCACCACGAGGGAGAGGTCGGTGACGGGCAGGGTGCGCCCCTTGGTGTCGACGGTCATGCGGCCTTCTCCTCCTTCGTGGTCCTGAGGGTGGCTGTGCTCATGGAAAAAACGGCCATCTGGGTGGGCGGGCCCACCTCGGGGTCGTCGGGTCCGACGGGCGCGAACTCCACCTCGTAGCCGTGCCGTTCGGCGACCTTTCCGGCCCACTGCCGGAACTCGTCCCGCGTCCACTCGAAGCGGTGGTCGCCGTGCCGGACGTGACCGGCCGGGAGGGACTCCCAGCGGACGTTGTACTCGACGTTCGGGGTGGTCACGAGGACCGTCCGGGGTCGGGCGGCGCCGAACACCGCGTACTCCAGCGCGGGCAGCCGGGGCAGGTCGAGGTGCTCGATCACCTCGCTGAGCACGGCGGCGTCGTACCCCTTGAGCCGGTTGTCGGTGTAGGCGAGGGAGCTCTGGAAGAGCGTGACGCGCGAGGCCTGCCGCTCCCCCATGCGGTCCAGCTTCAGTCGCCGGGAGGCGATCGTCAGTGCCCGCATCGACACGTCCACGCCGACGATCTCGGTGAACGCCGGGTCCTTGAGGAGGGCCTGCACCAACTGGCCCTGCCCGCACCCGAGATCGAGCACTCGGGTGGCACCGGACGCCTTGAGCGCGGCGGTGATCGCGTCCCGGCGCTGCACGGCGAGCGGGGTCGGCTTCTCCTCGGCCTCGCTCTCGGCCTCGACGGCGTTGTCGATGTCCTCGACCTCGCTGTCGTCGGCCTCGGCCAGCCGGACCAGTTCGAGCCGTTCCATGGCCTGCCGGGTCAGCGACCAGCGGCGGGACAGATAGCGGCTGGTGATCAGCTTCTGCTCCGGGTGGCCGGGCAGCCAGCCCTCACCGGCCCGCAGCAGCTTGTCCACCTCGTCGGAGGAGACCCAGTAGTGCTTGGCGTCGTCGAGAACCGGGAGCAGGACGTACAGATGACGCAGGGCCGCGGCGAGGGTCAGCACCTCCGACTCCAGTACGAGGCGCACATACCGGGAGTCGCCCCACTCCGGGAACTCGCTGTCCAGCGCCACCGGGTCGGCGGTCACCGCCCATCCCAGCGGTTCGAAGAGGCGTCGTACGAGGTCCGGGCCGCCGCGGGCGGGCAGCGCCGGTATCTCGATGCGCAGCGGCAGCGGCTCCCCGGCACGCTCGGGGCGGGCGGTGCACACCCCGCGCATCGCGCTGGAGAAGACGCTGCTCAGCGCCACGGCGAGCAGCGAGGAGGCCGCGTACGGGCGGTCGTTGACGTACTGCGCGAGGGCCGCGTCGGGGGCGCCGCCCCGGCCCTTGCCCTTGCCGCGCCGGACCAGTGCCACCGCGTCCACCTCCAGCAGCAGGGCCGCCGTGCAGCGTTCGGCGTCGGCCTCGGGGTAGAGGACGTGCGCCGTGCCGTAGGAGGTGGAGAACGCCTGCGCCCGGTCGGGATGCTTGTGCAGCAGGAAACCGAGGTCGGTCGCCGGGCGTTCTGGGGTGCCGGTGGTACTGATCGTCAGGAACACGGGGTTGCCTCGAAGGGGTCTGAAGTGCGGGCATGCACCCGCGTGGGCCATGCCAACGTACAGACAACCTTCACACGGACACCTGTGATTTTCGCCGGGAAGGTCCTCAGGACAGCTGCGACTGGACCTGGGTCGAGATCAGCTCCAGGTGGTCCAGGTCGTGCAGGTCGAGGACCTGGAGGTAGATCCGCTGGGTCCCGATCTCGTTGTAGCGGCCGATCTTCTCGACCACCTCGGCCGGGGTGCCCGCCAGGCCGTTGGCCTTCAGCTCCTCGACCTCGCGGCCGATCGCGGCGGCGCGCCGGGCCACCTCCTGGTCGTCCTTGCCTACGCAGACCACGAGGGCGTTGGAGTACACGAGGTCGTCGCCCTTGCGGCCGGCTTCCTCCGCGGCGGCGCGGACCCGGGCGAACTGACGCTCGCTGTCCTCGACGGAGGCGAACGGCATATTGAACTCGTCGGCGTACTGCGCGGCCAGCCGCGGGGTGCGGGTGGCACCGTGGCCGCCGATGAGTACGGGGATCTTCGGCTGGGCGGGCTTGGGCAGCGCCGGCGAGTCCTTGAGCTCGTAGTACTTCCCGTGGAAGTCGAAGGTCCGGCCCACCTCCGTCGCCCACAGCCCGGTGACGATCTCCAGTTGCTCCTCGAGACGGCCGAACTTCTCCTTCGGGAAGGGGATGCCGTACGCGGCGTGCTCCTCGGCGAACCAGCCTGCGCCCAGGCCGAGTTCGACACGGCCGCCGGACATCTGGTCGACCTGGGCGACCTGGATGGCGAGGACGCCGGGCAGCCGGAAGGTGCCGGCGGTCATCAGCGTGCCGAGCCGGATCCGCCTGGTCTCGCGGGCGAGGCCGGCGAGGGTGATCCAGGCGTCCGTGGGGCCGGGGAGGCCGTCCCCGGAGCCCATCCTCAGATAATGATCGGAACGGAAGAAGGCATCGAAGCCAAGGTCCTCGGTGGCCTTCGCCACGGTGAGCAGGGTGTCGTAGGTCGCCCCCTGCTGGGGCTCGGTGAAGATTCGAAGATCCATACTCCCATCCTGCCCCCTCGCCCTCCGCACGGCGTCATTGGTCCCCACGCCGAGGAGGCCGTCATGTCCGACCTGCCTAGCCCGCCTCCCGCTCCGGCACCACATGCTCCCGGTCCGCCAGCTTGCGCAGCATCTCCAGCACCCGGTCCCGTGACTCGTCCGCCGCGTCGATGGCCTCCATGCACTGCCAGTACGTGCCCTCGTCGGGCGCGGAGCAGGCGATGCCGACGAGGGCGATGCCGACCTCGCCGAGCAGGCCGCCGAGGTGCAGCAGAGCCTGCCGGGCATCGCCCAACTCGGTGAGCTGGGCCGCGCGCAGCTCACCCGTGTCGAGCTCCGGTGTGTCGAGCACGCCGCAGCCTCTGCCCGCCAGCTCGGTCAACCCCAGTGCCTCACCGCGCAGTTCGGGCGGTCCGGAGACCGCGAGCCGGCTGCCGATCGCCTGGGCCAGGGCCTGCGCCTGCCACACCTCCGTCACGGTCTGAGCCATATCGCCGCTTGCCGCCAGGGCACGCCTGCTCGTCAGGATGAGCCGCACCGCATCCATGCGCTGCCCCCGTCTGTCCCGCCGCGCTCTCAGCACGTCGCCCGAACTCCCTTGTCCACTACCCAGAGTGAGGGAGCGTGAGACGAAAAGCCAGAGGAAGACGGAAATCTGTGGACAACAATTCAGGTTCGGTTCAGATTTCAACTGCGGAGAGTGAAAGCGGAGCCTGCGGCTCCCCGCCCGGAACCGGAGCGGGGTCAGGGTCCGTCCGGTGCCGGGAACCGCCGCTCGTTGCGGTCGATCTTCGCGTCGAGCGCGGCCAGCGGGTCGATGCCGAGCACCTCGCACAGCTGGAGCAGATACGCGAGGACGTCGGCCACCTCGTCCGTGACGCGGTGCGCGGTGTCGGGGTCGGACATGACGCGCGCCGACTCCTCCGGCGTCAGCCACTGGAAGATCTCGACCAGTTCGGAGGCCTCCACACTGAGCGCGGCCACGAGGTTCTTGGGCGTGTGGTAGCGCTGCCAGTTGCGCGCGGCGGCGAACTCGGCCAGCCTGCGCTGGAGCTTCGCCACGTCCAGGTCTTCAGTCACGCGTCAAGGTGTACCACCGTGACTCCGTCCGCCCCCGCCACCCACGACGCATCGCTCACCGCGCCGACCAGGCGGATGTGCCCGCGCTCGCACATCCGCGCCGCCAGCCGCAGCAGTTCGCCGCGCTGCCGTGGGTCGAGTGCGTGGTCGAAGCCGTCGGCGAGCACGGTGAGCGTCTGCATGGCCGCGGGCACCTCGCCGGCCGGGTCGACCTCCAGGACGCCCGGCCCGGTGAGCAGCACCAGGGTCAGGGCGAGGTATCTCAACTCACCGTCCCCGAGCCGTTCGAGGGCGGTCCGGATGCCGTCGCCCCGGTCCAGCACCGCGCGGACCGTGCCGTCGCCGAGCGGTTCGGCGAGGACCTCCGCGACGGTGCCGGCGCATCCCGCGCGCACCGCGGCGACGAGCTGCGCATGTCGCCGGACGCACTCCGCGCGGGTGCGCCACAGGACGTCGGCCAGGTTGCCGCAGCCGCCGAGCAGCCGGCCGGAGCCCATCGGCACGGGGAAGCGCATGCGTTCCGGCCGCGGGTCGCAGGCAAAGACGGAGCGCAGGGCGACGACCATCTGTTCGGCGGCGGCGATGACGCGCCGCTGTCCGTCGGTCTTGCCGGCCACCCGCAGCGGCAGCAGCGCGGTGCCGAGCCGGTCGTCGGGCAGCGGGGCGCGGGTCACCGGCGCCGAGCCGGCCGTGTGCCAGGCGGCCTGTACGGCGCGCCGGCCCGGGTCGCGCAGGGCGGTCTCCAGCAGGACCACGCCGCCGGCCGACAGCCGCTCCCCCACGACACGCAGGTCGGGTTCGGCCTGGACGGCGACGTCGAGCCGGACCGGGCCCTCGGGGCCGTCGGCCGTGCAGCCGATGCGGAAGCCGCGGCGGCGCTGGGCGTCGGGCCGGGCGCGTTCGGGCACGCAGGCGGCCGGAGCGGGGAACGCCTCGCCGAGTTCGGCGCCACCACCGAGCCGGGCCAGCGCGTCGTACGCCCGCAGCGCACTCGTCTTGCCGGAGCCGCTGGGCCCCGCGAGCAGGGTGAGCGGGCCGAGCGGGAGTACGGCACCGCGGTGTCCGGCGAAGGCGGAGAGTCGCAGCTCGGTGACGTGCGGCCGGTCCGGCGACCCGGGGCGGGGCGGGGTGGAGATGCCGGACGCGGACGTCGTGGATGACACGGCCATATCCGGACCGTAGGACTCCATGATCGGACGAACCGTTCCGCCTCCGGGACCTTCCTACGATCGGGCGACCGTACGGGAGCGACGTCACCCACAGGGGGTGCCCGCCCGGCGTGCGCCGACCCTCACGGGCCGGACACACCCGCGTCCTCCATCAGGCCCTGCACCTCGGTACCGGGCGGCGTCAGCAGGAACACGTTGCGGTCCACGCGGTGCATTCCGCTGCTCCGGCCGAAGACGACGCCCGTGCTGAAGTCCAGGACCCGCTTGGCGACCTCCGTCTCGGCGCCGGTCAGGTCCAGCAGCACCGGGATGCCCGCCATCAGCGTCTCGGCGACCTCGCGGGCGTCCCCGAACACATTGACCCGGAGCACGACGAAACGACGGCGCGTCTCGGTCTCCGCCTCCGGCAGCGCCCGGTGGTCCACGGCGGACGGCCAGGCGTCGCGGCCGCGCAACGGAACGACCTGGGCGAGTCCTTCCCACTGTTCATCGGTGACGTCGTGGCTGTTCACCGGCTCCCCCCGATCTGACTCGCACTCGTCGCCTACACCAGGCAATTCTTACGGCAAGTCACCCGTTCGGCCGAACAGCGACACGGTCTGCGACGATTCTGTGGCCCTTTCCTCCGGAGTTGCGGCTTATTTCCTTCAGGCGGCGGCGCGGGTGAAGCGGAGCGTGGTCGCGACCGTGGTCAGGCCGCCCATCATGCGCAGCTGGTTCCAGGTCATGCCGAACTCGTCCCGGTCCACGGTGAACTCCGCATCCAGCGTGACCTGTTCGGCGTCGGCCCCGACGAGGCGGGCGACGAAGGTCAGCGGCCTGCTGATGCCGCGCACGGTGAGCTGACCATTGACGTGCACCTTGTCACCGTCGCGCAGTTCGGCCTCGCGGGCGACGAAGGTGATCTCCGGGTGGTTGTCGGCGTCGAAGAAGTCGGCGGACCGCAGGTGCGTGTCGCGCTTGGCGTTCCCGGTGTCGAGGGAGGCCACGTCCAGGGTGAGGGTGCCGGTGGCGGTGCCGTCGGGGCGGACCTCGCCCCGGCCGCCGACGGTCCCGAAGGCGCCCTTGACGGTGACCAGGCCCCAGAACGTCTTGTGCCGCACGGCGACGGTGGAGGCGGTGGTGTCGAGCTGCCACAGGCCGGTTTCCACGGCGACGCTCATGATCGTTCTCCTGTCGGCCGGGTACTCCGAATGAGTACTCCAAATTTGGATGACTCACGCTAGCCGAATGTCCAAATCTGAACAACTTCCTCGTCCAAAATTGGACGACAGGTACACTCGAAACCATGGCCGACCCCGCCAAGCACCCCGCTGACCTGCCCGCATGCCCGTCCGCGCAGGGCGGCGGCCTGCTGCCGCCGGAGCTGCGCGCCTGGATGCTGATGCGGGCCACGATGGGGGCCGTGGAGCAGCGGCTGCGGTCGGTGGTGAAGGAACGGCTCGACGTGTCCCACGACGAGTTCCTGGTGCTGTGCCTGCTCGCCGAGCAGCCCGAGGGCGGCCTGCGCATGACGCGGATCGCGGAACTGCTGGGCCGTCCCAAGACCCGGCTCACCTACCAGATCGCCTGCCTCCAGCGCGCCGGTCTCGTCACCCGCCGGTCGGCCTGCGGAGACCGGCGGGGCATCGAGGTCACCGTCACGGACCAGGCCCGGCGCCTGCTGGAAGAGGCGTCCGGGGCCCTGGCGGAGACGATCACCGAGGCCCTCGCCACCTGCGTCGGACAGGCCGAACAGGACGCGTTGTCCGGCCTGCTGCCGGGGCTCACCGGCGAGGCGCGCGCCGAGTAAGCGGCTTGTCCGGGCGGCCGACGGGTACTCGGCGTGCCGTGCTTCAGGGCGCGGTCGCTGTCATCCCGGAGGAGGTTTCATGGGCCCGCTGGACCTGCCCGATCCCGTCACCCTGCGGCCGGGCGCACCACCCGTCGACGCCGCGGCGCTCGAGGCCGCGCTGCGGGCGCGGGTGGACGAGGAGGCGCGGTTCGACGCCGGGAGCCGGGCCGCGTACTCGACGGACGCCTCCAACTTCCGGCAGACGCCGATCGGTGTGGTCGTCCCCCGCACGCCCGAGGCGGCCGCGGAGGCGGTGGCCGTCGCCCGGGAGTTCGGCGCGCCGGTGCTGTCGCGGGGCGGCGGGACGAGCCTCGCCGGGCAGTGCACGAACACTGCCGTGGTGCTCGACTGGTCGAAGTACTGCAACCGGGTCGAGTCCGTGAACGAGGAGGCGCGCACCTGCGTCGTCCAGCCGGGCATCGTGCTGGACGAGCTCAACCGGCACCTCGCGCCCACCGGTCTGCGGTTCGGTCCGGAGCCCGCCACCCACGCCAACTGCACGATCGGCGGCATGATCGGCAACAACTCGTGCGGCGCCACCGCCCAGGCGACCGGCAAGGTCGTCGACAACATCGCCCGGCTGGAGGTGCTGTTGTACGACGGCACCCGGTTCTGGGGCGGGGAGACGAGCGACGAGGAGTACGCGGGGATCGAGCGTCGCGGCGATCCGCGGGCCGCCGTGTACCGCGCCCTGCGCGCCCTGCGCGACACCTACGGCGACGAGATCCGCCGCCGCTTCCCCGACATCCCGCGCCGCGTCTCCGGCTACAACCTCGACTCACTCCTGCCCGAGCACGGCTTCGACGTCGCCGGACTGCTGGTCGGCAGCGAGTCGACGCTGGTCACCGTCCTGCGGGCGGAGCTGGAGCTGGTGCCGGTGATGAAGGAACGGACGCTGGTGGTGCTGGGGTTCGACCGGGTCGACCGGGCTGCCGACGCGGTGCCGGACATCCTGCCGCATAAGCCGATGGCGCTGGAGGGCGTCGACTCCCATCTGATCCGCGACGAGCGGCTCAAGCACCTCAACCCCAGGGCGATCGCCGAACTCCCGGAAGGACGCGCCTTCCTGATGGTGCAGTTCGGCGGGGACACCGTCGAGGACGCCGACGAGCGGGCGCACCGCATGCTGGCCGCGCTGCACGAGTCCGAGCACGACCCCGAGGTCGCGTTCCTGGACGATCCGGCCCGGGAGGAGGAGCTGTGGCAGGTCCGCGAGGCCGGACTCGGCGCCACCGCACACATCCCGGGCCGGCCCGACACGTTCGAGGGCTGGGAGGACTCGGCGGTGCCACCCGAGCGGCTCGGTGACTATCTGCGCCGACTGCACGGCCTCTACCAGGAGTTCGGCTACCAGAGCGACACCGGGCCCAGTCTGTACGGCCACTTCGGGCAGGGCTGCGTGCACACCCGGATCCCCTTCGACCTGTACACGGCCGAAGGTGTGGCGGCCTACCGGCGATTCATGGAGCGGGCGGCGGATCTGGTCGCGGAGTTCGGCGGCTCGTTCTCCGGGGAGCACGGGGACGGGCAGAGCCGGGGTGAGCTGTTGCCGCGGATGTTCGGCGACGACCTGGTGGAGGGGTTCGGGCGGCTCAAGGCGGTGTTCGATCCGCAGAACCGGATGAACCCCGGCAAGGTCGTGGCGCCGTACAAACTCGACGAACACCTGCGGCTCGGCGACGACTGGGAGCCGTACGCCCCCCGGGACCTCCACTTCCGCTTCCCCGACGACGGCGGCTCCTTCGCCCAGGCGGCCAACCGGTGCGTCGGCGTCGGCAAGTGCCGGCAGCTGACGACCGAGGGCGGCACGGTCATGTGCCCCTCGTACCAGGTCACCCGGGAGGAGGAACACTCCACGCGCGGGCGGGCCCGGCTGCTGTTCGAGATGCTCGACGGCCACGGCGACAGCGCCGTCCGGGACGGCTGGCGGTCCGAGGCGGTGCGGGACGCCCTCGATCTGTGCCTGGCCTGCAAGGGCTGCAGGACCGACTGCCCCGCCAACGTCGACATGGCGACGTACAAGGCGGAGTTCCTCGCCCACCACTACGCGGGGCGGCCCTGGCGCAGGCCGCGCTCGGACTGGTCGATGGGCTGGCTGCCGGCGCTGGCACAGGTGGTCGGCCGGGCACGGACGGGGCCGGTCGTCAACGCGCTCACCCACACGCCCGGCCTGTCGCGGGCGGCCGTCGCGGTCGCGGGCGTCGAGCAGCGGGAGGTGCCGCTGTTCGCGGCCGAGACGCTCCAGCAGTGGTTCGCCCGGCACGAGCCGTACGGCGACACCGGCCGCGGCACCGTCGTGCTGTGGCCGGACACCTTCACCAACTTCTTCCACCCGCACATCGGCCGGGCGGCGGTACGGCTGCTGGAACACGCGGGCTGGCAGGTCGTCGTCCCCGACGAGCCGCTGTGCTGCGGGCTGACCTGGATCTCCACAGGCCAACTGGGCACCGCCGAGCGCATCCTGGCCCGCACCGTGCGGCGCCTCGCCGGGCATCTCCGGGCCGGCGGGCTGGTGGTCGGCCTGGAACCGAGCTGCACGGCCGTCTTCCGGGCCGACGCCGGAGAGCTCTTCCCCGGGGACCACAACGTGCGCAGGCTGCGCAGCCAGACGGTGACCCTGGCCGAACTGCTCACCGAGCACAGCCCCGGCTACGCGCCCCCTCGGGTGCCGGGCTCGCGGGCGCTGGCGCAGGTACACTGTCACCAGCACGCGGTGCTGGGCTGGGACGCCGACCGGGAGCTGCTGCGGCGCGCCGGGATCGATGTGGAGCGGCTGGAGTCCGGGTGCTGCGGGCTGGCCGGGAACTTCGGCTTCGAGCGGGGTCATCTGGAGGTCAGCCGGGCGTGCGCGGACCGCGTACTGCTGCCGAGGCTGCGCGAGACGGACGCGGAGACGGCCGTCCTGGCCGACGGCTTCAGCTGCCGTACGCAGATCCACGAGTTCGACAGCGGCGGCCACGAGGCGGTCCACCTGGCGGAGCTGTTGGCCTCCGCGCTGCCGGGCGCCCCGGACGGCGGGTACGGCACACGCCCCGCGCCTCCGGGCCGTACCGCCAAGGCGCTCGCACTCGCCGGAACCGGACTGGCCGTGGGAGCCGCCGTCGGCCTGCTGCGCCGGCCGGCCCGCCGAACCCGACGCGTCCTGGCCCTGCTCTCCCCGGCCCCGACCGCCCGGCTCATCGCCAGGTGCTGTGCGCCCCCGACACGGCACCGCGCTCCGCCCCCGTCGCCGGTCTGACGATGCTGACCGCCCGGGAGCGCCAGGTGCTGACCCTGGTGGCACGCGGCCTCAACAACAAGGAGATCGCCGATGCCCTGGGCGTGAGCCCGCTGACCACGAAGACCCAGGTCAGTCGCATCATGGGCAAGCTCGGCGCGCGTGACCGGACCCAACTGGTGATCGTGGCCTACGAGTCCGGCCTGATCACCCCGGGCGCGGACTGACGACACCGCTCCACGCGCCGGAGGCGTTCTGCGTCGACAGCTCAGCTCACCGGCTCGCCCTTCTCCGCGGGTACCTCGGCGGACCTGCGCTTCTCGGCGCGGGTCCCGAGCCAGGCCTGTAGCCTGCGCTCGATCGGATCCTCGTAGAAGCGGTGCACGAGCCGGCCCACCAGGAGCGAGACCGCGAGGCTGACGGCGCCCCACAGCCGGTGGGCGTTGACCGGTGTGACGGGGTCGAGGAAGAAGTCCACCATCTCCTACCGCTCGCGTCCTCCAGGGCGAGCGGCTCACTGGGGGTTTCTGCGTGCGTCAGCATCGCAACGCCTCCACCACACGAGGCGGCAGCCGCCTGTTTCCATCGGATACTGATGATCCCGGACCGGTCCTTTGCGGAGGACGGATCGTTCCGTTATCCCCTGCTGGATCCGGAGTCCCATGCTCCAGGCGTCACCGATGCCTATATGAACGGCGTGCTGGGTGACGTGGTGCTGGTCAACGGTGCGCCTGCTGAACCGCTTCGGAGACGGCACGACCGCCGAGGTCATGCGCTTCGACGTGGGGTCGGGGTCGCCCGCGGACGACACGACGGTGCCCGAGAAGCTGAGCGAGGTGGTCTCGCTGGATCCGGGCCGGGCCTCGGTCACCCGGGACTTCCACTTCCGCGGCTCGGCCGAGGGCTGGACCATCAACGACCTGGAGTACCAGCCCGGTCGGGCGCTGGCCCGGCCCAAGCTGGGACAGCGGTGAGCAGAGCCGGCGGAGTGAGGCGAACGCATGACAGCAGCACCGGCCCACTCGGCCCCTACGGCTCATTCCGTCGTGACGTTGGCGAGGATCTTCTCCAGTAGCCGGCTCAGCTGCGCGATCTCGCTGTCGCTGATTCCCTCCAGCATCCGCTCATGGCTGCGCAGGGCGATGGACTCGATCTTCGAGTACATCGCGTCGCCCTCCGGGGTGAGCTCGACCGTGACCGCCCTGCGGTCGGAACCGCTCCGCGTCCGCAGCACGATTCCCCGGCGCTCCATCGTCTCCAGATGGCGTGTGAGCGTCGGCCCCTCGATGCTCAGATACTCGGCGAGCCTGCGCTGGATCATCGGCCCCTCGAGCTTCAAGGTGGCCAGCACGGTCCAGGTGGCGAAGGTGACGCCGGATCTGCCGAGCTCCGCCTCGAAGAACGCGCGCGACTCCTTCGCGACCAGTCGTAGTTTGGGGGCGATGCTGCTACGCAGCCACATCGGACCGGCGTCCGCCCCTGTCGTGTCGTGCCGCGGCACCCGCGCCTCCGCTCGTCCCTTGCTCACCGTGAGTATCCCCCGCCGTCCTTCCGGCGAGCAAAAGCAGGTTGACCAAGATCAATTATTTCGTTAGGGTACTAACTATCTTGCGGACCGGCAACCAACGGGAGCCGACGTGAGTGAGTTACGTACCGAAGCCGCTGCCCCCTCAGCCCCGGCCGGGACCGAACCACCGTCGCGACGCGCATGGCTCGGCCTCGCCGTCATCCTCCTGGCCGCCTTCATGGAACTGCTGGACGTCACCGCGGTCACGGTGGCTTCGTCGGAGATCCAGGGCTCCTTCCACACCAGCTACGCCCAGGTGCAGTGGCTCCCGGCGGGCTGTCAACTGACCTTCGCCGCGGGCCTGGTGGCCGGCGGACGACTCGGCGACATCTACAGCTGCCGACGTTCACCGGCGCGTCACTGCTGTGCGGCATCGCCTCCAGCGGCCCGCAGATCGTGCTGTTCCGGCTGCTCCAGGGCGGTGGTCAAGGTGCCCGCCGCCGAGGGCGCGGAAGCCTCGGAGGGTGACGCTGAACGACGCTCGCCTTCAGGGCCCTTCGTCCTGGCCGCCCCCACTCCCGGCTCCCCGGAGCACACGAGGAACCCGGCACGGTAGGGACACCGTGCCGGGTTCTTCCGTTCGGACCGTCAGACGGGAACGACCCGGAAGATCGGGATTCCGGGGGCCGCCCGCTCGAAGCTCTCGGGGCTCTTGTCGGCGACCACACCGTTCTTCACGAAGATGCCGGCACCCATCGGAACCTGCGTGGGGAACTCGCGGGCGATCCGCCCCCGCTCCGCCTCCGGAACCTCGATCAGCTGCACGGGCCGGGCCTTGCGGCCGCGGATCATGGTGCCGCGGCCGGCGGCGCGGACGTTCTTCACCCAGTCCGACTTGGGGAAGGCCTGGAGGATGTACATGTCGCCGTCGATCTTCACCGGAGCCACCGGGTTGATGAACTCCCGGCCGGACACCCGGCCCTTGACGCGCAGCAGGTGCATGGGCCCCACGGGCATGCCCATGGAGTGGAACATCTGCATCATCTTGTTGCCAAACTTCAGGAAGGGTGAAACCGGGGGCCGAGTGGTCGTGGCCATGATCTCGCTCATCTCTCTTCGTGAGTACTGAGGGGATGTCAGAGCCGGCCGGCGGCCGCGCGGGGCATCCGCGTGAACCGTGGGCTGCCCGGGCGCACGAGACCGGTTCGGCAGGCCGTGGTGATCACGTCGATCCGGCTCTTGAGTTCGAGCTTGCCCATGAGGCTGTGCACATGGCTCTTGACGGTGGCTTCGCTCAGGTCCGGCGCTTCGGCGATCTCCACATCGCTCCAGCCGCGCAGCATCAGCTGGACGACCTCGGTCTCCCGCACCGTGAGCCGGTCGAACCGCCACGGCGGACGCCGCTGGACGGGCGCCGTCCGGCCCGACTGGCGGCATACCTCGCTGCGGAGAATCCTTCCTCCTTGCCGAGAGTCGACACGGTCTCGATCCGACTGAAGAGACTGCCGCCCAGCACGACGACGGATGTGGGTCGTGTGTGCTCGGGATCGCGTAAGTGGTGTTGGTCTGGGAGCACTACGACTTTCCTCCAGCAAGCGGCGCGTCAGCCAGAGGGAGCGCCGCGCCTAGATGTCGAGGCGATAACTTAATTACGTAGCGAGCTATCTAAATGGTGGCATGGGAGTACGACTGTGTCAACGACGTCCTGCCACGTCACCCTCTGGTCGCCCAACCCGACCACCCGTATCCGGACCCCTCAGCCGCATGATGGCACTCCCGCGGACCACGGACCCGCAGTGGCCTGAAATCGCGGAAGAGCTGCTGAAACAGGCCACATCGGACGCACGTTGCAAACACAGCGAGACCCCCCGACGGCCCGTTCCCGGTCCGTTCCAGGGGTTCACTGCCCATATCGCCCGGCGCCGGGCTCACGCTCCGGAGGCGGGGCGGGGTGCCGGCACCGAGGCTGCTGCGGTCTGGATGTTCCGGTGGATGTCCAGCGCCGCCGTGGACCGGTTGAGGGTGATGTAGTGCAGCCCCGGGGCACCCTCGGCGAGGAGGCGCTCGGCCATGGCCGTCGCGTACTCGACA
Organism: Streptomyces sp. NPDC127197; assembly: GCF_042672405.1. Classification (NCBI taxonomy): domain Bacteria; kingdom Bacillati; phylum Actinomycetota; class Actinomycetes; order Kitasatosporales; family Streptomycetaceae; genus Streptomyces; species Streptomyces sp. NPDC127197. The sequence goes on along the minus strand of NZ_JBHXVG010000053.1, from coordinate 27,547 downwards.
CCGATGCGGTGGGCCGTGTCCGGTTCGTGGCGGGCCTGTTCCAACCGGTGGGCCAGGTCCTCAGGGAAGGCTGCGCCGGACAGTTCGGCGAAGCGGCGAATCTGGCGCACGTCCGTGGCGGGCATGATCTCGGGGATGACCGGGGTCTCACAGCCCGCGGCCGCGACCCGGTCACGCAACCGCAGATAGTCCTCGACGTCGAAGAACATCTGCGTGATCGCGTAGTCGGCACCCGCCCGGCACTTGGCGACGAAGTGCCGGAGGTCGCTCTCCCGGTCGGGCGACCGCGGATGCCCTTCGGGAAAAGCGGCCACCCCGATGGTGAAGTCCCCCAGGGAGCGTACGAGTTCGACGAGTTCACGCGCGTAGGTGAATCCGTCCGGGTGCGGTGTCCACGGGCCGTTCGGATCACCGGGTGGATCGCCCCGCAGCACCAGGACGTCCCGGATGCCCGCGTCCGCGTACTGGCCGATGATGTGGCGCAGTTCAGCGACCGAGTGGCCTACCGCGGTGAGGTGGGCGACCGGCCGCAGGGTGGTCTCGGCGGCGATACGCCGGGTGACGGACACGGTCCGGTCCCGGGACGAGCCGCCCGCTCCATAGGTGACGGACACGAAGTCGGGACGCAGGGCTTCCACACGGCGGATCGCGTCCCAGAGGGTGCGTTCGCCCGCCTCGGTCTTCGGGGGGAAGAACTCGAAGGAGAAGGTCGTCATCGTCGTTCTCCGGAACTCCTCGGACAGCCGGACCCCGAGCCGCTCCGCGGGGCTGCGGCTGTCATCGCCGCACCGCCAGATGAGCGGCGAGCCCGTCCACCGCGGACACGCCGTAGGTGTCGCGGATCCGGCCCAGCAGATCCGGACCGGACAGCGTGTACTGCTGCGTACCGGTGGACTCCAGAACCGTGGTGGCCAGGGCACTCCCCAGCCGCGCGGCGCTCTCCAGGCCGAGCCCCCAGGCGACGGCCGCGAGGAAGCCGGCCCGGAAGGCGTCCCCCGCGCCGGTGGGCTCGGTCGCGCCCGACGGCGGCACCGACTTGACGACGACCGGGCGGTGCCCGGCTCGCTGGACGACGGCGCCTTCGGCACCCCGCGTGATCACCCAGCCGCCTACCCGGCCGAGGATCTGCTGCTCGGTCCAGCCGCTTCGCTCCTGGATGAGCACGCTCTCGTACTCGTTGGTGAACAGGAACTCGGGTCCCGCCAGCAGCGCTCGGACGTCGTCGCGCGCCATGCGCGCCAACTGCTGCGAGGGGTCGGCGACGAAGGGGATGCCCAGTTCGGTGCACTCACGGGTGTGCCGCACCATCGCTTCCGGGTCATTGGGCGATACGACGACCAGGTCGAGGGCACCCGTTCGCTCCTGCACCGTCCGCAGATCGATGAGCCGAGCCTCGCTCATGGCGCCGGCGTAGAAGGACCCGATCTGGTTGTGGTCCCGGTCCGTGGTGCAGACGAACCGTGCTGTGTGCCTGGTTTCGCTCACCCGGACCGGTCCGGTGTCGACGCCGTGTCGCTCCAGCCGCGCCCGGTACTGCTCGAAGCCCGGCCCCACGGCGCCCACGAGCAGGGGACGCAGGCCCAGCGAACCCAGGCCGAAGGCGATGTTCGCCGCCACTCCCCCGGCCCGGATCTCCAACTCGTCGACCAGGAACGAGAGCGATACCTTGTCCAGGCTCTCGGCGATGAACTGTTCCGTGAACCTGCCCGGGTAGACCATGAGATGGTCCTCGGCGATCGACCCCGTGACTGCGATTCTCATCTGCTGTCCCTACCCCTGTCTCCGGACTGTTGGCGGCCGCGTTCGGGGTCCGTACTGCCCGTACGCGGCGGTGGGTCCGTTCATCGTCCGGGGCGGGGCTCAAGCATCGGTCGGGCGGCCATCAGCCACCGGGCCGACCGCACCTTCAGTAGCGCTGGGCCTTGGCGATCTCGGCGGTCAGCTTCGGCTCGGGGGGCTTGCGGCTGATGACGAGCGGCTGGGTCCGCTCCCCCGGTTCCAGGTCCTCCGCGCCCACGAAATGGGTCTCGACGACTTTCCCGTCGGGATCGCGGAAGTCGACCTGGACCGCGTAGGAGGCGGTGCTGTCGGTCCTGTTGGTGATGTTCACGACCAGGGCGAGCAGGCCACCCGTCTCGGATCGCGGCTTTCCGGTGAGCGAGACATCGGACGTCGCGTTGCCCCGGCCCTTGACGTCCTTCAACTCGGCCTCGGCCGCAGCGTTGGCACGCGCGATCTCCGCCGACACGGACGCCTCGAACTCCGAGGCCCGCGCGTAGGCGGACGACGCCGCGGCCGATGCGGAGGCGCGCGCGGACTCGATCGCGGACTGGGCCGCCGACGCGAGGGGCGCGGGCGGACTGCCCGTGAACGACTCGGTGGCCGGCGGCGACGGGCTCGGAGTGAACGTGGTACCGCCGTCATCGTCGCCGTCGCCGCCACAGGCGGCGAGCGCGACCGCACAGGCACCGGCGGCGGCGAAAGCGGTGAGAGCCCTCGGGGCCCGGTGCCGCGGGCGCTTGTGCGGTCGGTTCCGCTGCTGCGCGTCGCTCATGGAATGGAGTCCTCTCCCGGCCGCACATATGACCGATTCATGCCGTTATGGCCTGGCTGGGTTACATGCTGCCTGCCATGGCGGTACCCGGCCACCGCACTGCGCCGAGGGGGCGCTTTGACGGCCGTTGTCAGTGGCCGGCGCTACGGTGCGCAGCAGTGACTGTCCGCCCTTCCGGGAGGTTTCGATGGCTTCGCGCCTCAACCCGTATCTCAGCTTCGACGGCGACGCCCGCCAGGCCATGGAGTTCTACAAGGAGGTGTTCGGCGGCATCCTGGCCATCAACACCTACGGCGACTTCGGCCGGCCGGACACACCGGACTCCGACAAGATCATGCACGCGATGCTGGAGACGCCGAGCGGCTTCACCCTGATGGGCGCGGATGCCCCGCCCGGGACCGAGCACACCCCGGGGAACAACTTCTCGGTGTCCCTCAGTGGCGACGACGCCGCCGAGCTGCGCGGCTACTGGGAGAAGCTGTCGGCTGGCGGCTCGGTGTCCGTGCCGATGGAGAAGCAGATGTGGGGCGACGAGTTCGGCATGTGCACGGACCGGTTCGGCATCCCCTGGATGGTCAACATCAGCCAGCGGCAGAGCTGACCGGGGCCTCGACGACCGCCGAGGACAGCGGAATCGGGGTGAACATCTCCGGCTCCTCGTCCGGCGTCAGCGCGGTCGGGCCGTACACCCAGTCGGTGAAGGAGTAGTCGTAGGTGTTCCGCGCCCGCATGATCGCGTTGCGCCGGTGCCGGGGCTCTCCGTCGAGGTGCCACAGCTCGCCCCAGGCGCGGGCCGTGGTCTGCACCCGGCGGCAGTGCTCCACCCGGACCGCCTGGTACGCCGTCAGCGCGGCGTACCAGTCCGGTCGGGTGCCCGCCGGGGCGGCCTCGGCGAGCCGGGCGTAGTGCCGGGCGAGGACCCAGCCGTCCTCGATCGCCATGATCGCGCCCTGCGCCATGTACTGGAGCGGTGGGTGCGCGGCGTCGCCGAGCAGGGCGATCCGGCCGTGCACCCAGGTCTCGATCGGGTCGCGGTCGAGCATCTGCCACCAGCGGTCGCGCCACATCAGCGGGATGCCCTTGCGGACGGTGTCACAGGTCCGCTCGAAGGCCGCGTCGAGCTCGTCGGGCGTGCCCCAGTCGTCTTGCCCGGCCAGGGCCTTGGGCGACTCGAACACGGCGACCTGGTTGAACATGTCGCCGCCGCGCAACGCGTACTGGACGAAGTGGCAGCGCGGGCCGACGTAGACGGTGACGTCCTTCTCCGCGATGCCGTTGTCCCGGACCTGCTCGATCGGGACGGTCGCGCGGTAGGCGACGTAGTCGGAGCTGACCACGTCGTCGCCGACCAGCTTGCGGCGGGCCACGGAGTGCAGTCCGTCGGCGGCGACGACCAGCGGCGCCTCCTCGGTGCTGCCGTCCTCGAGGCGGATCAGGGCGCCGCCGTCCGTGTGCTCGTAGTCGACGACGGTCCGGTCGGTCAGCAGCTCGACGCCGGCCCGCCGGCAGGCCCGCAGGAAGATGCCGTGCAGATCGCTGCGGTGGATGACCATGTACGGGTAGCCGTAGCGGCGTTCGAGGTCGCGCAGGTCCAGCCGGGTCAGTTCCCGGGAGTCGAGCGCGTCACGCATCACCATGTTCTCCGGGACGACGCCCAGAGTCCTGGCCTCCTCGAGCAGGCCGTACTCGGCGAGGATGCGGGTGCAGTTGGGCGCGATCTGCAGGCCGGCGCCCACCTCGCCGAACTCCTTGGCCCGTTCGAGGACGCGCACGCGCAGTCCCTGGCGGGCCAGGGCGTAGGCGGAACTGAGGCCGCCGATGCCGCCGCCGACCACGAGGACGTCGGGCCGCCCGGCGGGGCTGGATTCAGGATTCATGATCTGTTCTTTCGGTCGCGGGCAGGTCCGGGGTCAGAGCCAGGCGCCCAGCGTGGGGGCGGGCGTGCCGTCGGCGGTGAGCGGGCCTGCGTCCCGTCCGGCCAGGTAGGCCGCGATGTCGTGCAGTTCGCCCGTGACCAGGGCGGCTTCGCCGTCGCCCGGCAGGTCCCAGGCGGCTCCGGTGGCCGGTGCCCGCAGGGCCATGGCCGGGCCGGGGGCCGCGGCGCGCTTGGCCACGACGTCGTCGCACAGCGCGGTGAGGAAGTCGGCCGGCAGATCGGCGAAGGACACGCCGTTCGCCAGGTCGACGGCGTGCACGCACACTTCGCGGGAGCGCAGCCAGGGCACCTCGGTGGCCGGCACGGTCCGGCCCTGCGCGGTGACGACCTGCGCGCGCCACTGCTCCTCGCCGAGCGCAGCCATCCCCGTCTCCAGCGCGTCCGCCGAGCCGCGCAGCCACGCGGTGAGCTCGGCGGCCGGCAGGTCACGGCCCCGTTCGATGCCGGCGGCGCGTTCCTCGGGCGAGGCGTACATCGGTGTGGGTTCGCCGGTGGCGGCCCAGTGCACCAGGTTGGACAGCGCCTCGGAGTTGGCGGCGACATGCGCCGCCACGTGGGCCCGGCTCCAGCCGGGCAGGGCACTCGGCGCGGCGAACCCGTCGTCGTCGAGGCCGGCGGCGGCCTCGAGCATCAGCTCGGTGCCGAGCCGGACCCAGCGGCGGGCGTCGTCGAAGGTCCGGCGCATCAGGACGCCTGCTCCTTGACGACCCGGTTCTCCAGGCGGCCGATGCCCTGGATCTCGGTGACGACCGTCTCGCCTCCGAGGAGGTAGCGCTCGGGTTTGCGGGCGTGGCCGACGCCGCCGGGGGTGCCGGTGGCGATGATGTCACCGGGGTTCAGGCGGACGATCGTGGAGACGTACTCGACCAGGTCGACCGGGTCGAAGAGCAGGTCGCCGGTGGAGTCGGACTGCATGACCTCGCCGTCGACGAGCAGGCGCACGTCCAGCGACGGGCGGACCCCGCCCGGCAGCTCGTCGGGGGTGACGAGGTACGGGCCGACGGGGGTGGTGGAGTCCCACACCTTGCCCTGCAGCCACTCGCGGGTGCGGAACTGCCAGTCCCGGCAGGTGATGTCGTTCAGCACGGTGAAGCCCGCGATGGCCCGCTCGGCCTCCTCGCCCCGGGCCCGGCGCACCGGTGCGCCGACGACGACGGCGAGTTCGACCTCCCAGTCGAAGCGGTCGGTCTCCTCGGGGCGCACGATGTCGTCGCCCGCACCGATGAGGGCGTCGGCGAACTTGGCGAACAGAGTGGGGTGTTCGGGCAGGTCCCGGCCCATCTCCTGGATGTGGTTGCGGTAGTTGAGGCCGACGCACACCACCTTCGACGGGGCGGGCACCACGGGGGCGAAGTCGGCGCCGGCCGCCGAGTACGTCGGCCCGGACGCCGCGGCGGCACGCTCGGCCCAGTCGTCCTGGCGCAGCAGGGCGCCCACGTCGGGGACACCGAGGTCGACCAGGACCTCACCGTCGAGCCTGACAGCCCGGGTGGCACCGTCGCGGCGGATGGTCGCGAGCTTCATCGGGGGGTTCCTTCCACATGGGTACGGTCGAGCCGCAGGGCTTCGAAGACGGGCGAGTCGCTGAACCGGAACAGGTCCAGGGCACCGGAGTCGGAGTCGGTGGAGCCGGCCTCGGAGCGGATCGAGAACGGCTGCCAGGAGGGGACGACGAACAGGTCGCCGCGGGTGACCGACCAGGTGGTCTCGCCGACGGTGACGGTGCCGGAGCCGTCGAAGACCTGGTAGACGGACGAGCCCGTCTCGCGCACCGGCGCGGTCTCGGTGCCGCGCACGATCCGGTGCATCTCGGCCCGGATGGTCGGCAGCACGTCGGCGCCGGTCGCCGGGTCGGTGAACCGGACGGCGGCGTGACCGGGTTCCACGGTGCCGCCGTACCCCTCCGCCTCGAGAGCGAGCTGGTCGGCCAGGGCGCGGTCGGTGTGCTCCCAGCGGTAGGCGAGCAGCGGCGAGCCGGGGCCGGTGGTGCCGGCGGACACCGGGCGCAGGCCGGGGTACCCCCACAGCCGCTCGGCGCGCGAACGCTCGGGGGTGATCCGCTCAGCGTCGCTGATCTCGTCCCGCCCGAACTCGAAGAACTGCGTCTCCGTGGCGTACTGGAAGGGAATGTCAAGACCGTCGATCCAGGCCATCGGCTCGGCGGTGGCGTTGTGGTGGGCGTGCCAGTTCCAGCCCGCCTGCGGGAGGAAGTCGCCGCGCCGCATGGCCACCCGGTCGCGCCCGACGACCGTCCACACACCCTCGCCCTCGACGACGAAACGGAAGGCGTGCTGGGTGTGCCGGTGCTCCGGGGCGTCCTCGCCGGGCATGAGGTACTGGATCGCCGCCCACAGCGTCGGGGTGGCGAACGGCCGCCCGCCGAGGGAGGGGTTGGCCAGCGCGATGGCCCGGCGCTCACCGCCGCGGCCGACGGGGACCAGGTCGCCGGCCTGGGCTGCCAGCTCCCGAAGCCGCTCCCAGCGCCACAGGTGCGGCACGGCGCGCGAGCGCGGGTGGGCCGGCATCAGATCGCCGATCTCGGTCCACAGCGGGACGAGCAACTCCTGCTCGAAGCCCCGGTACAGCTCTTCGAGCGCCGGGGTGACCTCGGGCTGCCTCTCCGCGGAGACGGCCTGGAGCCGGACCGGGGAACCCGTGGCGATGTCTTGGGCGATGGAGGACTGAGTCACAGACCTCAGCGTGCATCGCGTCTGCCAGAAGAACATATAGATTCTGGAGAGCAGAACCAGAGAGGAGGGCATCGCCGTCATGGACAAACCGCTCAAGACACCGCCGCCCTACCCCATCGCCAGCGTGGACCACGCGCTGCGGGCTGCGACGATCCTGCAGATGGAGGGCGGCGCGACCGTGTCGCAGATCGCCGAGCGGCTGGGCGTCGCCAGGTCGACCGCCCACCGGGTCCTGGCGATGCTCGTCTACCGGGACTTCGCCGTGCAGGACGAGGACCGCGTCTACCGCGCGGGCCCGGTGCTGGAACTCGCCGCGCACTCCCAGTCCCTCGTGTCGCGCCTGCGCGCAGCGGCCCTGCCCCATCTGCACCGGGTCGTCGATCTTCTGGACGAGACCACGAACCTGATCGTGCGCACCGGGGACACGGCCCGGTTCATCGCCAGCGTCGAATGCCGGCAGGCACTGCGGGTCGGCTCCCGCGAAGGCATGGTGTTCCCGGCCCACCGCACGACGGCGGGGCTGCTCCTGCTCGCCGACCTCACCGACGACGAACTGGAGGAGGTCTACGCCCCCGAGCGTTACCGCGACCGTCCGGCCGATCGCCCGGATCTCGCCCGGCTGCGGACGGAGCTGAAGCGTCTGCGCCGCAACGGGTTCGCCGTCAACAAGGAGCGTTCCGAACGCGGTCTCGTCGCCGTCGGCGTACCGGTGCGCGACCGGGACGGCACCGCGCTGGCCGGCCTGTCGGTGTCGATGCCCAGCGTGCGCTACGACCCGCACACCCTCCAGTCCCTGGTGACGGCCCTGGACACCACGGCACACGCCCTGGAGAAGGACCTGGCCGAGCAGCAGTGAGCCCGCTGGTCAGGGGCGAGTCAGGCGCCGAGTTCGCCCTTCTTCAGGGCCGTCACGAACGCGGCCCATCCATCAGACGCGAACGCAATCACAGGGCTGTTCATCTGCTTGCTGTCACGTACGGGGACGACGGCGTCGAAGTCGTCGGAGACCTCAATGCACGCGCCACCGTCCTGATTGCTGTAGCTGCTCTTACGCCACGAAGCAGCGCTCAGGTCGACGATCCGCACGGCACTTCCTCCAACTTGCGCAAGATGTACTTCCGCGACTCGGCTGGGGTCAGTGCCAGGTCGCGCACTGAATCGTACGCCTTCTGGAGGCGCACAACCGGCGCGGTTTCGTCGATGAGTTCGCCCCTGTAGCCGTTCTCGGTGTAGGCCACGGTCCGGCCGTCCGGCAGAAGCAGGCACCACACGTCAAAGCCCAGCAACGCGTGCAGTCCGGCGCTGTTCGGCAGGAGATGAACTGTCACGTTGTCGCGGTCCGACATCTCCAACAGGTGCTCCAACTGCGCTCGCCACTCGCCTGCGTTCCGCAGCGGGGTGAGCAACGCGGCCTCCGAGAGGATGGTCCGGAACGGCGGCGCCTCATCCCCCTCCAGCCGCCCCCGTCGCCCTCGCCCTCGCGCTCGCGCTCGCGACCGTCATCGCCAAGGGCGCCGCCGAATGACCACCCCAGCGCCCGAGTCCGAGTCCACCCATCCCCCGCCCGGCACCGCCGTCTACGACCCCACCCGCGACCGCATCGGCATCGTCATGGGCCACGAGGGGCCGTACCTCCAGCTCCGCCCCCTCTCCGGCGGCCGGGAATGGGACGCCGACCCGCACCGCATCCAGCCGTTCACCCCCGCCGAACTGCTCCGCGCCCGCCTCGCCGAAGCCAACGAGCGCAGCCGGACCAAGCTGGGCGTGAACAGGTCGAACGGCGCGACGGTTCAGCCTCCGCCATAGGCTCCGCACAGCTGGCATGCCTCCTGCGCACGAGCACATCGCCGCACCTCAACAGAGACAGAACAGCAGATCAGGACGAAGCCGTTGCGGGCGACGTTCACGCCTTGGCGGCAGCCGGCAACTGGTCCGCGACAAGTACCGGGTCGGTGAGATGCGCCGCGTGGCACGCCTCGAAGGCGACCGGCTCGACCCCGAGGCGGGCGGCGTACTTCTCCGCCCACCACTCCTCGCCCTGCGGCAGAGTCAGGTCCTGCGAGCTGACCAGGTAGGTGATGGGCAGGCCGGGGGTCGCGGCGTCGGCGGCCGACAGCGACTCGCGCAGGCAGGCGAACGGCATGGGGCGCAGCAGCCCGTACGTCATGTCGCGCACCGCGTCCGGGGCGGTCTGGACGAAGTTGTTCCGCCAGCGCTCGAACGGCACCACCATGCTGTGGCCGCCGTTCTCCTCGGCGAGGTGACCCCGGCCTTCATCGCCAACCACCGCCAGGACGTGATCGGCTCCAACCGGCTCGCCCGAGCCCTGATCACCGACTTCGACGCGCTGCCGTACCGGGAGCGGAACTTCGCCCGGTACGTCCTCCTCGATCCGGTCGCCCGCGACCGGTACGACAACTGGGACGAGGTGGAGGCGACGGGCGTCGTCCCGCCGGGCGGGGGCAAGGTCTCCTTCGAGATCGACAAGGAGGACCCAAAGAACTCCACCGGCAACCGGTTCACGATGAATCGTTCCGAAAAGTCGCTCAACGTCACGCTCAACTCGGTGGTGTTCCGCTCCGGCGGCCAAGACCTGACCACAACCGGTGGATACATCGAGATGACGTCCCGGTTCTCCGAGCCGATCCTGCTCGGTCTCGCAGCGCTCGCGATCCGGGGGCGTGTGAAGCGGTGAGCGAGTATGGCCGGCCCACGGCCGATGGCTCCACAACCGGTGGCACTGAGGTCCCGACTCGCTCGGCGTTCCGGCTCGCGTCCATCTCCCACAACTTGATCACCTGGTCGCCTTCTCCTGCCAGGATGCGGCCATCCGCGCTGAGGGGGAGCTTCTTGACGCTCCGGCACTCTTATCGGGGTGGGTGATGACCGCGCGGAAGTCGTCGCCGTTTCCGATCCCGGCGGCAACATGCCGTCGGGACAGGGTGCCGCGGCGCCTCGGTCGCGCGCCTTCAGGACACCTCGTCGCCTCGGTCTTCGGGGGACCGCTTGTCGAGAACTCCGACGAAGGCCGAGGCAACGAGGGCGACAGCGCGGTCGTCGTCGTGGGCCAGTTGGCACAGGACTTCCTGCGCGGTGGTCCCCGACAGCTCGACCAGGGCCTGGATCAGGCGTATACGCGTCGCGGAGTCCGCGGTGGGCGCTGAGAGTTCGTCGACCAGTGCGGTCATGATCCCGTCCGCGCGCCCGGGGTCCTGGGACAGCGTTCCCAGGACCTCCGCCGCATCGACGTCGTTGGAGCCCTCGACCACCATGCCGACGAGTGTCGGCACGGCCGCGGTCACGCCACGCCTGCCCAACACCAGAGCGGCGTGCCTGCGCACCGTCGTGTCCGAGTCCCCCAGCGCATCCGCAAGCACCGCGGTCGTCCCCGGGGCATCGGACATCTCGGCGATCGCCAGCACCGCGCGCCGCCGGATGTCGACGTCCTCCGAGTACATGCCGGCGGCCAGAGTCGCCACGCCGTCGCCGCCCGATCGGGCGAGCGCCCAGCGCAGGGCGCCCGCGACGTTGGGGTCGGATTCGGCCAGGACCGCCCCGGCCAGCAGCTCGGCGGGAACCGAGCCGCCCTCCGGCCGGGCCAGGACAGCCTGCTGCCTGCGCGCGGCGCTGGTCGAGTTGAGCCCCTGCATGAGCTCGACGATGCGCAGGACGTCCTGCCAGCCGGTGGGCGCCGACGCATCGATCGCGCGGAGCCGCTCGAGCAGTTCCTGTTCTCGCTCCAAGCGGACTTCCGCCCACCGGATGAGGTCGCTGACCAGGGCGGACGGCGTGAAGGCCGGGTCCTCCAGCGCGCGCCCGATCTGTTTAAGCGAAAGCCCGAGGGACCGCAGGCTCTCCACGTGGAAGATCCTGCGGACGTCCTCGGCGGAGTACTCGCGGTAGCCGCCCACGGTGCGACCGGTCGGTCGCACCAGCCCAAGGGCGTCGTAGTGCCGTAGCATCCGGGGGCTCACCCCCGAATGGCGGGCTACTTCACCGATCAGCACTCCGCGGTCTCCGCGGCGGAGGCAACGGCTCGTTCGGGGCCGAGTGCGACGACTCGCTTCGCCTCATCGATGGCCGCGTCGAAACCGGTCTCCGGGTTCCGCCGAAGCAGCTCTGTGGCACGAGCGTGTGCGGCCACCACCGGATCAGGGTTCGCCGCGGCCTTCTCCAGGGCGGGCTTGGTCACGTCGCCGAGGTCGACGAGGGCCCGGCTCAGGCACAGCTGCACATTGCGGTCACCGCGGCCGAGTTGCATGACCAGTTCGTCGGCCATGTCCTTCTTCTCGTCCTCGGGCACGAGGACGACCGCGACGCGCCACGCGGTCCGGGCGACCTCGTCGTCGGCATCGCGCAGCATGTCGCGCGTGATCCAGGCCCACGCGCTCTTGTCGCCGATTTTGGAGAGTGTGTGCAATGCCTGACTGCGGGCCTGAGTGCGCTCAGAGGCGAGTTCCTGGCGAATCCGGGGCAGGGTGATCTCCGGCGAGAGGCGGGTCAGCGCCCAGGACAGCATGTCCCGCACGAAGAAGTCCGGCTCGACCGCGCACCGCTCGACGAGCGTCTCCAGGAAACCAGGGTGAGGGTTCGAGCCGACCGCCAGAGCCGCCTGAAGCCGGACCGATGAGTCCTCGGCGCTCAGGGCATCGGCCACGCGGGCGTTCTGCGGGGTTCCCTTTGTCGGGTTGATCGAAACCACCTCCTGCACCCAGGAGACACCTTGTCACTGTGTCAAGGTCAAGCCTGTGACCGGCGGGTGAGAAAATTTGCCGGCCCAGGGCGCAGCCCGGACGTGCTGAGCACGGTGGGTGACGATGCTCGGACACCGCAGGTGAGTGCGCAGGAAGCCGGCTCGGCCCCCCTCGAAGCTTCGCTCGGCCTCGGCATCGGCGCGATGTCCGAGTTGAGTTCGACAGCCGACCGAGCGAGCGTCATGGCGGGAGGCTGCGACACGCTCCACGCGGTGGACTTCGGAAAACAGGTCAAGCGCACCCGGCCACGCCCGGGCAATCCAGAAGACCCGCAGGTCAGATGCTCTTTGCAGCAGGCTCCAAAATCGCCACGCACTCCACATGATGCGTCATCGGAATCGTGTCAGGGTCGACGAAGGAGGGAGAACCCGCAGGTCAGGTGGATTTTTGAAGCCATAGGACGAGCCGCCGGGCACCCGGAGCGTCACGTGCGATCCCCACTGACTCGGCCGGTCGGACTGCTATGGGCCGGTCGGGCCACAGACGTCCGGCGGCACGGCGTAAGTCGGTCGGCGTCTGGCGCTCCGGCGCATCTCGCGCTGCACCGCGCTCGGACCTGCCGCGTCGCGGACTGGCGGGACGTGCGCCAAGCTCTCCTCCGCCCATCGGTACGGCGAGCCTCCTCGTAGTGAACCCGCTCGGCAGCACTCCATGTGCTTGGAGAAGGAGTTGATCCGCGGTCCGGCTCGATGACGAGTTCGCGAACGCCACCTCCCGGCGGCATCGACCGCTCGAACCTGCACCGTGAGGACGGCCCCTGCCCACGGCAGTCTCAAACTGAGGGCGACATGCGGGGCCCTGGTGAGCCCCCAGGAGAACCACCGACACCTTCCCGAGCGTCTGTTCTGCGGTGCCATCAGTGACCGAGGACGAGGGAGGGACCGTGGAGCAGCCCAGGACGGCGTTGGCCGAGCGGATTGCCGAGCGGAGGGCGGGGGTCGGCGACCCTCGGGCGTTGGTGGGTGAGATGAGGCGCTCGATCCTGCTGGTGCCAACCCCTGATGGGGGCCTGTGGTCGGCCCGTTCGGGTGGGGTGCGGTGGATCTGCGGCTTCACCGACGAGACGGCGCTGGCCCGGTTCGCCCTGCGCCACGGGCCGGGTGACCGGCCGATGGACTACGCGGCGCTCTTGGGCGCCCGCATCATGGACGAGGTCGTGCCTTCCCTGGGCGAGCCCGCCGGTCTCGCCGTGGACATCGCCAGCGAGGACGGGTCGATGTTCTTCCCGCCGGTCACCGGGATCGTTCCGGACGGCGTCGCCGTCGACACCGACGTGCCCGAAAAGGGGGATGGCCGTGGGCGGTGAGGGCATGGACCTGAATTTCGACAAGGCGTCGGTGGCGAAGTTCACGCAAGGTGTGGGCGCCACCATCGACGGGCTGGGCGACCTGGGCGGCGCGACCGGTTCGGTGATGGGCAAGGGCTTCTCCGAGCTGTCGATGACGGGCATGGAGGCCGGGCACCACGGTCTGTCGGTGGACTTCGAGGACTTCTGCGAGCGCTGGGAGTGGGGCGTACGGGCCCTGGTGAGCGACGCCAGCGAGATCGCCAACCGTCTGGGACTGGCGGCGGGCACCCAGTGGGAGCACGACCAGTACGTCGAGGGCGCGCTGAAGGTGGGCGTGAACTCCGTGATGGGCGGCAACCCGCACGCCTCGGAGGAGGAGATCACCCGGCAGGACTGGGGTGATGTGTTCACGCCGGACTACCTGAACCCGGACTGGAGCGCGGAGTCGTTCGACCGGGCCGGTCAGGAGATGGCACAGACCTGGAAGGACACCGGCCGCACGGTCCTGACCGAGGGGCAGGGTGGTCGGCAGGCGCAGATGCTCAACGACGCGCTCGGCATCTCCGACGACCAGTGGAACCGGGCGCTGGACGACACCTTCGGCCCGTCGCCGGAGGAACGCGCCCGGCAGGCGCAGCAGGGTGAAGACGGGGGCAACTGAGCGTGGGTATCGGCGACTTCATCAGTGACATCACGCCCGACTTGGTGGAGAACGCGGCCGAGGACGGTGTCGAGTGGGTCGGCAACCGGGTCGAGGACGCCGGGAAGTGGACCGCCGACCGGCTGGACGATGTCGGCTGGGAATCCGGTGCGGACTGGGTGCGCGAGCAGTCCCGTTCGGTCGCCAACCGGATGGGCGCCGAGGTCGACGAGATGGACCTCGGGCAGACCGAGGACAAGACCAAACTGATCTACGGCAGCCCGGACAAGCTGCGCTCCACCGCCCAGAAGCTCCGCGGCTTCCAGAAGGCGTTCGACGACGCCGGCGGCGGTCTGAAGGGACTGGACTCCTCACGGTTGAAGGGCGAGGCGGCCGAGGCACTACGCAAGGCGGTGAGCACCCAGCCGCCCAAGTGGTTCACCGGTGCGGACGCATGCGAGAAGGCAGCCGCCGCGCTGGAGGCGTTCGCCGGAACCGTGACGTGGGCGCAGGGGCAGGCGCAGACGGCGATCGACAAGTGGAAGGAGGGCGTGAAGGCGTCCGAGGGGGCCGCCGACGCGCACCGCAAAAAGGTCGCCGACTACAACAAGGCGGTCGACCGCTACAACGCCCAGCCCGCCGACCAGCGCGACCCCGCCACGCTCCCGCCCCGCCCCGCCGCGACGTTCGACGACCCCGGCAAGAAGCTGATGCAGGAGGCGCAGGACATCCTCGCCGACGCCCGCAAGCAGCGGAACACGGCCGCGGAGACCGCCCGCAGCGCGGTCCGCGCCGGGCGGGACCTGGCTCCCGAGAAGCCGTCGTACGCGCAGCAGGCGGGCGACGGGATCCAGGAACTGCAGATCATGGGCGACCACGTCGGTGGCGGCATCATCAAGGGCACCGCGGGGCTGGTGAACTTCGTGCGCGGGATCAACCCCTTGGACCCGTACAACCTCACCCACCCCGCCGAGTACGCCACCAACCTCAACAGCCTCGCCGCCGGACTGGTGGTCGCCGCCAACGACCCGGTCGGCACCGGCAAGCAGATGATCAGCGACTTCATGAAGGACCCCTACGAGGGCTTCGGCCGTCTGTTGCCGGATGCCGCGCTGACCGCGGCCACCGGCGGAGGCGGTGCCGCCGTCAAGGGCGTGCGCATCGCCGCGGACGCCGCCGACGCCGCACGCGCGCGCAAGCTGATCGACGACGCCCCGGACGGGACCCACAACCGCGTGGACGGGGAGCGCACCACCGACGGCACGGACCCGGTGGACCTCGCCACCGGCCGGATGTTCCTGCCCCAGACCGACCTGGCGATCCCCGGCATCCTGCCGCTGGTGTTCACCCGCCGCACCGAGTCCGGCCTGGCCATCGGCCGCTTCCTGGGGCCGTCCTGGTCGTCCACGGTCGACGAGCGGCTGGAGATCGACGCCATCGGCGTCGTCCACGTCACGGCCGAGGGACTTCTGGTCCCGTACCCGCATCCGGTCCCCGGCGCGCCGACCACACCGGAATCGGGCAAGGCCCGCACGCTTCTCGCCCGGGGCGCCGACGGCGACTACACGATCACCGACCCCGACACCGGGCTGACCTTCCGCTTCACCGCCCCGCCCGGCGGCGAACCCGGCGGCGACGGAACCGCCTGGCTGACATCCGTCACCGAACGCAACGGCCACACCATCACCATCGACCGCGCCGACGACGGCCTGCCGCTGGCCCTCGTCCACTCGGCCGGCCACCAGGTGAACCTGTCCGTCGCCGACGGCCTGATCACCGGCCTGTCCCTGGCCGGCGCGGGCGAGGGCGAGGCGGATCTGCTCCTGATGAGTTACGGCTACCAGAACCGCGACCTCACCACGGTCACCAAGCCGTCCGGCGCCACCACCACCTTCCTCTACGACGACCGCCACCGCGTCATCGCCTGGATCGACTCCAACGGAAGCCGCTACGACTACGTCTACGACGACCGCGACCGCGTCATCGCCGAGGGCGGCGAAGCCGGCCACATCCAGATCACCCTCACCTACACCGAACCCGATCCCCCGACCGGCCACCGCACCACCACCCTCACCACCGCCGACGGCCGCACCACCCGCCACCTCATCGGCCCCGGCTGTCGCGTCCTGGCCACCACGGATCCGCTCGGCCACATCAACAGCTTCGCCTACGACACCCGCGGGAACCTCCTCACCCGCACCGACCCACTCGGCCGCACCACCGCCTACACCTACGACGAGAACAACCGCCTGGTCGCCGTGCTCCGCCCGGACAGCAGCCGACTCGCCATGAAGCCCGGCCCGTTCGGGAGGTACACGGACCTCCACGGCCCGGACGGCAGCCGCTGGCTCCAGAGCTTCGACGAGCGCGGCAACCGGGTAGCGGTCACCGATCCGGCCGGCTATACGACCCGGTACGCCTACGATGCTCGGGGATGCCTGACGTCGATCACCGACGCGCTGGGAGCCGTCACCACAGTCCGCTGCGACGCCATGGGCCGGCCCGTGCAGGTCATCGACCCGGCCGGCGGGACCACTCAGATTCAGCGCGACGCCCTCGGAAACGCAAGACGCGTCACCGACCCCACAGGCGGCGTCACTTGTCTCGAGTGGGACGCAGACGGCAATCTGATCCGCCGGGAGGCCCCGAACGGCGCCACCGAGTCGTGGACCTGCGACGGCGAGGGCAACCGCCTCACCCACACCGACCCGATCGGCGGGGTGTCCCGCTTCGAGTACACGCACTTCGACCTGGTGGCGGCCCGCACCCAGCCGAACGGAGGCCGGTACGAATTCGGGTACGACGCCGCCCTGCGGCTCGTCCAGGTCACCAATCCGCAGGGCGCACGCTGGACTTACGAGTACGACGCGGCCGGGCGCATGGTCTCGGAGACCGACTTCGACGGCCGCACCCTCACCTACCGCTACGACGCCGCCGGGCAACTCACCTCCCGAACCGACTCACTCGGACACGTCATCTCCTTCGAGCGCGACCAACTCGGCCAGGTGATCCGGAAGGACGCCGACGGCCAGGTGACCACCTACGGCTACGACCGGGCCGGACGTCTTCTGCAGGCGTCCGGCCCGGACAGCGAACTCCTCTACATGTACGACCGCCGGGGACGGGTCAAGTCCGAGCTCGTCGACGGCCGCGCCATGAGTTACGCCTACAACGCCGTGGGCCACCGCACCCGCCGTATCACTCCCACCGGCCACGTGACCACCTACACGTACGACGCCAGTGGCCGTCCCGAGCGCCTGACCACCGGAGGGTCCCCGGTCGTCTTCACCCATGATGTCGCGGGCCGTGAAACGGCTCGTGTCTTCGCAGGCTTCGCCGCACCCCTCACCGTCACCTCGGCCTGGGACGAGGCCGGGCGGCTCTCCGCCAGTCACCTGACCGCCGACGGCCGTACTCTCAACAGCCGTACCTACTCCTACCGCCCGGACGGCCACCTCAGCTCTGTCAGCGATCTCCTGTCGGGCACCCGCACCTTCGACCTGGACGCGGTCGGCCAAGTCACCGCCGTCCACGCGCAGGGTTGGACCGAGCGGTACACCTACGACGCGAGCGGCAACCTGACCGAGGCGTCCTGGCCCGCTTCCCACCCCGGCAACGAAGCCACCGGACCGCGGACTTACGCCGGCACAGCGATCACCCGCGCCGGAGCCGTCCGCTTCGAACACGACGCCCTCGGCCGCATCACCCTGCGGCAGAAGACCCGCCTGTCCCGCAAACCCGACACCTGGCGCTATGAATGGGACGCCGAGAACCGACTCACCTCGGTGATCACCCCGGACGGGACCCGTTGGCGCTACCGCTACGACCCCCTGGGCCGCCGCGTCGCCAAGCAGCGTCTGACAGACGACGAGAGCGTGGTGGAGGAGATCCGGTTCGCCTGGGACGGCATGACCCTCTGCGAACAGACCGTTCACCACCCGGACCTCCCGAGCGCAGTCGCCCTCACCTGGGACCATCGGTCCGGCGTTCCCCTCTCACAGACCGAGCGCATCCTCACGGCGGACACCCGTCAGGACGAGGTGGACCGGCGCTTCTTCGCCATCGCCACCGACCTCGTCGGAACCCCTACCGAGTTGATCGGCCAGGACGGCGACATCGCCTGGCGCACCCGCGCCACCCTCTGGGGCACCACCGCCTGGAGCAGATCCAGCACGGCCTACACCCCGCTCCGCTTCCCCGGTCAGTACTACGACCCGGAAACCGGCCTGCACTACAACCTGTTCCGCCACTACGACCCTGAAACCGCGCGATACCTCACCCCCGACCCCCTCGGGCTCACTCCCGCGCCCAACCCCGCCACCTACGTCCACAACCCTCACACCTGGTCCGACCCCCTCGGACTCAGCCCGTATCCGCGTGGTGAGAAAGGCAACCCGTTCGAGAACCGCACAGATGCGGAAAAAGCCGCGTTCGAGCTCGCCGGTGTTCGTTACGGCGAAGAGCCCATTGCCGAGTGGGTAGTCACCGGGGACAAGCAACTGAAGCACACGCCGGGTTACATTTATTCACCCGACCCGGCACACTGGGGAAATTTCCGGCAATTCGAAACAGATAATGGCTCGCGTGTGGTCGTCGAGCACACCCACGATCCAGCAGGTCCACACTTCCATGCCGGCAAACCGAAGATCGATGACACCCGGAACTTCGTCAACTTCGGCTGGGACAATGCAAGAGTGCAGCGCCCCGACGGCAGCCTCGGCTATCCGGAGTCCATGGAGAGATATGCCAAGATAAACAAACCGGGTGGCGACCATCACCTGTTCTATGAAGGCAGCTGAATGCTGTGGGGACCGATGAAAGGTCAGGGATCATGAAGGACCGGCAGGCACCGGAGTGGCTGGACACCCTCGGGCGCTGCGGACTTGAGGTGACGGGGGAGGCGGCATCTGACGGCCCACCCGTGAACGCCGCCATCTATGCGGTCAGCGGATTCGAGGTGGAGCCGGTCGCCGCAATCCCCGCCTCCACCCCCCACGCCGCCGACGAACTGGACGAGGTGTGGCATCACCATGCTTCACAAGCTTCGCTCTACGGGGAGAACGGAGAGTTTCTCATCCTCCCGCCCGTACCCGGCGGGAGCGCGGTCGGCTGGGTGCGCGTAAAAGACCCGGTCGGCAAGAACCTCCCGTCACGTATCTCCGGAGTGACGGGTTCACCCGAGTTCGTGGCCGTTTCGGTTGACGGCCGTCACCTGTGTGCCGCCTCGGTCGAAGAATCCGACTACTGGGTGGTAGTGCACGAATTCTGAGGTCCGATGAGCGTCACGAGCGTCATTTCAACGTCAAGACATCGTCCATAATGCCCACGCCGCTGGTCAGGCGTGAACCACTGCGGCGGCTTGACCGCGATCTGGGGCAAGTCGATGCAGTGGCACGGGGGAAGCGCCAGGACATCGTCGTCGACGGCCGCGCGCATCATGGAGGGCGTCAGGTTGTAGGCCCGCATCGCCAAGCAGCGTCTCGCGGACAACGGTGAGACCGTCCTGAGGAAACCCGTTTCACCTGGGACGGCATGGTCCTGTGCGAACAGACGACCGTCTCCCATGACCCGCCGAACATCGCCCTCGTCGGCACCCCGCCCGAACTGCTCGCCGAGAACGGGGCGAATGGCCGGACTCGGACCGGACGAGCAGGTCGCCGCGTTCCGCAACCGGCCCCTGGACACTGGGCAGTATGCGTTCGTCTGGGTGGACGCGCTGACCCAGAAGGTCCGCAAGGGCGGCCGGATCATCAACGTGCATGCCCTGATCGCGGGCGGTGTCAGCGCCGACGGGCACCGCGAGATCCTCGGCCTGGCGGACGCGATCGGCGCCGTCCTGCCCGGTGCCTCCTGGCAGCGCTGCCGCACCCACTGGAGCCGTCAAGATTCAACTTGTCGGTGTGTCGCGTCGTGTGTCTCGGCGGCCGCCAAGAGGTCGTCTACGGTGCGATATCGGGTGGTTGCCTGGCCTGGAATCCAGCCGTCCTGTTCGAGCAGGGGACGGATCTCACGGACGACGTTTCCGATCAGGGAGCGGCTGACGTCGCCGAGCGCGTCCGCGAGGACGTCCAGGGTGCACAGCTTCCTGAGATAGAGGAGGGCGAGCAGGATACGTTCGCGGTTGCCGATCTTCTGTGGGAAGACGCCACCGCGGGCGCCGGGTTGGCGTTCACCGCCGCGGCGCTGGTGGGCGAGTCGTTCGGCCTGGGCGGTCTGCCGTGAGGCGAGGCGACGCACGAGCGTGTCCAGTTCCGTGCGGCTCATCCCGGTCAGTACGGGGTGCGACAGCTTGTCGATGATCGTGGTGCGGGCGGGGATGCTGGCGTGCTCGAGGAAGGCGAGTAGGTCCCTGACGGTGTTGAAGCGGACCGCGGCGGTGCCGGGGTAGTGGCCGTGGTCCTCGAGGACTTCACGGGTTTCGTGGATATGGCCGGCGATGCAGGTGGCGGTGACCTCAAGGAGATCGGCCAGGACGTTCATGGAGCAGACCTGCCGCTGGTAGAGCAGGGTGAGCAAGAGCCGTGCCGGGTCGTCGAAGAGCGGCTTGTGGCGGATCTTGCCGGTGGCCCGGCGGGCTCGTCCGCCGCGCTGTTCGCTGTATCGCTGCTGCGTGCGGGCGACCTGAGCAGGGGCGATGGCCGTGGTCAGCTCCGTGAGCGCACCGGTGTTCAGGCCGGTCAGATGCTCGTCGGCCAGCTTTGCGAGCATGGCCTGACGCCGCTGGGCGGGACCGTGCTGCTCTCCGGTTGGCGGTGGGGCCGCGGCGGGCGCGGGGTGGAGGGTGTAGTTCCAGCTGCCGTGGACGGCGTGCCGCTCAAGAGGCAGGGCGGCGAACCGCTCCTTGCTGATCGCGATGCCGGTGGGGTAGTCGCCAGTGTCCAAAGCGGCCTCCACGCGCAAACCGGCACGGGTGGTCGTGGCGGCGATCGTCTTGATGACGACGTCGTGGCTGGTCAGCGGGCGACCGCGCCAGTTGCGGGTGATGTGTGAGAACAGCCTGTGCTCGATCTTGTTCCATTTACTTGTGCTCGGAGGGAAGTGACAGACGGTGATGGCCAGGCCGGTCTCGGCGGCCAGGGCGACCAGTTCGCTCTTCCATACCCGGTAGCGGTAGCTGTGGGAGCCGCCCGCATCCGCGGTGATCAGCAGCCGTGTCGCGTCCGGGTAGTCGAGACTGCCGCGCGTGCGCCACCAGCGGCGGATCGACTCCACGGCGAACACCGAGGTGTCGTGGTCGACGCCGACATTCACCCAGCCGGTGTTGCGGGCCAGATCGTAGATCCCGTAGGGCACGGCGTGCTCGACATCGGGGCCGCTGAAGAAGAAATGGTGATCCTCGACCTCGACCGGTTCCCCCTTGGGCCGCCATTCCCGCCCGGTCATCGGCAGGTTCCCGATCTGCTCGCGCTTCTTGGTGTCCACGCTGATCACCGGCTCGCCGCTGGCCTGGTGCTGCTTGACCTGCTCGTTGATGTAGCGGAACTGGGCATCCCGGTCCGGGTGCTGGGAGCCTTCCAGGGTCTTCGCGTTGACCTGCAGGCTGAACCCCTGCAGTCTGAGCAGTCGGCCCACCGTCGGCGCCGAGACGGCATACCCCTGACGGTTCAGTTCCTCCGCGAGGTGCCGCAGCGACTTTGTCGTCCACCGCAGTGGCGACTGCGGATCACCCCGCTCGTCCGGCTCGACCAGCGCCAACAGCGCGGCAACGAGCCCGGGGTCCTTCTCCTCGACCCGCTTGCGTCCGCCGCCCGCCACCCGGGACCGGCCAGCCGGCAGCGGATCAGCCCCGGCCTCCAGCTCCGCGACACCGCGTCGCACCGTGGTCTCGCTCATCCCGGCGGCCCGCGCTACGGCCCGTACGCCGCCATGCCCCAGCAACCGGGCCTCTGCCGCCACCGCCAGGCGGCGCTGTCGCTCGTTCAGGTGTGGCAACAACACACGGAAACGACACAAGAGTTGGTCATGCAGCTCGTTCGAGGGGGCCATACCATGGCAACGAGCCTGAAGATCGAAAGCCACAGCTTGTTCCTTGACGGCTCCACTACGCCCGCAACCTGCTCAGCCAGGTGCCCAAGTCGGCCCAGCCATGGGTGGCACCTTGCTGCACGAGATCACCGAGTGGCCGTCGTTACACCACTCCAGCGGACGCGATCCGGCGCTGCCCCATCTCCATCCCACATTCGGACGCGGGCCATCGAAGCCGGCGTCATTTGAGCGTCAAGAACGTTCGCAAGACGGTCACCCCGACGCCCTTCGACTACCGCCCTCGCTCCAAGAACGCAGGTCACAGCGCCCCGGACCGCCCGACCTGTTGCACTATGGGGAAACAGGTCGAGAAAACGACCCTGAAACAGAAAACCGCAGGTCAGACGCCCTTTGCCGCAGGCTCCAGAATCGCCACGCACTCCACATGATGCGTCATCGGAAACAGATCGAACGCCCGCAACGTCCGCACCCGATACCCCCCGTCCCGGAAGTACCCCAGATCCCGCGCCAGTGCCGCCGGATCGCACGCGACGTACGCGATGCGACGGGCGCCCAGCGACGACAAGTGCTCGACGGTCTTCCGGCCGGCCCCGGTTCGGGGCGGGTCCAGGACGATGAGGTCGACCTCGGTGATTCCGGTGCGCGGCAGGACCGAGTCGACCTTGCCCTGTTCGATGCGGACCCGGTCGAAGTCGGCGAGGTTGTACCGGGCGTCCTCGACGGCCCGCTTGCCGGACTCGATGCCGAGGACCGCACCCTGGTCGCCGACCCGGTCGGCGAGCGCGCCCGCGAACAGGCCGACGCCGCAGTAGAGGTCGAGCGCCATGTCGCCCTTGCGGGGGAGAAGGCCCTGCATCACGGCCGTCACCAGCGTGTCCGCGGCCTTGGGATGCACCTGCCAGAAGCCGCCGCTCCCGACCCGGTAGGTACGCCCGTCCGCGCGCTCGCGGACGAAGGGCCGGCCGTGGACGCGGTGCACCCCGCCGTCCTTCTCCTCCACCCGCATCACGGACACGGGCTTGTCCAGTTCCACGATGGGCAGACGTGCGCCCGGCCGGGGCGTCAGAATCACCTGGCGGTCCTGTGAACCCGTCGCCGCGATCGCCTCGACCGAGGCCATGCCGGTCCAGTCGCGCTTCTCGATGCCGAGCTCGCTGACCCCCTCAGCAGCGATCATGCAGTGGTCGATGGGCTCCACCTCGTGCGACCGGTGCCGCCGCAGGCCCGCACGGCCGTCGGCGTCCACCGCGTACTGCACCCGCGTCCGCCACTGCGGCACCTGGCCGGCCGGCAGTTTGTCGCCCTCGGCCGGCATCACCGTGCCGTCCCAGCCGGCCTCCTCGGGCGTCAGGCCCGCGAGCCGCTGCAGCTGCTCGGCGATCACCTCGCCCTTGAGGCGCCGCTGGGCACCCGGCTTCGCGTGCTGCCAGTCGCAACCGCCGCAGCGGCCGGGACCGGCGTAGGGGCAGGGCGCCTCGATGCGGTCCTTGGACGCCGAGAGCACCTCGACCGCATCCGCGCGCAGGAACCGAGCTTCTTCCTCGCCCTCGGTCACCCGGGCCACGACCCGCTCGCCGGGCAGCGCGTGCCGGACGAACAGGACCTGGCCCGACTCGGTGCGGGCGATGCAGTGGCCGCCGTGGGCGACGGGGCCGATCTCGACCTCGTACTCCCGCCCGACCAGGGACCCCGCCTGCGACTTCTTCGGTTCTGCCTGCATGGCGGGGTGACTCCAGAGATGAGAAGGACTACGGCTGGACAACAGCCCACCAGTCTACGTGCTCCTGCACACGTCAGTCCTTGGCGCTGGGCTCCTTCGGCCGCACCTGCGCCGGACCACGCCGCACCGAACCCGGCGCGTTCCACTCCTGCCGTTTGCCGGCCCGCTTCTTGGCCAGCTCGGAGGAGGCCAGCTGGTAGGGCACCGAGGTCACCATGACGCCCGGCGTGAACAGCAGCCGGCCCTTCAGCCGGAGCGCGCTCTGGTTGTGCAGCAGGTGCTCGTACCAGTGGCCGACGACGTACTCCGGGATGATCACGGAGACCACATCGCGCGGGGACTCCTTGCGCAGACTCTTGACGTACTCGATGACCGGCCGGGTGACCTCCCGGTACGGCGAATCGAGCACCTTCAGCGGTACGTCGATGCCGCGCCGCTCCCATTCGTCACGCAGACCCTTGGTCTCGGCCGGGTCCACGTTGACGCTGAGCGCCTCCAGGGTGTCCGAGCGCAGCAGCTTGGCGTAGGCGAGGGCGCGCAGGGCGGGGCGGTGGATCTTGGAGATCAGCACCACGGAGTGCACCCGCGAGGGTCGGAGGCTGTCGTCGCTCGGGCCCTCGGGGGCGGCGAGTTCCTGGGAGACGTGGTCGTAGTGGCGGCGGATCGCCGTCATCGTCACGTAGAAGATCACCATGCCGAGCAGCGCGACCCAGGCGCCGTGGGAGAACTTGGTGACCAGGACGACGACCAGGACGAGGCCGGTGAAGAAGGCGCCGAACGCGTTGATCGCGCGGGAGCGGATCATGTGGCGGCGCTTGGCGGGGTCCTGCTCGGTGGCCAGGTGGCGGTTCCAGTGGCGGACCATGCCGGTCTGGCTGAGCGTGAAGGACACGAACACGCCGACGATGTACAGCTGGATCAGACGCGTGGAGTCGGCTCCGTAGACCCACACCAGGAGTGCGGCCGCGCCGGCCAGGAGCACGATGCCGTTCGAGAACGCCAGGCGGTCGCCGCGGGTGTGCAGCTGGCGCGGGAGGTAGCGGTCCTGGGCGAGGATCGAGCCGAGCACCGGGAAGCCGTTGTACGCGGTGTTCGCGGCGAGGAAGAGCACCAGCGCGGTGGCTGCGGCCAGCACGATGAACAGGATGCTGCCCTTGCCGAAGACGGCCTCGGCGACCTGCGAGATCACGGGGTTCTGGACGTAGTCCGAGCCCACCGGGACGCCCTTGTCGAGCAGGTCGTGGGCCGGGTTCTCGGCCATCCGGACGTTGGACGCCATCGCCAGGCCGATGATGCCGCAGAACATGGTGACGGCGAGCAGGCCCATCAGCGCGAGCGTGGTGGCCGCGTTCCTCGACTTGGGCTTACGGAAGGCCGGCACGCCGTTGGAGATCGCCTCCACGCCGGTGAGCGCGGCACAGCCGGAGGAGAAGGCGCGCAGCAGCAGGAAGAGCAGGGCGAAGCCCGCGAGGCCCTCGTGTTCGGCCTTGATCTCGTACCCGGCGGTCGGTGCCCGCATGGTGTCGTCGAGCACCAGCCCGCGGAACGCGCCCCACATGATCATGACGAAGACGCCCGTGACGAAGACGTACGTCGGGATCGCGAAGAGCGTGCCGGACTCCCTGACCCCGCGCAGGTTCATCAGCGTCAGCAGCAGGATCACGGCCACCGCGCAGAGCACCTTGTGCTCGACGACGAAGGGGATCGCGGAGCCGAGGTTCTCGATGCCGGAGGAGATGGAGACGGCGACGGTCAGGACGTAGTCGACGAGCAGTGCGCTGGCGACGGTGAGGCCGGCCTTGGGGCCGAGATTGGTGTTCGCCACCTCGTAGTCGCCGCCGCCGCTCGGATAGGCGTGCACGTTCTGCCGGTAGGAGGCGACGACCGTGAACATCAGCACGACGACCGCGGCGGCGATCCAGGGGCTGAAGTGGTAGGCCGACACGCCCGCGATGGAGAGGACCAGCAGTACCTCTCCGGGCGCGTACGCCACGGAGGACAGCGGGTCGGAGGCGAACACGGGGAGTGCGACGCGCTTCGGCAGGAGCGTTTCGCCCAGCCGGTCGCTGCGCAGTGCGCGCCCGATCAGGATCCGTTTGGGCACGTCGGTCAGTTTGGACACAACAGAGGATCGTAAGGCTTCGAACAGGGCTTCGCCCACCTGCCTCCCGCCATCTGCCCCACGAGTGAAATACCGGGGCCGTCAGGCCACGGGTCCGGGCGACACGACAACCCCCATGCCTATATGACAAAACCCTTATGCCAGAAACCATCCCCTGAGCCATCCCGTCGCCTGCAATCGGAGGTCCCATGTCTGCCACCGCGGAGTTGATCGGCGCCACCGCCGCACTCGTCGGCCTCGGAATCCTCACCGTTCTCAGCGTGTGGAGCATCAGCCGCCGCTGATCTGGGCAAACCGTGCACGGGGGTGCCCTCCACGGACTGTGCGTGTGTAGCTTGGTGGCCGGTCTGAGACCCTAATCAAGGCAAGTCAGCAACTTGATATCGGAAGGACGGTCGTGCACATCGTCATCATGGGCTGCGGCAGAGTGGGTTCCGCTCTCGCCCAGACCCTGGAGCAACAGGGGCACACGGTCGCCGTGATCGACCAGGACCCCACCGCCTTCCGACGCCTGGGATCCTCGTTCGGCGGCCGCCGCGTGACCGGGGTCGGCTACGACCAGGACACCCTGCGCGAGGCCGGCATCGAGGAGGCCGGCGCCTTCGCCGCCGTCTCCAGCGGTGACAACTCGAACATCATCTCCGCCCGCGTGGCCCGCGAGATGTTCGGCGTCGAGAACGTCGCGGCCCGTATCTACGACCCCCGGCGCGCCGAGGTCTACCAGCGCCTCGGCATCCCGACGGTCGCCACGGTCCGCTGGACGGCGGACCAGATGCTGCGCCGGCTGCTGCCGTCCGGCGCCGAGCCGCTGTGGCGCGACCCCACCGGCGGAGTCCAGCTCGCCGAGGTGCACGCCTCCAATGCCTGGGTCGGCCACAAGATCAGCAGGCTGCAGGAGGAGACCGGCGTCCGCGTGGCGTTCCTCACCCGGCTCGGCGAGGCCATCCTGCCCACCTCGCAGACAGTGTTGCAGGAGGGGGACCTGGTGCACGTGATGATGCGCTCGGACGACGTCGAGAAGGTCGAGGCGGCGTTCGCCGAGGGCCCTGAGAAGGAGGGCGGTCACTGATGCGGGTCGCCATTGCCGGAGCCGGCGCGGTCGGCCGGTCGATCGCCGGTGAACTGCTGGAGAACGGCCACGAGGTCCTGCTCATCGACAAGGCGCCGACCGCCATCTCGGTCGAGCGCGTCCCGCAGGCCGAGTGGCTGCTCGCCGACGCCTGCGAGATCACGTCCCTGGACGAGGCGGCGCTCCAGCGCTGCAACGTCGTCATCGCCGCAACGGGCGACGACAAGGTGAACCTGGTCGTCTCACTGCTGGCCAAGACGGAGTACGGCGTTCCGCGCGTCGTCGCCCGGGTCAACAACCCCAAGAACGAGTGGCTGTTCAACGAGGCCTGGGGCGTGGACGTCGCCGTCTCCACCCCGCGCCTGATGTCGGCCCTGGTCGAGGAGGCGGTGAGCGTCGGCGATCTGGTCCGCCTGCTGCGCTTCAGCCACGGCGACGCCAACCTCGTCGAGCTGACCCTGCCGGACGAGTCGGCCCTGGCCGGCACCCAGGTCGGCGATGTGGAGTGGCCGGAGGACACCTCCCTGGTCACCATCATCCGCGGCACCCGGGTCCTCACCCCCACTCGGGACGACTCCCTGGAGGCGGGCGACGAGCTGCTGTTCGTGGCCGCGCCGGCCCGGGAGGAGCAGTTGGAGGATCTGCTGTCGGTGCGGCGGGAAGACGCGACGAGCTGACTCCCCCGGTCGATACGAGGATGGGGCGCCCTGAGGAAGAGCGGGCCGCCCAACCCCGGTAGGAGGCGGGGACTGCCCCCCGGGGGGGGAGGCCGGGGGGCCCGACCCCGG
>NZ_JBHXVG010000052.1:0-45321 GCF_042672405.1 Streptomyces sp. NPDC127197 | reverse complement strand
TTGGGCCGGTAGCGGGTCAGCGAGGCGTCGGCGAGCGCGGCGATCTGGTCGATGCGGTACCCGGAGTGGCCTTCGTTGTCCGGATCGGACATCGAACCGTTCCGCACCGTGCCCACGAAGTCCAGCGGATGGCCGTCCGCCGCGAGCCGGTTCCACAACGGCCCCCGGTAGCCGTTGCCCGTACTGCTTCCCACGCCCCAGGTTATCGAGTCGCCCAACGGCATGACCCGCAAAGGCGTGTCGGAGGCGGCGGAGGCAGGGGCCACACCTGCCGCTGTCCCCCCGAGCACGGTGGCGACAAGCGTGATCAGGGGTAGAATCCAAGACTTTTTCATGCAGTTTCCTCTGTTCTGCGAGTGATTGCTCAATCAGCGGGGCTGATCGCCGCCCGGCCGTACCAGGGTGTGATGCGTGACGACGCCCCTCTCGGCATCCGGCTCTCCGAACACGTGCAGCCGGCCCGTCCAGGGCGGGGCGATTGAGGTGGGGTGGCGAGGACCACGCCGATGCCGCCTGCCTGCATCAGCTCCGGGAGCCTGCCCAGCCAGCCGAACTCCCGTGCATCTGGGTGAGGTTCGAGCTTCGCCCAGGTCGGGTATCAGGCGGGCTCCCCGTACTGCACTCCGCGTCCGTTGGTGGAGACGTAGACCCGGCCGTACACGCGCGGGTCACCGGTGATGGCGGCTCCGGTCCAGCCCCACTGGTGCTGGTCGTCGTTGATCCGCGTCCAGGTCTTCGCCTCGTCGTCGGAGCGGTAGACGGCGTTGAAGCTGTCGACGGCACCGACCATGTAGATCGCCGGGTAGGAAGCGCCCCTGGCGGCCTTGCCGAAGCCCAGGGTGTGTGCGGCGTGGCAGCTGCTGACCTCGGCGAAGGTCGCGCCTGCGTCGGTCGAGCGGTAGAGGCCGTTCCCTTTGAGGCTGAGCCACAGGTCGCCGGTGCGGCCCGGAGCAGCCGTCAGCTGGAACTCGCTGTCGCCCGTGCTCAGGCCGGTGGCCCGCGCGGTGAAGGTCCGGCCACTGTCGGTGCTGGCGAACACCGTGCCGGTCGTGGTGTCGAAGGCGTAGAAGCGGGTCGGGTCGACGGGATCCGCGATCGGGGCGGCACCCTTCGGGAAGGAGGCGACCTCGGACCAGGTGGCGCCGTTGTCGGCCGAGCGGTATCCGGGGTTCTCGGTGCCGAAGGACCACAGCAGCACGCTGCCGTCGGCGTTGGTGGCGATCGGCCCCGGCGCGTCCTTGGCGATGGCGGGCTGCGCCCCCAGTCCAGGCCTCCGCCACGGTGGACCTTGCCCGTCAGGCCCGTCCCCGGGGGCACCTCCAGACCGCGCAACAGACCCGTCCGGTCGCCGACGACGTGGTCGAGGCTCAGTGGCCCGAACGCGGTGGGAGACGCCGCCCAGGCCGCCTCGCCCGGTCCCGCCATCACTGCGATCGCATTGCGCAGCTCACGAACACGCCCCTGGCCGAGCCGAACAGGCCGCCCGCGACACCGCGAGCGGCCTGCTGCTCAAGTTTCGATCTACTGACTGTACGTCAGTTTCCTTCCCCCGTACGACGCCTGCGCGCGAAGTAGATCGCGGCGGCGCCGACCGCCACGACGGTGAGACCGGCACCCGCGAGGACAGGAGTGCTGCTCGACGCGCCGGTCTCGGCGAGATCTCCGTTCGGGGTCGGGTCGTTCGCCCCCGTGTCCGTGGCGGGCTCGGGCGTGGTCGCCGACTCGCTCGGGGTCTCGGACTCGCCCGCACCGGGCGTGGCCGACTCGCTCGGGGTCGGGGACTCGCCCGCACCGGGCGTGGCCGACTCGCTCGGGGTCGGGGACTCGCTCGCACCAGGTGTGGCCGGCTCACTGGGGGTCGGGGATGCGCCCCTGCCGGGCGCGTCGTTCTCGGCAAGCACCGCCGAGAAGGCGCCTGCGATCACCTTGTGGCCGTCGGCGTTGGGGTGCGGGTCCTTCTGTGTGCACGCCCAGGTCAGCTGGCAGATCTTGGCGACGTTCGCCGGCACCTCGCCCGCGCCGGGCACGTTGACCCGGGTGGTGAAGTCGTCCGAGGAGAAGGCCCCGGCCACGTCCGCCACCTTGAAGCCGGTGGACTTGTACACCTGGGTGATCCCCGTGTTGGCGGCCTTGACCAGGGGTGCCGACTCCTTGGCGGCCTGCTGCCCCGCGGCGCCCTGCAGCCAGGCCCCCAGGAACGGGTTGTGGTACGTCGAGCCTACGAACTGGGTGCTCTCCGTGCCCGCCTTGCGGAGTGCGCCCGCGATCTGGACGAGGTTCTTCGCCATGGTCTCGCTCCGGCTGTTCAGGCACGCCCCGTCGAGGGCGCCGGCCGGGCTGACGCAGTTGAGGAGGATGTCGTTCGCGCCCACGCTGAGGGTCACGTAGGCGACCTTGCCGTGGTGCTGGGCCATGGCCTTCAGAGCGGCGTCCAGTTGGGACTCGGCGTTCGGGTAGTCGCACTTTCCGCCGTTGATCAGAGACTCGGTGGTCTCAGCGGTGCAGCCGAGGTGTATGTGCTTCAGTCCGGGGGTGCGCTGCTTGAGCTGCGGTAGAGCTGGTCGGCGTAGGCGACGTCGGTGTCCTTGTCGACGTCCGGCTGGTAGCCGGTGGTCAGGGAGTCGCCGAGCGAGATGTAGTACGTGGTGTCCTTGTCGCCGGTCGCCTCATCGGCGGTGGCCAGTCCGGGCGTGCTCAGCACGATCGTCATGGCAGAGATGGTCAGCCGGGGGCCGAAACGCTGAAGAGATCTCATCACTCACGTGCGCTTTCCAGTGTGTTGGGGGGTTTGGATGCCGAAAAGGCATGGCATGAGGCGTGGCTGGAAGCAGCGAGACTCAGCCGTTACGGTTTTTGGGCATCCAAGGAGAGCCTTGGTGAAGGCTTAGAGGGAATTCCGCCTCCGTGAAACTGCGGGACCTGCCCGACTTCGCCTCGGAGGCGCGGGCTTCAACCTAGCAAGGCTGACACGGACTTGGGTATGGGAAGTCGATAAAGGAACGGTCACACTACGCGTGCAATCATCAGAAAGGCTCGACCGGCCGGGAATTGATGACCGGACCCGTTCGTAGCCATTCGCTGAGTGATCGTCCGAGTGGTGAGTTTCCTCCAGGCGACAGCCCGCCCACTCAGGACTGGTGTTGAGCGTAGTGGTTGACCTCGTGTTCGGCGGGCCGAACGGCGCCGATCGCGAATGCAAACGCTGGAGGTTAAATCGGCCGAGCTATTCCTCGAAGTTGGACAGTGCACGGCAGATCTTCTCGACCCCGAAAGCCTTAATGGACTTGTCGATGAACGCTACGAGCGCTTTGACGGCCGGTCAGGCTCGGAAAAGCCGACGCTACCTTCGAGATTCAGACGGCCGCCGTCCGACTGGGCGCGGGTCATGCTGATCGGCGCCGCAAGACCGCCATGGCCTGTGCCGCCTGAGCCGGATGACCGGGAAACCGTCACGCCCTGTTCGGCGGGTGACCCAGGACGCCTTCCGCGCGGACGCCGCCGGCGACTCCGGACTGCTCGACCAGCTTAAGAGCATGCTTCGCGCCTACCTTGGGCACTTGGCCCAGTAGGCGCGATGCCGCCGACTGGCGAGGCGGCACTCAGGGCTGTGAAGCGTTCTCCGGGTGGTCGGAGCCAGAGCGGTTCCGTCCGTCGTGCCGGCCGGGTGCACCGCGCGGTGGCAGATCGTGAACTGTCCAAGGGGGCCTCCTCGGTTCGGGCCAGGCCCTCGAAGGCGGGCAGGCCGACTGCCGGGGGTCGTCGATGGTTCACGGGGTGAGGATGAGGCGGATCGGGTTGCCGGTCTTCTTCTCCAGCCGGGTGACGGCGTCGCCCGCCTCGGCCAGTGGAATGTGATCGGTGATGGAAGGCGCCAGGTCGAGCCTGCCGAATGCCGCCAGGCGGATGAGCTGGGTCACGTGTTCGGGTCCGGAGCCGTAGTGACCGCGGATCTGGTTGCCGCGGTAGCTGAAGGACATGCTGTCGGTGATGGTGAGCGGTTCCGGGGTGAGTCCGGCCAGGACGAGGACACCGCCGGCGCCCAGGACCGCGGCAGCCTGCTCGCGGACCGCTGGGAAACCCGCGAAGTCGAAGGCGACGTCGAGGCCGCGGCCGCCGGTGGCCCGGCCGACGGCTTCGGCGAATCCCGGGTCGGCGGGGTCGAGTGCGAGGTCGGCGCCGAAGGCGAGGGCCCGTTCGCGGGCCTCGGGCAGTGGGTCGACGGCGATGACGGGCGCGGCGCCGGCCGGACCGCCCCGGTTTCGATGATCGCGGCATACGGGGTGGAGACCGCGTCGGGGATGATGGCGGCCTGGTCGAAGGGCAGGTGGTCGGGGAGGGGAGCGAGGGTGTTCTCCCGGGCGACGGCGTACTGGGCCTAGCCGCCGTCGTAGTCGACGCCGCGGGTGAGCGGCCGCGGACACGGGGAGCGGCGCATGCAGTCGGCGCATGCTCCGCACGCCTGGCCGGCCTGCAGGGCGACCCGCATGCCGGGGGCCCAGTCCCCCAACAGGCCGGGGCCCAGGGCGTGGATGACGCCCGCGACCTCGTGGCCGAGGGTGACCGCGCCCGAGCCGGTCACCGCCTCGACGGGGAAGGAAGGGGTGAGGCTGCCGTCGATCAGGTGGACGTCGGACAGGCACACTCCGGCGGCCCTGACCTCGATCAGCACCTCTCCGGGACCGGGGACGGGAACGGGGACCTCTTCGACCGCGAAGGTGCGGGTGTCCAGGTGGAGGCGTCCGGCCAGCATGGTGGTGGACATGATGTGAACCTCGGTTTTCTGGATAAGGGGTGGATCTCCGGGAAGGGGCGGGCCAGGGGCTCCGAGGACCCCGGCCCGCAAGCGGCGGGTGACCGCTGACCGGCGTCACCGTCGGCCGGCGCTCGAGTCCTCGGATCGGAGCAGGGTGTTGAGGTTGGCCATGGAGGTGCGCATGCCGGCGCGCATCGCGGGCTGCTGTATGGAGTCGAGGAGCAGGCCCAGTGGACCGAGGCCGATGGTGTACTCGACCTGGTAGAGCATCTCCGTCGCGTCCCGGCCGTCGGCGCTCTGAACCGGCCGGAACTCGAAGGTGTTGGTGACGTCCTGGAGCGGGGCGAAGCCCGTGCCGGTGTCGACGCGGCGCTTGAAGGGCTCGATCTCCCTGACGGTCCAGACCGAGTCCGTCTTGAGCGGGCCGAGGGTGCGGTTGCGCTCGGAGTAGGTCTTGCCGACGGTGGCGACGCCGTGGTGGTCGGTGACCTCGATGGCTCCGGCGACCCACTCGGCGTACCCGCCGGTGCGGGAGATGACGTCCCAGACCCGCCCGAGGGGTGCGTCGATGACGGCGGTCTCGGCGACGACGAAACGGTTCATGGCAGGGTTCCCTTGCTTGTCGGTGCTTCTTGCACTCAGATCTGGTGGAGGAGTTCGGTGGCGGTGTGGCGGCCGGAGCGGACCGCGCCGTCCATGTAGCCGTTCCAGTAGGGGGAGAACTCGGCGCCCGCCCAGTGCACGCGGCCGTGGGGGCGGCCCATCCACTGGCCGAAGTCGGTGAGCACGCCGGGGGCGGCGACGGAGGTGGGGCCGCCCTGGGTCCACTGCTCGGCGGTCCAGTCCTGCTCCACGTAGTCGACGGTGTCGAAGGCACGGTCCCCGACGACCTGGGCGAAGCAGCGCAGGACGGCTCCGCGGCGCTCGCCTGCCGGGCGGTGGGCCCACTTGCGCCATTCCCTGCCGCCGAGGAAGCCCATGAGGACGCCCGGTCCGCCGTCGGGCGGGGTGTTGTCGAACATCTCGCGGATGGGGGAGCCGCCGCGCAGCAGGCCCATGCCGGACAGCCCGTCCTCGCGCCAGAACGGCTTGTCGTAGACGGCCACGCACTTCATGAGGGTGCCGAACGGCAGCCGCTGGAAGAGCTGGTCCTGCTGCGCCGGAAGCAGCGGGTCCCACACGATCCGCGAGGCCACCAGCGGCGGTACGGCGACGATCACCCGCTCGGCCCGCCAGTCGCCGACGTCGCAGACCACCGTGACACCGGTGGAGTCCTGGCTGATGCGCCGCACCGGCGCCGACAGATGGACCCGGCCGTCGAGCTCCTCGGCCAGCCGCTGGGCGACCATCTGCGAGCCGCCGACGAACCGGCTGTCCTGGGCGCCGCCGGTGGTGCCGGTGCCGCGCTCCATGGTGCCGGGGTGCGTCTCGTCGCCGAACGTCGAGACGTACCAGAGGCTGAACAGGGCGGAAGCGTCGCGGGCTTCGCCGCCGTAGGCGGAGTTGAGGAAGAGGTTGATCATGTCGACGGCGTCGCCGGTGATCTCGGCCCTGCGCAGCCAGGTCTCGTAGGTCATGCCGTCCAGTTCACGGGCGTCGGGCCTGCCACGGTGCCGCCGGGTCCACCTTGGCCGCGGCCTGACAGATGCGGGCCAGGGCGATACCCATGTCCGGCAGCGCGAACAGGTCCGGCGGGGTGTGCCCGGTGAACCGCTTGGCCTTGCCGTCGTTCACGTAGACGGTCTCGCCGGGGACGGCGGCCTGGTACGTGGCCACGCCGGCCTCCTTGGCCAGCGCCAGGATGTGGTCCTGGGTCGGGCCCACGAACTGCCCGCCGATCTCGGTCACCTGACCGTCGCCGAGGTGGTGGTTGAGCAGCCGGCCACCGACCCAGTCACGGGCCTCCAGCACGGCCACCGACTTGCCCGCCGCCACCAGCTCCCGCGCCGCGGTCAGACCGGCCAGCCCTGCACCGATCACCACCACATCCGCCCTACGGGCGTGGTGTGCCGTGGCGATGTCCCCGTTCTGCGTGCTGCTCATGATCACTCCACGCCACGTCGCCGTCACCCCGAGCAGCCCGCCCCGCCTCCGCCCTCGCTTCGAACCAAGATCCGGACCATACGCGGGCCAGAGTCCGCCAGTTGATCTACC
This sequence comes from Streptomyces sp. NPDC127197, assembly GCF_042672405.1. Classification (NCBI taxonomy): domain Bacteria; kingdom Bacillati; phylum Actinomycetota; class Actinomycetes; order Kitasatosporales; family Streptomycetaceae; genus Streptomyces; species Streptomyces sp. NPDC127197. The sequence continues at coordinate 38,414 of NZ_JBHXVG010000052.1, read as the reverse complement.
TACCTCGCATTCGCGCTGGTCAAGGTCATGCGCACGATGCACCACCAGCAGACGAAGAACCTGCTGGTGTCGTACTCGCCGAAGAAGCTGGGCTTCTTCTAGACGCAGAAAATGGGCGCCTGACCAGGGCAAATGCCCGTCAGGCGCCCATCTCCGGGTGCAACTAGACCACGAGCCGAAATTCGGCCTTACTCCCGATTCCTCCCACCGGTATCCCACCTCTGACCAGCTGTTCCGGGGCATTTCCGGGCCAAGCCCGGGCTAAGCCACCTGCTGCCGCATCATCGTGCTCGTCCCACCGCCGCATGGAATCCTCGATGAGACGGTTCGCGTGGTGACGTGCTTCGGAGAGGAACTTGGCGTAGTAGCGGAAGAGAACCTGGATGCTCTGCCCTGCTCTTCGCGCGCACTCGGCCGGGTCGACCCCGGACGCCAGCCAGAAGGAGATGCCTGCGTGGCGCAGGTCGTATGGCCGTGGCGCCAGTTCAAGGGCAAGCTCGTCCAAAGTGAGCGCCGCCTCTCGTGCTCGACGCCACGTTATGCCGTACGCCGAGGCGTCGATGTGGTTCCCGGCCGCATTACGAAACACGCGCCCATCCGGTGCCACACCGAAGCGCTCTATGTGTTCGCGCAGCATACGGACGAGGACAGGCGGGATCGGAACCGGTCGTGTGGCCTTGGCCGCGCGCCGCTTCAGCGAGTGGATCTCATGGACGGCACCGTCGTCAGTCCACTCCTTGCCGCCATCACAATGCCACCCTTCAGGTTCAGAAGCCCCCACCCAGTGGCGGGGAGGCGGCATTGAGACTTCTGCAGGTGGATGACTTCGGCTGGACGCATCGCGGCGTAGTACATGCAACCGAAGAAGGCGTACAGATGGGGGCCTCGACCGGGAAGGGCCTTGACCGCAGCCAGCAGGCGGGCGACCTGAGCGGGATTCGGCACACATTCCGGGTCGACTTCGTCGGCCACTTCGGGCGCGGTCCAGCGGAGGCCGGCAAGTGGGTTCTGCCCGAAGTACCCCTTCTCGACGGCGACGCCGAAGACCTCATTGACGGCCGCCTTCTTTCGCTTCACGGTCTTGGCGGCTGCGGCGCTCCCGTCGGCCTTGCGGCACAAGGCGTCAAGCCCTCGGCGCAGTACGTCGGGCTCCTCCAGCTCGCTGACTGGCAGGGAGTACCGTTCCAGCCAGTCCAGTGCCGCCTTCCATTCATCCTGCGGATCTGAACCCCACGCCTTCTTGTTGAACGCCCACGAATAGAGCGCGCGTCGCAGTACTCGCGGAGACCGGTAGACAGCTCCCGGCTCTACGAGGGCTGGCGTGATGGTGGCCAGAGCATCGGCGAGTGTACGGCGCGTATTGCCCGGGGTACGGTCCCAACGCTGCTCGATGTACTCCCGCGCCAGGACATACCAGGTGGTGCGTTGCTTCAGGGCACGAAGCTCGGAAGCCGGCAGGCCCGTTCGGGGATCAAACGGCTCACCGTCGCGAGCCGCCGTCATCAGCTTGGAACGGCGGCTCTCTGCAAGTCCCTTGGTAAGGAAGGACTCAGACTTCTCTCGGCCGTTGACCGTCCAGCGGACTTCGAATCCCTTGCGACGGTCGGGACGCTCGCGTATCTCCCAGAAGCGGACCTTGTAGCTCATCGCCATTCAGGCGTATCCCTTTCACACGCTTCCCACCACGCATCCAAGTCGGCGCGGCGGCAGCGTAGTTCTCCATTCGGCAACTTGATCATCCGAGGAGCCATACCTCGGGCCCTAAGGCGATAGAACGCGGACGGGCTCATGCGGATCTCTGCAAGAACTTCGGCAAGTTTGAGTGCAGGGGGACGTGTCATCGAAGTCTTCTCAAGTAAGTGGGCAGAAGCGTTAAGCGCAACGGTTAGCAGAGCTCCACTCGCGCCCCCGGCAGAAGAGCGAATGGCCACCCATCGGCCGGGCGGCATGGAGCGTCTGTGCCGCCGCGATCAGCGAAGCGGAGGCTACAGATCGGTGAGACACCGCCGGCGGGAGCCGCTCAGCTCCCTCCTTCTATCTGCTTGCCGCATCGCTGCGTCCGCTGGGCTCCACCGCCAAGCACAGCCGCTACGAACATCTCGATGGTCTTCACGATCGCCGGTTTGGCTAACCGGCGATCGTGGTCTACGTTGCGCCGCGGGACTTTGGGACCGTCTTCGAAAACGGCGGATCACTCATGGTGCTGATCGCTCGATCAAGACGGTATCCACCGCTGCACTACCTTCACTTCGAGCAGGCCAACAGCGCATGCTCACAAGCAGGCCCAACAGATGAGAGCGTCCTGTGGTCCGATGTAGCCTGCGCAATCCGCGCATTGCGCGCCCCCAGCTCGAAGAGAGCAGGCGCGGTGGGCCGAACGAAGCGGGGCGCATGCGTGGACAGAAGATCCTCCTCTTTACCTGACCCGTGAGGGTCTAAAAGACCGCTCACCTCCGGGGTGTTGTACGTTGACATGGCCCGGGGTCGAGTTCCAGCCTTTTGAGGATCTTCCTTGTCTGCCGTCGGCGAATGCAGAGGTGCGCCTATGTTTCAGACTCGTCGAGCAACTCCGCCACTCGAACGAAGAGAACCGTTTACAGGGAGAGTTGACTCCAATCAGTCCGCTCATCGGCCTCCTATCCGACCAACGTCACCGGCCACATCTCCCAGACAGCTTCGTCAGGGCCCCTGAGCAGCTCTGCGTCGACGCCCCTTCAGGAAGAGGTACAGCCCTTCTCTTCCGCAGGCCTGTCGCGCTGTCAGCGGGGTGGCCTGCTGGTCGGGCTGACCGGGTCGGGCAAGACCACGTACGCCAAGCGGCGGCTGGAGTCGTCCGGGGCGGTGTGGCTGTCCGTGGACGAGCTGGTGCACGGCCGGTACGGCGTGGACTATCCGGAGCGTCACTACTTCGCGTTGGAGGCGCCGGTGGTCGCCGAGGTCCGCGAGTGCCTGGCCGAGTTGGTCGCCGCCGGGCGGGACGTTGTGCCGGACCACGGGCTGTGGGTGCGCTCCACGCGGAAGGAGTGGAAGCTGAGCGCAGGCACTACATGATCCCTTTCCAGTGCCACGGGCGCGGTCCTGCACGGCCACGCAAGCAGTCCACACGGTACTGAGCCTCCGCCTGCCACTCGGGGCGCGTGGCCGCGTGCTGGGCCGCGTACGTCGTCATGCGCAACTCGCTAGCCCCGGCGAGGAGCTCGTACCCCTCCCACTTGGTGACGTCCGTTCCGTACGCCTCGCAAAACTCGGCGTACTCGGCCTGAGTGACCGCGCCGGTCGTCGTCATCTTGACCGCCGTAGAGACGAGATCCCACTCCGGTGGCCCGACGGAGGCCCGCTCGAAGTCGAGCAGTACCGCCCCGTCCGGCGTGCGCGCGACGTTGCCGACCCATGCGTCTCCGTGCACGACACACTCGGGCAGGCCCTTAGGCCGACGCTCCCACTGCTCGCGGAGCTCCGCATGCCGGTCTCGCAGCCAGGCGCGATCGTCCTCCGACAGGGACATGGCCGCCTCGATCCGCTCGGCGACCCGGACAAACGGGTCGAGTCGGTCGAGCGGCAGGTCAGGCACCGGTAGCGGGTGGAGCTGCCTCAGCAGTGCCACGACGTCCATGACGGTGCCGATCCCATGCGGCGGAAGCTCGACCCAGAACGTCACGGGCCGGCCTGCCGCCTCTACAGGCTGCTCGACCGGCAGCGCACGGACGGCCGACACCCCGTTGTCGGCGAGCCATCGCGCGACGAGAACTTCCCGGACCGCGGCCTTCCACTGACCGGCGCGCGCGATGCGGACGATCACCTCGCCAGGCAGGCGCCATATCTCGTTCTCGGCGATACGGATCGGCTCCGCGCCGGCGGAGTCGAAGCCTGCGTGGGCGCAGGCTTCTGCAAGGACTGCGCGGTCGGGGACAGCCGAGATCGTCATGCCTGCAAGGTAGCCGTGATCCGCTGGCGCAGGTGCGCCGCCTCTTCCAGCGTGCGGTGCTGCCCGGCGAGTCGGCGGAGTTCCTTGAGGTCGTCGGCTGCCCTGCGCGAGGTGAGCTGTCCGACGTCGTTGAGAGCCTTGTGGCCAATGTGGATGGCCTGCATCGGGTCTCCCATCGCCATGACCAACGACGCCAGCTTCGTCGCCGAGATCGCGCGCGAGCGGGCGTAGTCGTCGCTGTGTCCAGCGACCGCCGTCGTGAATCGCTGCGCTGCCCGTCCGGGGTCCTGGTCGGCATGCATGGCCAGGTCCCAGAGCGCATGCGCCGTGTCGCCGTGGTGCTGCGCCTCGTCGTAGTAGCCCATCCATGGCGGATCCTCCGCCGGGTTCGAGTGGGCGAAGGCATCGTCAGCTGCACCGACTGCGGTCAAGGTGCCCTGTACGTCGTGCATCTTCCCGAAGGCGCGAGCGCGAGCGCTGTGCAGCATGGCTTGGATGGTCGGGGTGAGCCGGTCCGAACGGACGAGGCCCTTCTCCGCGTACGTCAGTCCCTCATCCGGATCGCCGAGCCAACTCGCCTGACGGGACAGGAAGGAGAACGTCTTTGCCCGCAGCCACCAGTCGCCGGCCTCCTCCGCGCACTCAGATGCGACCTTGAAGGCGACCCGGGCGTCATCGTGGGCGTAGGCGTAGGGGGTGCCGATGAAGGTCCTGCCGTGGGTCTCGGGGTGCTGGACGGCGATGTAGGGGGCGGTGCGCAGCCCGAAGACGATCTCGCGGCAGTAGGAGCGGGGCGCCGGTGGCCGGTGATGTCGATGTCACCGCAGCCCGCGAGGAGGTCGGAGAACGGGGCGCCCATGACGATGGGAGGTCTCCGGGGGCACGTACTGGGGGTGGCCGATGCCTACCTCGCCCAGGTAGTCCCAGCCGGTCCGGTGAAGTCGCCGATCACGTGGCTGTATTGCTCCACCAGCTGCCAGGTGCGGTCGATGCGGGTGGGGAAGGTCTCGGTACCCAGGATGATCCGGTTCGGGAAGAGGTCGCGGTCGAGGGCGTAGCGGCTGTCGATCACCACCTGCTCCTGCACTCCGGCTCCCCCGAAGAACGCGCACCACGGCAACCAGCCACGACGACGGCACCCCTGAGCCGAGCCTCGATGAGAAGACCGCGCTGTTGTCGGGCCAGGACTTCTGATCCACCAAGCCCTCGGCAGGGGCGGGGATCCCTTCGAGGGCAGGGTGAACCGACTGGACCAGAACCGCGATCACCGGCAGGACGTTGACAGCAATGAACACGCCGTCGCAGTCGATCACCTCAGCGAGGAAGGCGCCGGAAGGGGCCGAGGCGATCATGGCCGTCGTCGCGCCGCCGAAGTGATCGACACAGCACGCGCCACGCGGCAGGGCGTGTCGGTGGAGGTTGGGCCCGGCCTGTTTTGGTGATCTACGCCGCCGGGCCCAGCACCCCTTGGTTGAGCGGAGGCAGTTGTGGAGGTCAGGTGTAGGCCAGGAGTCTCCCGGCGATCGTGACACCTGACCACGAGGTGAGGGAGACGACCGCAGCGAGGCGGGCGGCGACGGGCGTCGGCTGGTCCGAGTCCCAGTCGGCCACGCTGCGGTAGGTCCGCCGATGGAAGATCAGGATGTTCAGACCTGCGAGCAGGATGAGGCCGAACTTCCACGGAGCACTGCCACGGTCGGCGATGAGGCTCGCGCCGGGCAGGAACATGGCCGCGCCGGTGACTGCCGCGATCACGAAGCCGAGGTGTGACAGGCGAAGGAGGTAGTTGGCCGCGGTCGTCACCCGCAGCGCCCGCCGGCCGAGCCCCAGCAGCCGAAGGTCGAAGGCCGCGGCCGGGCCGACGAGGAGAGCGATGCCGATGATGTGGACGCTTTCGAGCATCGGATACAGGTAGGCCGTGCCCCGGACGGCCTCGGCGAACCAGCTGTCCTCCAGCCAGGAGAAGACACTGTCCATGACGAGCGCCGTCACGCCCGGCGCGAGCGGGCGCGCAGGTAGAAGGCTCCACCTGCGACGACCGCGACCAGTACGCCACCGACCGTGGCCCACACCGCGATCGGGGACGTGTCGTCGGAGTCCGCTGAGGCGGACGGGGACTCCTGGTCGGCGTCAGCGGCCGGTGCGTCGCCCTCCGGATACGGGACCGGCAGCGGCGTCGCCGGCAGCTCCTCGTTGAGCACCTGGTTGACAGGCTTCCCGTCCTCGACCCAGAACACGACCGGACGGAACTCGTCGTCGTGACTCCTGCCGACGTAGCCGACGGCCTCGATCCGCTCGCCGTCCTCCAGTTCGCGGTCGAGACCCCACATCCCCGTGAAGCTCGGCGGCGCGATCGTGACCTCCAGCTCGTCGTGAGAACCGCTGTAGGACGGTGCGGCGTCGATCGGGTCGCTGTCGGCGGCGTCCTGCAGTCCGTCAGGCAGATCGCGCTCGGGCGTGTCAGCGGGGAGATCTCTGTCGATGGTCACGGTGAAGTAGGAGTGTGGCTCGCCCCAGCGGACCTGCGAGACGGTGCCCGCTATGTAGTAGGGGCGGTCGGTGTCGAAGTCGTCGAACCCGTGATGCGCCTGAGCGGCACCCGCCGAGAACAAGATGAGCATCGTCGCGGAGACCAGGGACGCCGTCGCCAGCCTGACGCGACGAATGCCGGTGCCAGCCAGCAGTGCCGCGATCGTGATGAAGCGCATGCCGAGTCGATCCTTCCAGAGGGCTTGGGGTGTTCGGCATTCAGCGAACCTCCTCTCGCAGGGAAGAGGGAATCTCTGTCGTGGGGTGTACTGACAGGGCACCCTTCAGCGGGGGTCTTCGGCGCGAACTTCGGCCACTGACCTGAGCCAAAGCTGCTCGGCGACGCCCTCGGTACGCATCGCGGTCCCGGCGCGCATCCGGCCGGGCCGGTCTGCGCCGACGCTGGCGATCAGTGACACGCCGCCACGCTACGTGAGCATCGGGGCGGCTGAGGGAGACCCCGGCAGTACCCCCATCAACCGGGCCTCCCTCACCGGGCCCCCAGGGTGTTGGCTTCCTGTGCGGAAGAGCACGTGGGCAGACAGGGCGGCCGCTCTCATGCTCGGGCTCACCGTACGCCGGGCTTCCGCGCTGGCCCTGGCGTGTCAGCGCCTCCCCAGAAGAGAAAGCAGCACCTGGCATGACCGACATGACCCGACGCACCCTCCTCCTCTCCGCTGCCGCACTGGGTGTGGGGACCCTTGCCGCGTGTTCCACAACGCGGGAAACCGGCGACGCACCGAGCGAAAGCGGCCGTACGGCAGGCAAGGGTGGCAGGTTCGGGGTCGGGGACTACAACACACAGGAAGTCGCCGACGAACTGCGTCACATCCAGGAGAACATCGGCCCGCTCCCCGAAAAGGACACCAGGCGCATCCTGGTCACCGGCTCCACCGGCGGTCTCGGCCAGCTCACCGCCGCCCACCTCCTCGCACGAGGACACCGCGTCGTCGCCCACGCACGCAACGACCAGCGCGCGGCAGACGTACGGCGAGACCTCCCGGGGCTGGAGACCGTCGTCACCGGGGACCTGTCGAACCTGGACGAGACGAGGAGACTCGCCGCCCGGATCAACAAGCTGGGAGCGTTCGACGTCATCATCCACAACGCCGGGGAGTACGGCGTGACGAACGCGGAGATCCTGAACGTCAACTCCCTGTCTCCGTACCTCCTGACGAGCCTGGTCGATGCTCCCCAGCAGTCGATCTACCTCACCTCCGACCTGCACCTGGGTGGCGACCTCAAGCTCGGCGAGCTGCGTGAGGGCGGCACCGACGTCACTTACGACGACAGCAAACTCCAGATCCTGACGCTTGCGATGGCCGTCGCCCGGCGTCGGCCCGGGGTCCGCGTCAACGCGGTGGCCCCGGGCTGGGTGCCGACCCTGATGGGGTTCGCCAACGGCCCGTACGCCCCCGACAACCTCCGTGCCGGCTATATGACCCAGGTCTGGCTGGCCGAGGGCAGCGAGCCCGCGAGCCGAGGATCCGGCGGATTCTTCTTCCACCGCGAACCGGAGGACGACATCCATTCCTCGGTCCGCGACACCCGCGCGCAGGACGAGTTGCTCGACGCCTACGCGCAACGCACCGACGTCACCCTGCGATAGGCCCGGTCTGCCGGTGGGCCCCGAAAGGCGCCACGCCGCCGACTGCGGACCGTTCCGTGTCCAGGGCGGCTTCCTGGGTGGCGGCCCAGGTGGCGAGGAGACGCAGTCCCTCCTCGGAGGGTGAGCCGGGTTCGGCGGTGTAGATGGTGAGGGTGAGGCCGGGGGCGGCGGCCATTTCCAGGCCCTCGAAGGCGAGGGTGAGGTCACCGACAGCATGGTGGTGGAAGTGCTTGGTGCCGGTGCCGTGGTGGCGGACGTTGTGCGCACCCCACCGGGTGCGGAACTCGTCACTGCGGGTGCACAGCTCGCCGACCAGGTCGTGCAGGTCCTTGTCGCGGGGGTTGCGGCCGGCTTCGGTGCGCAGGATGGCGACGGAGACGTCGGCGAAGGCGTTCCAGTCCGGGTAGAAGCGGCGGGCGGCGGGGTCGAGGAAGGTGAAGCGGGCCAGGTTCTGCTGGTTGCCGGGCGTGGCGTAGAGGTCGGTGTAGAAGGCGCGGAAGAGCTGGTTGGCGGCGAGGATGTCCATCCGGCCGTTGCGGACGAACGCGGGCCCGGCGGTGACGGCGTCGAGTGTCCATTGCAGGCTGCGGTGCGGCTTCCACTGGTCCTTGGTACGTCGGCGGCGAGGCCGGGTGAGGGCGTCGGAGCCGTCGGCGGCCTGGGCCAGGTTCACCAGGTGGGCGCGTTCGGCGTCATCGAGCTGCAAGGCGCGGGCCAGGGCTTCCAGGACGGCCGGGGAGACTCCGGCGAGGTTGCCGCGCTCCAGCTTCGAGTAGTACTCAACGCTCATATCGGCCAGCGCCGCGACCTCACTGCGGCGTAGTCCCGGTACCCGGCGCCGGGTACCGGACGGCAGTCCGGCCTGGTCGGGACTGATCTTTGCGCGCCGCGAGGTGAGGAACTCGCGGACCTCCTCACGGTTGTCCATGTCTTCGACGGTACGTCCCGCACGCGGCCATAAGGATGCACTGCCAGTACACCCTTTGTCAGGGACTCGCTACGCGCGTGAGGAGCGGGTTGCCTGAGAGGCGCGGTGCTTCTCCTCCTGGTCACGAGCGCGGGGAAGACGGAGCGCCTCACCCGGCTCGGCGTCCGCCGCCCTTCCCCTGCCCCCCTACCGCACATGGAGCGATCATGCAGATCACTCGCAGCTCGATCGACACCGTCAAAGGGCCGGCCGACTGGTTCACCGGCGACGTCTACATCGACGCCGTCGCTGCGGCGCCCACCCCGTCCCGGGTCACCGCGTCCCTGGTTCATTTCATGCCCGGCGCCCGTACCCACTGGCACCGCCACCCGCTGGGCCAGACCGTCTTCGTCACCGAGGGCATCGGCCTGTGCCAGCGCCGGGGCGGACCGGTGGAAGTCATCCGGCCCGGCGACCGCGTCCTGTTCGAGGCCGACGAGGAGCACTGGCACGGCGCCGCGCCGAACCGGCTGATGGTCCACCTCGCCATCAACGAGGGCGACGACGACCACGACGTCGTGCACTGGCTGAACCCCGTCACCGACGAGGAGTACGCCGCAGCCCCGGCCACCGGCTGAACCCGAGCAGGGCCGTCGACCTCACTCACCCCCTGAGCCGCTGCGGCCTGCCACGCCCTTCCTCATCAAGTACCTCTCTACGCCCAAGGACTCACGATGACCACGTTCGCACTGGTCGGCGCAGGCCCCGGTCTGGGCCTGGCCGCCGCCCGCCGCTTCGGCAAGGCCGGCCACAGCGTCGCACTCCTCGCCCGCAACGCCGATCGTCTCGACGAGCTGGTGGCGGCGCTGGACGGCGAGGGGGTCCAGGCACGCGGCTACCCCGCCGATGTCCTCGACCCCGACTCGCTGACCACCGCCCTGCGCACGGCGGCCGAGGAGCTGGGAACCGTCGAGATCCTTCAGTACAGCCCGGTGCCGCGGGCCGACTTCATGAAGCCGGTCCTGGAGACCAGCGCCGCCGACCTGGAGGCTCCGCTGGCGTTCTCCGTGAAGGGCCCTCTCACCTGCGTGAACGCGGTTCTGCCCGGCATGCGGGAGCTGGGCCGGGGCACCCTGCTGTTCGTCAACGGCGGCAGCGCCGTGCGCCCGAAGCTCAGCGTGGCCGGCACCTCGGTCGCGTTCGCCGGTGAGAGCGCCTACGCGGCGATGCTCCATACCGCGCTCGCCTCGGAGAGCATCCACGTCACGCAGCTGATCGTCCCGGGGGCGATCCGTCCCGACTCCGCGCACTCCAGCCCCGAGGTGCTGGCCGAGCGCCTGTACGCCCTGCACACCGACCGCGACGGCTTCAGGCACTACGCCGAGCCCATGCCCGACTGACCGACGGACGGCCACCATGACCTTCCCCCTACGCCGGGCCCTGGCCAGCGCCGCCACCACAGGCGCTCTGCTGCTGGCCATGACCGCCTGCTCCAACGACGACTCATCCCAGCGGAACCCCTCATCCACCCCCACCTCCGCCACGCCGACATCGGCGTCGGAGCAGCCGCAGACCTCGGCATCCGCCGGCCCGTCCGGTTCAGACAGGAGCACCCCGATGGACATCCGCGTCACCCTCGACGGACAGCCGGTCGAGGCCATGTTGAACGACAGCCCCGCCGCCCGCGACCTGGCCTCCCTGCTCCCGCTCACCCTGGACCTGGAGGACTTCCACGGAACCGAGCGGATCGCCTACCCGCCGCGCAGGCTGACCACCGACGACGCGCCCGAGCCGGCCGCGGCCAAGGTCGGGGACATCGCCTACTACGCACCGTGGGGCAACCTCGCCCTCTTCTACGAGGACGGCCCCTCCGCCTCCTCCGACCTGCTGATCCTCGGCCACATCGACGCCGACGCCGGCCAGTTGTCCGGGGCCGACCGCATCACCATCGAAGCGGCCTCCTGACCTCGCCCACCCCTCCTCGTACGGAAAGAAGTTTTCGCATGTCGTCGGCCACCGGAACCACCGCCAGCCGACTGCCCTTCGTCGTATGGGTGCTCGCCGCTGGCACGTTCCTGATGGGCACCACCGAATTCGTCATCGCCGGACTGCTGCCCGAGATGGCCGCCGATCTGAAGGTGAGCATCGCGCACGCCGGTCTGCTGATCACCGCGTTCGCCGTCGGCATGATCGTCGGCGGGCCCACGATGGCCATGGCCACCCTGCGCCTACCCCAGCGCCACACCCTCATCGGCGCACTGACCGTCTTCGCACTCGGGCACGTCGTCGCCGCGCTCAGCACCTCCTTCACCATCGTGCTCGCGGCCCGTGTGGTGACCGCGCTGGCCACCGGGGCGTTCTGGGCCGTCGGCTTCGTCATCGCCACCGCCGCGGCAGGCCCGGGCAACGCCACGCGCGCGGTCGGCGTGATGATGGGCGGCCTCACCCTGGCCAACGTCGTCGGTGTGCCGATCGGCTCGTTCGTCGGCCAGTACACCGGCTGGCGTGGCCCGTTCTGGGCGCTCGCCGTCCTCGCCGCCCTGGCCGCCGCGTTCGTCGGCCGGTTCATCCCCCGTACCGAGCAGCGGGCCGAGGTGTCGGTGCGGGCCGAGGTGCGGGCTCTTGGGCAGGGACGGCTGTGGCTGGCGCTCGCCGCGGCCGTGCTGATCATGGGCGGGGTCCTGGCGACGTACACGTACATCACGCCACTGCTGACCGACCGGGCGGGCATCCCCGCCGGCTCGGTGCCGCTGGTGATGATCGCCTTCGGTATCGGTGCGCTGGGCGGCACCGCCATCGGCGGCCGTCTGGGGGACCGCCGCCCGATGACCACGACGATCACCGCGGCGGCGGCCACCGCCCTGACCCTGCTGATCCTGATTCCGGCCTCGAACAGCCCGGTGGCCGCGGTCGTCCTCGTCTTCCTGATGGCGCTGACCGGGTTCACCGTCAACCCGGTCGTCACCTCCCTCGCCGTCCGCTTCGCCGGGGACGCGCCCACCCTCACCTCGGCGCTGACCACCTCCGCGTACAACACCGGCATCGCCGCGGGTTCCGCCCTCGCGGGCCAGGCCCTGGACTCCTCGCTCGGGCTGACGGGTCCGGCCCTGGTCGGCGCGGTCTTCGCCGCACTCACCCTGCTGCCGCTGATCGCCCTCGCCCTCAGCGCCACCGCCACCCCTTCGCGGATCATCGCCCAGAACACCACCGACGCCGGCGATCCGCAGCAGGCCGCCGACGCACCGGCGAGGACCGCGCGCTGAACTCCTCGTCCGTACAGCTTCGGTGGGAGCAACCTTCATGAACCCCGCGTACGGCTTCACGGGCCAAGTCGCCTTCGATACTGGTGCCGGCTCCGACATGGGGCTGGCCACCGCCCGCGCCTTCGCTGCCTCGGCGGCCGCCGTCGCGCTCGCCGACATCAACGAGCGAAGCGGTCACGGTCTTCGAGGATCGCTGCGATGCCGAGCGCGGCCGACGGTTCGACGACGACGCCGGCGTGGTCGGAGAGCATCCGCATACCGGCGATGATCAACGCCTTCCGGACCAGGCTGGCGTCGTCAGCGACCAGTAGTAGGTCGGCCAGGAGGGCCGGAATCGGATATCGGCCGGCGACACGCCCTTCGCGCCACGAGTGGGTCAGCGCGATGAGCATCTTGGGAAATGGCCACCCTTGATCAGTTGTGTGGCCAAGCCCGCTCAGTGGATCTCTCCACCCTTCGAGTGATCTGGATCGACGTGTCGAACTGACGTCGGTGTGTCGTGGAGAGCCTGCCCCGTGCTTGACCGTCGGCCTGTTCGAGGTCCCGGACGCTCACGCCCATGTCGCGCGCAGCACTGACTCGCTGACCTGCAATTACGCAGCCGGGAAACAAACCTTGACAGATTCGACCCAGCACTTCTTCCAAGCGGTATCGGTCAGGCTTGAACTGGGGCAGTGCAGATTCTGCCGATGTACCTCAGTACTTCAGCAGCACTTCGCTGTTTTCCCTGTTCAGAGGCGGTTTGGGTGAGTGTACTGGCCTGGTGTCAGGTCAGTGTTGTCCTTCCCGGGCTGCCCCTCGATTGTGTGCAGCCGCCGCTGGTAATGACACCGGCGGGGGCAGCCTCCTGGCATGATCAACGAGCGTGCGATCAGGGCCCTCAGGTCGTCGGACGAGCCGGAAAGGCGCGCGCGGTAGGCGGCGCCCGCCGCGCGCAGGGAGACTTCGTGAGTGGGCACCGGAGGTTCGAGTCCAGCGTGAGGCGGCTTCGCTGCTCAGGCCGAGCAGGCGGCTACGGACGACAGCGGGGCCGCTAGATCCGCGCGGGTTCGTCCGGCGGGCGGGCCGCCAGCGCGAGGGCGGCGGCGAACAGGGAGCTGAGCGCCAGCAGGGTGAACAGGCGGCTGTGTCCGCCGAGTGTGTCGGCCAGGCTCGATCCGGCCCAGGGCGCGAGGGCGGCGGCGATGGTGGCAGGCGCGGCGAGCAGGCCGGAGAGGCTGCCGTAATGGGCAAGGCCCCAGCGGTCGCTGACGGCGGTGGCCTGCAGGAGGGTGAGGTTGCCGCGGACCATGCCGGCGGCGACGGCCAGGGCGACGAGAAGCGGGATGGGGCCGGGGATGAGGCCGAGGGCTGCGGTGGTGACGCCGCCGGCTGCGATGAGAACGACGGTGCGCAGGGTGGGGGTTGAGCGGCGGGCGAGGCTGGCGTAGAGGGTGCGGCCGAGGGTCTGCCCGGCGCCGCCCAGACCCAGGGCCCAGGCCGCGGTGGTGGCGCTGGCGCCGCGTTCGATCATCAGCGGGACGATGCCGATGACGACGGCGTAGACGGCGAATGCGGAGAGCGTGAAGGCGGTGGCCAGTAGGAGGAAAGGGCGGCTGCGGGCGGTCGTCGGCCGGTCGGCCGGCCTGGTGGCGACGCTGGGGGCGGGGGCGGGCGGCCACGGCGCTCGGAGTGCGAGGGCGTGGGCGGGGATGGTGACCACGGCGAGGATGAGGGCGAGGACGGTGTAGGTGAGGCGCCAGCTCAGATGCTGGGCGAGGGCTGCGGTCAGCGGTGCGAAGACGGTGGAGGCGAGGCCGCCTGCGAGGGTGATGACGGTCAGGGCGCGGACCCGGTCGGGCCCCCACCAGCGGGTCACGGCGGCGAAGGCGGGCTGGTAGAACGTGGCGGCCATGGCCACGCCGGCGCAGGCCCACGCGGCGGTGAAGGCGGCCGGGTTGGGAGCGGCGGCGATGGCGAGGACGGAGAGGACCGCGAGGATGGAGCCGGCGGTCATGACGGTGTGCGGGCCGCGGCGGTCGAGCATGCGGCCGACGGGGATGCCGGCGGCCGCGGAGATCAGCAGGGCCAGGGAGAACGCGGCGGTCGCGGTGGTGGCCGACCAGCCGGTGTCGGCGCTCAGGCGGGGCAGCAGGACGGGGAAGGCGTAGTAGACCACGCCCCAGCTTGTGATCTGGGTGGCGCACAGGGCGGGCAGGACATGGCGGGGCCGCGACTGCTGGGGGGCGGCGGCTGCGGCCTGTGTGGTGGTGTCGGTCATGGGCGGCTAGCAGCAGCCCGAGTCGGCCGGTGCCGCGGCTGCCGGGACTGCTGCGGCGGTGTGGCTGGCTGCGGGGGTGCAGCAGGCGCTGCTCTGCTCTTTGGCCATGCTGTCGGCGTCGCTCTTGACGACGTAGACCTCCCACGGCTCCTGGCCGGGGCCGCTGACCCAGACCTTGTCCTGCAGGGCGTAGCAGCAGGTGGTGTCGTTCTCTTCGGTCGTGGCCAGTCCCTGGGCGGCCAGGCGGCTGGTCGCGGCGTGGACGGCTTCGGTGGTGTCGACCTCGATGCCGAGGTGGTCCATGCGGGTGTCCTCGCCGGGGGTGCCTTGCACCAGGACCAGCTTGAGCGGGGGTTCGGTGATGACGAAGTTGGCGTAGCCATCGCGGAGTTTGGCGGGCTCGGTGGCGAAGAGCTTGGTGTAGAAGGCGATGGACGCCTGAAGGTCGGGCACGCGCAGGGCGAGTTGCAGCCGGGACATGGCAGGTCCTCCTCGGTGCGGTGGCGGATGGGCGGTCAGCAGCCGCCAGCCGGGGTGGCGGCGCCGATCTGCAGGACGGCGGGGACGGGGGTGCAGCAGCTGGCGTTCTGCGTGGTGTCGGGTTCGTCGAACAGGCCTGCTCCCCCGCACACGCCGGTCTCCGGCAGGATGAGCTCGACGCGTTCGGCGGCTTCGCGGTCCCCGGCGAGGGCGGCGGTGATGGAGCGGACCTGCTCGTAGCCGGTCATGGCGAGGAAGGTCGGGGCGCGGCCGTAGGACTTCATGCCGACCAGGTAGACGTCCTGTTCCGGATGGGAGAGCTCGTTCACGCCGTGCGGGTAGACGGTGCCGCAGGAGTGGACGTTGGGGTCGATCAGCGGGGCCAGCGCGGTCGGTGCCTGGAGGCGTTCGTCGAGGCCGAGGCGGATCTCGGACAGGAAGGACAGGTCGGGGCGGAAGCCGGTCAGCACGATGATTTCGTCGACCGGGTCGAGGCGGCGGCCGTCCTCGCCGGCCAGGATGAGGCGGCCGTCGCCGTCGCGGTCGATCGCCTCGGCGCGAAAGCCTGTGACGGCCCGGGCGTGGCCGTGGTCGACGGCGGCCTTCGCGGCCAGGCCCAGGGCGCCGCGGGCGGGAAGCTGGTCCGATTCCCCGCCGCCAAAGGTGGAGCCGCTGATGCCGCGGCGCAGGATCCACACCGCGTGCGTGGCCGTCTCGTCCTTGGCCAGGTCGGCGAGGGCGGCGAGCGCGGTGAAGGCGGAGGCCCCGGAGCCGATGACGGCGGTGCGCTTGCCGGCGTAGCGGGCGCGCACGGCCGGGTCCTTGAGGTCGGGGACGCGGTAGGTGATGCGGTCGGCTGCAGCCTTCTCCCCCAGGGCGGCGAGTCCGCTGGCGCCGGCCGGCCTGGGGGTGGTCCAGGTGCCGGAGGCATCGATGACGGCCCCGGCGAAGAGGCGCTCCTCGCGGCCGTCGGCCGCGGTGAGGTGGACGACGAAGGGCTGGCTGTCGCGGCCGGCGTCGACGATGCGGTCGCGGCCGGCGCGGGAGACGCCGGTGACGGTGGCGCCGTAGCGGACGCGGTCGCCGAGCGTGTCGGCAAGCGGCTGCAGGTACTGCTCCACCCAGTCGCCGCCGGTGGGGTAGGCGGTCTCGTCGGGGCGCGTCCAGCCGGTGGGGGCCAGGAGCTTTTCGGCGGCCGGGTCGGTGACTTCACCCCAGGGGGAGAAGAGCCTCACGTGGGACCAGTCCCGTACGGAGCTGGCGGCCGCCGGGCCCGATTCCAGGACCAGGGGCGTCAGTTGCCTCTCGAGCAGGTGGGCGGCGGCGGCCAGGCCGATGGGGCCGGCTCCGATGACGACGGGCAGATCGCGGGTGGCGGGCGCAGTCACGGGGACGCTCCTCGGTTTCGATGTTTATCGATGTGCTGTGGCTTCAGCATGCCTCCGGATTCGACATGCGTCAACATAGAAGCTCATCTAAATAGATGCGGGCGGGCCACCCCCTTCCGCATTCCTCTTGGCAGGTGATTAGATGAGTGTCAACATAGAGGTATGTCGAAGTTGGCCTCGGTCCCCGATATCCAGGACGTCACCACGTCACTGGCCTGCTGCCCGCCGCTGGCGCGGGAGGAACTCTCCGCCGCGGACGCCGTGAAGATCGCCGCCATGTTCAAGGCACTGTCGGACCCGGTCCGCCTGCGGCTGTTCTCCCGGATCGCCGCCCAGCCCGGCGGCGAAGCCTGTGTCTGCGACATCCAGGACGTCGGCGTCTCGCAGCCCACGGTCAGCCATCACCTGCGCAAACTCCGCGAAGCCGGGCTGCTGGTCTCCGAACGGCGGGCCAGCTGGGTGTACTACCAGGTGGCCCCGGGAGTGCTGGCCGGCATGGCCGGTCTGCTGTCGGCGGCCGCCTGAGCCGCGCCAGACGCCGAGTGGACAGTGCACGCCGGTGAGCCCAAGGGCTGAGCCGCCCCTGACCGCGCCGTGCCCCTTCACCCGGTTTTCCCAGCCGGACGGCGCTGGGGTGAGGAGAAGAGATGTCCCAGGACACTGCCACAGCCGGTCCCGAGGAGCACCTTCAGCTGAGCGCGGCCGATATGGCGTGGTGGTCCAGCGTCTTCAAAACACTGGGCGACCCGGTGCGCCTGCAGCTACTCATACAGCTGGCAGCGCAGCGGGGAGCTGAAGTCCCGGTGCACGACATCGGCGACGTCGCAGTGTCGCAGTCCACCGTGAGCCACCACCTCAAGCGGCTTCGGAGCATAGGACTGGTGGAGAGCAGGCGTGAGGGACGCGTCGTCTACTACCGCGTGAACGACGGGGTCCGTTCGGCGCTGACGCAGATTCTTCGCCAGCGCGACCAGGCCGAGGCGCGCTGAGCAGTCCGCGTTGAGGCGGGGCATGGTGCTCCGGGCCCGCTCCGCCGTGGTGAAGCCACCGCGGTGGGTGGTCGACACGGCAGGCAGGCTGCGCCAGGCGGCCAGGCCGATCCAGGCAAGGAGTACCAGCGGGCCTGCCCGATGGTGCTGCTCAGGTACAACCCCATCGGCTCCGGTGGCGGCATCGCCCAGTTCCGGCGCGGGGCAACATCCTTCGGGGGCACCGACACCCCGGTCGAGGGGCGGGACGCCGTGGGGCTGGGCGCGCAGTGCGCGGGCGGCAGGATCATCAACCTGCCCCTGGTCGGCGGCCCGATCGCGATGGGCTACAACTTGCCGGACGTGGACGAGCTGGTGCTGGACGCGGAGACCCTGGCACGGATCTTCGACTCGCGGATCACCAGGTGGAACGACCCCGCCATCCAGAAGCTGAACCCCGGCGCCGAACTGCCGCCGCTGGCCATCAACCCGGTGCACCGGTCCGACGGCTCGGGCACCACCCAGAACTTCCAGGCGTATCTCGCTGACGCCGCACCCGACGTCTGGCAGCACCCTGCGGAGAAGGCGTGGCATGGAAGAGGTGGCAGCGCGGAGGACGGATCTGAAGCGGTCGCCTCGGCGGTGAACTACACGGTCGGTTCGATCGGTTACTTCGAGCTGTCCTACGCGCGCGAGCTCGGCATGAGCACCGTCCGCATCGACACGGGAGCGGCCCAGCCGGTGGCAGCGTCCACGACCACCGCGTCCGCCGGCATCGCCACCGCCGATGTCATCGGCCGCGGCAAGGACATGATCCTGCGCCTCGACTACCAGACGTCGGCGCCGGAGACGTACCCGATCGTCCTGATCAGCTACGAGATCGTGTGTGAAAAGGGCAACCTGCCCGCGACACTGCCCGCCCTGAAATCGTTCCTGACCTACACGGCCAGCGAGGAGGGTCAGGAGCCGCTGTCCCGGATCCACTACGCACCACTGCCGGAATCCGTCGCCACAGAAGTGCGCAAGGTCATCAACACGCTGCGCTGACGACCCTACGGGTGGCAAT
This sequence comes from Streptomyces sp. NPDC127197, assembly GCF_042672405.1. Taxonomy (NCBI): domain Bacteria; kingdom Bacillati; phylum Actinomycetota; class Actinomycetes; order Kitasatosporales; family Streptomycetaceae; genus Streptomyces; species Streptomyces sp. NPDC127197. The sequence goes on along the minus strand of NZ_JBHXVG010000052.1, from coordinate 20,019 downwards.
CACCCTTTCTCCGCAACGAGTTCGGCGATATCGCGGGCCGCGTCGCGGGCGGGGCGGCCGACGCCGATGAGGGTGGCGGAGGCGGGGCCGGTCCAGTCGCCGTAGCCGAGCAGGTGCAGGCGCGGTTCGCCCATCGCCCGGGTGCCGGTGGTGGCGATGTGGCCGCGGGAGCCGCGGAGTTGGAGCGGCGCGAGGTGGGAGAGAGCGGGGCGGAAGCCGGTGCACCAGATGATCGCGTCGGCCTGGGCGCGGGCGCCGTCGGCCCATTCGACGCCATCCGGAGTGAGGCGCGTGAACATCGGTGCGGCTTTGAGCAGGCCGCGGTCCCGGACTTCCCGTACGGGCGGTACGGCGACGATGTCGCCCAGAGAGGCCACGCCGCCGGTGTCGGTGCGCCCCTCGTCGAGGGCGCGACGGCGGGCGGTGGCGGTGTCGAAGAGGGCTCGGCCGTCGATGTCGTCGGCGAGGAAGCGCGGCCGGCGCCGGGTGACCCAGGTCAGCTCCGCCTCGTGCGCGAGGTCGGCGGCTATCTGCGCGCCGGAGTTGCCGCCGCCGACCACGATCGCCCGGTGTCCCGCGAACTCCCGGGCCCTGCGGTAGTCGACAGTGTGCAACTGGATGCCTCGGAAGGTGCCGCGTCCGGCGATGGCGGGGATGAAGGGGCGCCACCAGGTGCCGGTTGCGCTGATCACCGCCAGGGCGCGCCACGCTCCCGTGCGGGTCTCCACGCGCAGGAGTGGGCCTTCGCGGTGTACACCGGTCACATGCACCGGCCGCTGCACGGGGAGTTCGTACCGCTTCTCGTAGTCGCGCAGGTACGTCACCACGTGCCCGGCGTCCGGATACTCCTCGCCGACTTGCGGCGGCATGAGCCGGCCCGGGAGCGAGGAGTACGCGGCCGGGGAGAACAGCCGCAGCGAGTCCCACGCATACGGCCAGGCGCCGCCCGGCTCGGTCTGAGCGTCGAGGATGACGAATTCCAGGCCGAGGCGGCGCAGGTGGTATCCGGCGGCGAGCCCGGCCTGGCCGCCGCCGATCACCACGACCTGGGTCGTCGTCTCCGTCATGCCGTCCACTCGTCGGCTTCGGCTCGGCCGGGCAGGAAGATGAGCCCCACCAGCGCCAGGCCGACCACCGCACCGACGAGTTGCACCCCGATGAACGCGGGGACCGAACCCGGCGCGATCCCCGCGAACGTGTCACTGAAGGCGCGCCCGATGGTCACCGCCGGGTTCGCGAAGGACGTGGACGAGGTGAACCAGTACGCGGCACCGATGTAGGAGGCGACCGCGACCGGCGCGAAGCGCAGCCGGTCGGTCCTGGTGAGGCCGAAGATCACCAGGACCAGGCCGGCCGTGGCGACGACCTCGCCGAGCAGGAGATGCCCGGCGGAGCGGTCGTGGGTTGACCACTCGACCAGCGGTTCGCCGAACATGGCGTCTGCCAGGACGGCACCCGCGATGGCGCCGACGACCTGGGCGGGGACGTACGCGGACACCTCGCGCAGCGACAGCCCGCCGTCACGCCTGGCGGTCCACCACTCGGCCAGCGTGACCACCGGGTTGAAATGCGCCCCGGAGACCGGACCGAGCACGGCGATCAGCACGCCCAGCCCGAAGACCGTGGCCAGGGAGTTGGCCAGCAGTTGTACGCCGACGTCCCGGGTCAGCTCGGTGGCCTGGATGCCGGAGCCGACCACGACGGTCACCAGGGCCGCCGTGCCCACCAGTTCGGCGGCAGTGCGGGCGAGCAGCGGAGGCCGGGACGCAGCGGCGCCCGGTACAGCTGCCCGCGGCGCGGGCTCCGGCTCGGCGGCGGGTACGGCGATGGCGGACTCCGCGGTCGCGGGGGCTTCGGCGTGGCTCACGGGCAGGCTCTCTTGTTTTCGGCGGCGGTACGGGCGGACTCGGCCAGGCCGGCGAACCGACCGGCGAGAGAGGCGATGACGTCCGCGCGGAGCTTGTAGTACGTGAAGCGGCCGCACGGCTCGGTCTCGACGACCCCGGCCTCGCGAAGGACTCTCAGGTGGTTGGAGAGGTTGGTCTGCTTGGCGCCGGTCTCCTCCACCAGGTGGCTGGTGCACAGCGTCTCTTTGGCGAGCAGGGTCACGATCTGGAGCCTGATCGGGTCGGCCAGCACCCGGATCAGGTCAGTGTCGACTGACGTCATCATGGGCTGATACTGTCACATCAGCGGTGAATGACACCACCGGGTACTGATGTGAGGCGTGCCCGCTTTTTCCAGCGGGATTCGTGCCCGTTTTCCCTTGCGAGACAAGAGAGACCCTCATGGCCGAGACTTCCGGCAAGCCGTCCGTGCTTTTCGTCTGCGTCCACAATGCCGGCCGTTCGCAGATGGCCGCCGCGTGGCTGAGCCACCTGGCCGGGGACCGCGTCGAGGTCCGCTCCGCGGGCTCCGCTCCGGCCGACCAGGTCAACCCGGCCGCGATCGAGGCCATGCGCGAGGTCGGCATCGACATCTCCGCCGAGACGCCGAAGATCCTGACCGTGGACGCGGTCAAGGAGTCCGACGTCTGCATCACCATGGGCTGCGGCGACACCTGCCCGGTCTTCCCCGGCAAGCGATACCTGGACTGGAAGCTGGACGACCCGGCCGGTCAGGGCGTCGAGGCCGTTCGCCCGATCCGCGACGAGATCAAGAAGCTGATCGAGGGTCTGATCGAGGAGATCGCGCCGGAGAAGACGGCATGAGCGCGACCAGTGGGATCCGGAACGTCATCGTCATCGGTTCCGGCCCCGCCGGATACACCGCCGCCCTCTACACCGCCCGCGCCCAGCTTCGGCCGCTGGTCTTCGGTGGCGCGATCTTCGTGGGCGGGGCACTGACCACGACCACCGAGGTCGAGAACTTCCCCGGCTTTCCCGAAGGCATCGACGGGCCGGTGCTGATGGAGAACATGCGGGCCCAGGCCGCGAAATTCGGCGCCGAGATGATCGACGACGACATCGTCGAAGTCGACCTGACCGGCGACATCAAGACCGTCACCGACACGGCCGGGACCGTGTACCGGGCGCGTGCCGTGATCGTGGCGACCGGCTCTGGCTACCGCAAGCTCGGCCTGCCGAAGGAGGACGAGCTGTCCGGTCGGGGCGTCTCCTGGTGCGCGACGTGCGACGGGTTCTTCTTCCGCGACCGCGACATCGTCGTGGTCGGCGGCGGCGACACCGCGATGGAAGAGGCCACCTTCCTCACCCGCTTCGCCCGCTCGGTGACCGTCGTGCACCGCCGCTCCACCCTGCGCGCCTCCCAGGTGATGCAGAACCGCGCCTTCGCCGACGACAAGATCTCCTTCGCCTTCGACAGCGAGATCGCGGAGATCAAGGAAGCAAACGGCATGCTCTCCGGCGTCGTGCTCCGCGACGTCTTCACCGGCGCCACCCGCGATCTCGACGTGACCGGCCTGTTCATCGCCATCGGCCACGACCCCCGTACCGAACTGGTCATGGGGCAGCTGGAGTTGGACGACAGCGGCTACCTGAAGGTGGACGCCCCGTCGACCCGTACGAACATCCCGGGCGTGTTCGGCGCGGGCGACGTTGTCGACCACACCTACCGGCAGGCCATCACCGCCGCTGCCAGCGGCTGCCAGGCCGCCCTGGACGCCGAGCGGTACCTCGCCGCGCTCGCCCACGAGACGCCCACGGAGCCGGAAAAGACCCCGGCCACGGTCTGAACCCCATCACGAGGAGGCCACCATGGCCGGCGCAGCCCTGAAGAGCGTGACGGACGACTCCTTCAAGCAGGACGTCCTGAGCAGCGACAAGCCGGTCCTGGTCGACTTCTGGGCGGCCTGGTGCGGCCCGTGCCGCCAACTCGCGCCCGCCCTGCAGGCGATCGCCGCCGAGCACGGCGACAAGATCGAGATCGTCAAGCTCGACATCGACGAGAACCCGGACACCGCGGTGAAGTACGGCGTGATGTCCGTCCCGACGATGCACGTCCACAAGGGCGGCGAGGTCGTCCAGACCATCGTGGGCGCCGAGCCCAAGGCGGCACTGGAACGCGAACTCGCCGACCACATCAGCTGACACTCCCCGGGGGGGGCGTCCCAGGCGCTCCCGCCGATCCATTGCCCCCAGAGGTCTCTGACGGAGGTCCCGTTGGTCAGCAAGCGCATCGTCGCCGTCGGCGGCAGCGACGCCGGCATCAGCGCCGCCCTGCGCGCCCGTGAACTCGACCCCGACAGCCAGGTCACCGTCGTCGTCGCCGACGCGTACCCGAACTTCTCCATATGCGGCATCCCGTACTACGTCTCCGGCGAGGTCGGCCACTGGAGCGACCTGGCCCACCGCACGCTCGCCGACCTCAAGGCCACCGGCATGCAGGTCCACACGGACACGCTGGCCACCGGGATCGACGTCGCCGCCAAGAGACTCGCCGTACGCGACGCGGACGGGCGCGCGGACGAGCTGCCGTACGACGCCCTGATCGTCGGCACCGGAGCCGTGAGCGTGCGCCCGCCCATCGACGGTCTGACCGGTCCCGAGGCCCTCGGCCCGGACGACGGCGTCCATCTGCTGCACAGCATGGGCGACGCCTTCGAGGTCATGCGAACCCTCACCGAGCGCCGCCCCAAGTCCGCCGTCGTGATCGGCGCCGGCTACATCGGCCTGGAGATGGCCGAAGCCCTGACCACCCGCGGCCTCCACGTCACCCAGATCGAGGCACTCCCCGAGGTCCTGCCGACCGTCGACTCGGAACTCGGCGCCCTCATCCACGCCGAACTCACCGCTCATGGCGTGGACGTGCTCACGGGCACCACCGTCTCGGCCGTCACCCGCGAGCGGACAGGCGACCTGCTCCGCGTCCAGGCCACCGGACCGGACGGCAGGACCTTCACACGCAGCGCCGATCTCGTCCTGGTCGTCGTCGGCGTACGCCCCGACACCACACTCGCGGCCACAGCCGGGGCCCGCCTGGGCATGAAGGGCGCGATCGAGGTGGACGAGTACATGCGCACCTCGCTGCCCGATGTGTACGCCGCCGGGGACTGCGTCGAAACTCATCACCGCCTGCTCGGCAAGACCTGGCTGCCGCTGGGCACCACAGCGCACAAGCAGGGCCGGATCGCCGGGGAGAACGCACTCGGCGGCCGCCGCTGGTTCGCCGGAAGCCTGGGCACGCAGGTGGTCAAGGTCTTCGACCTCGTCGCCGCCCGTACGGGCCTGCGCGAGCACGAGGCCCGGGCGGTCGGTCGCGGCTGGGCCCCGGCGACCACCGCCAGCCGCCCCGACGACCACAAGGCGTACTTCCCCGGCGCCACCCCTGTCTCCATCCGCGTCACCGGGGACACCGACAGCGGGCTGCTGCTCGGCGCCCAGCTCGTCGGACGGCGCGCCGCCGAGGTCGCCAAGCGCGTGGACACGTACGCCACCGCCCTCTTCCACGGCATGCCGGTGGACGGCGTCAGCGACCTCGACCTGTCCTACACCCCGCCGCTCGGCTCCCCGTGGGACGCGGTCCAGATCGCGGCGCAGGCGTGGATGAGCGAGCACCATCTCGACGTACAGCGGCGGATGCTGAGCTCTTTCTGACCCGTGCGTGCCTCGCGCTCAGGCTGTGGCGGCCGCGGGGGCCGGTTCCAGTATGTTGCGCACGCGGCGCAGCCCGTCCTGGTTGACGGAGTACCAGACCCAGGTCCCCCGGCGCTCGCGGTCCAGCAGTCCGGCTTCGGTCATGACCTTCAGGTGGTGGCTCACGGTGGGCTGGCGCAGACCGAGGCACTCGGTCAGGTCACATACGCAGGCTTCCCCGCTCGGGGCGCGCTCTATGAGGCGGAACAGCTGCAGGCGGGTGGGGTCGGCGATGGCTTTGAGCATGACGGCGAGCCGCTCGGCCTCGTCGCGGTCGATCAGCAGACAGGCCAGGGATGGGGTGCAGCTCCCCGCTTCGTCAGCCACCGCCTCCGACCCTTCGCCATACGTAGAGATAGCCATCTATGAATCCTAAGCATCGCTCACACGTTCCCCCGGCGATCGATGCCCCCACCAGCGACTTGTTCACTCAGGGTTCACTTTCGCGTCTCGCTGTTCAAGGCATAGACAGGCGCCTATGATTCGGGGACGGGAGGGTTCTCCGCCGCGAACAGGAAGAGGTGGCCTCCATGGACGAGCAAAGCCGGTTCGGTCCTGCCACTCCGCCCCTGCGGGACAACGGCGCGGTCCTGGAGCGCATCGTGCGGCGGCTGGCCACGCGCCATGGCCGCTCGTTCTCCCGCGAGACCATCACGGCGTACGTCGAGAAGTCCGCGGAGCTGCTGGGCCGGCAGGCCCACACCACCCTCTATCTACCGGTGCTTGTGGAGCATTTCGCGGACCAGCGCCTGCGCGCGCTGGCCAAGGCGTCGGGCATGTGCCCGCATCCCGTCCCGCATGTGCTGTTCGTGTGCACCGAGAACGCGGGACGCTCGCAGCTGGCCGCCGCCCTGATGCGCCGCCGGGCAGGCACCGCGGTCGAAGTGATGACCGCAGGATCCGATCCCGGCCACCAGATCGCCCCAGTCGTCAGGGGGTTGCTGACCGAGCAGGGTCTGGACCTCGGTGAGGAGTTCCCCAAGCCGCTGACCGCCGAGGTGGTGGATGCGGCCGATGTGGTGGTGACGCTCGGCTGCGGGGATGCCTGCCCGGTGCTGCCCGGCCGCCGCTATCTCGACTGGGATCTGCCCGAGCTGTCCGGCCTGGACCTTGAGAGCGCCCGTTCCGTACGCGACGCGCTTGACGCTCGCATCGGGCAGCTGGTGCGCGAACTGATGGGTGCCCGTCCATCGGCCTCCGCCACTGAGCAGTGACGGCGCAGCCGCCTGGCGATCACCTGTCCGCTACTTGTCCGCGTCCGGCAGGCAGAACGAGACGAGAGTCCGCGCTTCGGCCAGGGTGGCCGCGTTGATGATCTCCACCATGGTCGTCCAGTCGGTGGTGAAGACGAGCCAGTCCGTCTGCCCGGTGGGCAAGAACCGGACCTGGATCTTCGACGAGTACCACCTCTTGCGGTGGACCAGCGTGCCGATCGTGGGGATGTGATGCCGTCCGCGGACGGAGGCCCAGCGCAGGCCGAAGACCGGCCGGACGGGCACGTCGATGTAGGACTCGTCCTCCGGCATGTCCGACACGGGACGGTCTCCCCGGTCTCTTCGTCGTCGATCGCTACGTCGTCGGCGCCTGCCGGGCCGTCACCACCGATGTTCCGGCGCAGTCTCCGGGCCCACACTCCAGCCGGTAGCCCATGCCGCGGATGGCGTCGATGGTGCAGCAGCTGCCCACCTCGTCGCGCAGCTTGTTGCGGACCCGCCGGACGTGCACAGTCAGCGTGTTGCTGTCCAGCGCGTCCGTGCCCCACAGGGCCTGGGTCAACTCCCGGCGGCTGATGACCCTGTTGGGGCGCTCCATGAGGTAGCGCAGCAGCAGGAATTCACGGACCGGCAGCTGGAGCGACCGGCCCCGTACGTGGACGTGGAAGCCGGGGATGTCGAGCTCGATGTCGCCGACCACGAGTGTCTGCGCCGCATCGGCCGTAGGACAGCTGCCCTTGAGCAGCGGGACGATCTCTTCGGCGCGGTAGGGGCGGGCCACGAAGGCCACGGCACCGGCCTCCAGGGCCGCAGTCGCCTCCGCCGCGCCTTCTGGTCCGGCGCCGACGATGACCGGAACCGGGTGGAGCTTCGCGATCAGCTCGGTGACCTGCACGGCCCCCACCACTGGAAGCGGGGCGCCGAGCAGGACCGCCTTGGGGCCGCGGGCGCCGACCTGGAGCAGGGCCTCGGCACCGTCGTGGCAGATCAGGGTCCGTATGCCTGACGCCGTGAAGCGGGCCAGGGCTCTGTTTGCGATCTGCGGGTCGGCCTCGGCCAGTAGCAGGTCGGGGGCTTTGCCGTCGTGGGGGCCGCCGGGACCGCTGTCGGTCGCGGTCTCCGGTTGCCGGTGTGCGTCGGGTGTCACCCGTAGTACTCCTTTACGTGTAGCGCGCAAAGGGGGCGGACATCGGATACGGCATCGGTCAGCCGAAGCGGCCGGTGATGTAGTCCTCGGTGCGCTGGTCCGCGGGGTTCTCGAAGATCTTCTCGGTGGTGTCGTACTCGACGAGACGCCCGTGCCGTACGCCCTTGTCGTCGACGTCCGCCGTGAAGAACGCGGTGTAGTCGGAGATACGGGCGGCCTGCTGCATGTTGTGCGTGACGATGACGATGGTGAAGTCGTACGCCAGTTCGGCCATCAGGTCCTCGATGCGAGCGGTGGCGATCGGGTCGAGCGCCGAGCACGGCTCGTCCATCAGGATCACCTCGGGCCGCACCGCGATCGCGCGGGCGATGCACAGCCGCTGCTGCTGCCCGCCGGAGAGCGCCAGCGCACTGGACTTGAGCTTGTCCTTCACCTCGTCCCACAGCGCGGCACCGGTCAGCGCCTCCTCGACGAGGTCGTCCATGTTGCCCTTCATCCCGTTCACCCGCGGCCCGTAGGCAATGTTGTCGTAGATCGACTTGGGGAACGGGTTCGGCTTCTGGAAGACCATCCCGATACGGCGGCGCACCTCGATGGGGTCGACCTCGGGGTCGTAGAGGTTCTCCCCGTGGTAGGCGACCTTGCCGGTGACGCGAGCTCCGGGGATCAGGTCGTTCATGCGGTTGAAGCAGCGGATCACGGTGGACTTGCCACACCCGGACGGGCCGATCATCGCGGTGATCTGCCGGCGCCCGATGGTCATCGTCACATCCCGTACGGCCTGGTGGTCGCCGTACCAGACGTCCAGGTCGGAGATGTGGAACACCGGGTCGTCCAGGGAGGGTTCGCGGTGTCCGCGGCGGCGGTCGCCGATCGCGAGGGACAGCGCGTGCCCCTCCGGCTCCTGGTCCTGTACGGAGTCGCGGATCTTGGCCGGCTGCTCGGGAGTGGGGTTGTCAGTCATGGCGGTCACCAACGCTTGCTGAAGCGGTTGCGCAGCCAGATCGCGGCCGCGTTCATGATCAGGAGAATGGCCAGGAGGATGACGATCCCGGCCGCGGCGAGGTGGTGGAACTCCTCGCGGGACTGGCTGATCCAGCCGAAGATCTGGATGGGCAGTACGGTGTACGCGCTCTGCAGACCCTCCGGGTTGAACGCCACGTACGTCACGGCACCGAGCAGCAGCAGCGGCGCGGCCTCGCCGATCGCCCGGGACAGGGCGAGGATCGAGCCGGTGGCGATGCCGGGGATGGCCGCGGGCAGGACCTGCCGCCAGACGGTCTGCCACCGGGTCGCGCCGAGTGCCAGCGACGCCTGCCGGATCGACTGCGGTACGGCCCGGATCGCCTCGCGCGAGGCGATGATGACGACCGGCAGGACGAGCAGCGACAGTGTCAGTGAGGCCGTCAGCACTGTGGTGCCGAGGGCGAGTTGGCGTGCGAGGAGGCCGAGGCCGAGGATGCCGTAGATGATCGAGGGCACCGCGGCCAGGTTCTGGATGTTCAGCTCGATCAGCCGGTTGTACCAGCGGTTCGGATCCGCGTACTCCTCCAGGTAGATCGCCGCCATGATGCCGGTGGGCAGGCAGAACAGCGCGGTGAAGGAGATCACCCAGATCGTGCCGAAGATCGCGGACTGGGCGCCTGCGTTCTCGGGGCGGCGGATGGAGGGGAAGTTCTGCCACAGGCGGGAGTCCAGCCGCGGCCACGCCTCGACGAGTACGTAGGTGATGAGCACGCCGAGGAAGACGATCCCGACACCCAGGCAGCACAACAGCAGGGCACGGAAGGCGGTCTCCCCCGGCCGGAAGCGCGGTCCGGCGAGCTTGCGGGGCGCTGCCGGGGCGGGTGGTTCGGTGACCCGGATGACGGTCATTCGTACACCTCCCGGTACTTGCGCACCAGACGGATACTGATCACGTTCATCACGAAGGTGATGACGAACAGCAGGGCGCCGACGGCGAAGATGGTCTTGTACTCGAAGGACGCCACCGGGACGTCGCCCGACCCGGCCTGGGCGATGAAGCCCGTCATGGTCTGCATCGCCGCCAGCGGATTCCAGCTGAGCACGGCCTGGTTGCCGGACGCGATCGCCACGATCATCGTCTCGCCGACGGCCCGGGAGATGCCCAGCACGCAGGCGGCGACGATGCCGGACAAGGCGGCGGGGACGACGACGCGGACCGACACGGTGCGTCGGCCCGAGCCGAGTGCGTACGCCCCATCCCGCAGCGCGTCCGGTACGGCGGACATCGCGTCCTCCGACAGCGAGGCGATCGTCGGGATGATCATGACGCCCATGACCAGGCCCGCCGCCAGCGCGTTCTGGAAGTCCGGGCCCGTCCCGCCCGGCCACCACTCCCGCAGCCGCGGAGTGACGAAGCTGAGCGCGAAGAAGCCGTAGACGACCGTCGGCACACCCGCCAGTACCTCCAGCGCGGGTTTCAGTGCCGCTCGGACGCGCCGGTTCGCGTACTCGCTCAGATAGATCGCGGCCCCGAGGCCGACCGGGACGGCCACGACCAGCGCGATCACGGTGATCAGCATGGTGGCGCTCAGCAGTGGCAGGACGCCGTACTGGGGCGAGCTGAACAGCGCCGTCCACTCGGTGCCGAGGAAGTCGGCAAAGCTCACCCGCTCGAAGAACTCGACGGTGGGCGGGATCAGCGAGACCACGATGCCGACCGTCGTGGCGACGGACACCAGGGCGGCCGTCAGCAGCAGCCCCTGGATGGCCCGTTCGCCATAACGCGGGCGGGCCCGCCGCAGGGACCGTGGCCCGGTCCCTGCGGGGGCCAGATGAGTCGGCGAGGTCACTGCGCCGATTCCTTCAGCTTGTCGAGAGCGGCCTTGAGCTCGGTCTCCTGCTCGGAGTTGAGCGGAATGAACTTCGCGTCCTCGGCGATGGCCTTGTGGTTCTCGACGTAGAACTCGACGAACGCGAGCACCTCGTCCCGCTGGAGCGCCTTGGCGCTGGGGTAGATGAACAGCGGTCGCGACAGCGGTGTGTACTCGCCGGTCTGCGCGGTCTCGACGCCCGGCGCCACGCACCCCTCGCCGCCGTCGATCTGCAGCGCCTTCAGCTTGTCGGTGTTCTCCTCGAAGTACGAGTAACCGAAGTAGCCCAGCCCGCCCTTGGAACCCGCGACGCCCTGCACGGTGACGTTGTCGTCCTCGGTCGGCGAGTAGTCGGTGCGCGAGGCGCCCTCCTCGCCGTTGATCGCGTCGGTGAAGTAGTCGAAGGTGCCGGAGTCGGTGCCCGCGCCGAACAGCTTCAGCGGCTCGTCCGGGAACTTCGAGTCGACCTGGTTCCAGTTGTTCACCTTGGAACCGGGTTCCCAGATCTTCTTCAACTGCTCGGTGGTCAGGCAGTCGACCCAGTCGGCGTCCTTGTTCACCACGACGGTCAGGGCGTCATTGGCGACCTGGAACTCCTCGTAGGTGATGCCCTTCTTCTCGCAGGCCGCCTTCTCCTCGTCCTTGATCGGACGGGAGGCGTCGGAGATATCGGTCTCGCCGTTGCAGAACTTCTCGAAGCCGCCGCCGGTGCCCGAAGTACCCACCGTGACCCGGACCTTGGGCTGCTCCTCGGCGAAGATCTCGGCCGCGGCAGTGGTCAGCGGCGCCACGGTGCTGGAGCCGTCCACCTTGACCGAACCCGACAACTGCTCGCCGCCACCACCATCACCGCCCGAGCCCGCGTCGGAACCACCGCACGCGCTCACAGCCAGCATCACAGCCGCCGTCAGGGCCAAGGGGGCCTTGGCCCGGCGCAAGGTAAAGGGAATGTTCACGTGACTCTCGATCCTCGTGTCCGCCGGGGCTTCCCGGCCGTGTGGATGAGGTGCGCAGCGCGCGCCGTGGGGACACTTGGATCGAATCCAGTCTATGTGAACTTCCGGCGTACAGATGGCCGACGAACGATGAACCATAGCCGTTCATCTATATAGATCGATCTTGGTTCTATGAGATGAAAGGGGGTCGTGACCCAACCGAGTCCAGAATGAGTTCGTCCGTGCCACGCGGTGAAATGTGAACAGGGCGTGCATAGGTGGGGCGTGTGCGCCAGTCGGCGCCAACGGGGTGGCCGGATCGCGTTGGACGCCCCACGATGGCAGTCTTCGGCCGGAGTTCACCGCTCAGCCACATCCCTCGTGGTGTGCTGCGCCTGGCGTCACGCATCGACGACCGCCTATATCCCCGTACTTCGCAGGTCGTTGATTCGGATGATCCTGTTGTCTGGATGGTGTCCGGGGCTGGTGGTGTGGCGTTGGTCCGGGTGTGTCGATGACTTCCCGGTCCCCGCGGCCACGGTCCCAGCGTCAGCGCTTCGAGTGCGCGGTGACGTCCGTGGTGGAGAAGCGTCTGGGCGCTCTGCCTGTCGCTGCCGAGTTTCTGGGCCGGCTGGATGTGGCGGGGATCGTCGACGAGATCTGCCCGGGCGGTGCGAGTGCGCACCTGACGCATGGGCAGGTGATCGCGGCAATGGTGGCGAACCGGCTGACTTCGCCCGCGCCGCTGGTGCGGGTCGGCGACTGGGCGCGCACCTGGGCGGTGGAGGAGGTCTTTGGGATCGAGGCGGTCTGCTCAACGACGACCGTCTGGCCCGGGCCCTGGACGCGATCGCCCCGCATCTGGAGAAGCTCGCGGGTACCGTCGGCGCGCGGGCGATCGCCGAGTTCGGTATCGACACCGCGCGGCTGCACTGGGACATGACCAGTATGTCTGTCCACGGCGCCTACCCCGAGCAGGACCAGGACGAGCAGTACCCGCTCATCGGCTACGGGCATCCCAAGGACCGGCGGGTGGGCCTCAAGCAGGTCCAGGCCGGGATCGCGGTGTCGGCCGACGGCGGCGTCCCCGTCCGTGCCCGTGTCTTCGGTGGCGGCGCGGCCGAGGTCAGTCAGGTCGTCGGGGTGATGCGGGATCTGTCCCAGCTGGCAGGTGAGCAGAAGTTCTTGATGGTCGCGGACTCCAAGCTGGTGTCCTACCGGAACGTCGCCGCGCTGCTGAGGCCGGGGTGGAGTTCATTGCGCCGGTCCCGGCCGCGCAGGTCAAGGACGAGGTCTACGCCGCGCTCGATCTCGCCCGGGCCCAGGTGGTGGACTGGGTGCCTGACGGGGACGCCGGCAAGCCGGCCGGCCAGCGGGAGGTCTACCGGGTGCTGGAGGACGTCCACACCCTGGCCGGGCCGCGCAAGCGCGACCCGGTGCTGAGGGTGCGGCGGGTCTTGGTGCATTCCGCGGCCCATGCCAAGGGCCAGCAGGCAGCCCGGGCCAACCGGCTGGCCAAGGCGAGCGCGGAGCTGGACAAGCTCGTCGCTGCGGCGGGCGGGCGGCACTACAAGACCCGCGAGAAGATCGCTGCCCGGGTCGGGGTGATCGCCGCCAGGCGCCGCGTGGTCTCCTGCCTGCGCTGGCACATCACCGAGGCCGACGGCCCCCGCCTGCACTGGCACTTCGACCAGGAGGCGCTGGAGACCGAGGCCGCGGCCGACGGCTGGTACGCGCTGCTGGCCGGCATCCCCCGCACCACGGCCGGTCCCGCGCAGGTCCTGATCCACTACAAAGGCCACGGCACGGTCGAACGGCGCTACCACGACTTCAAGGGCCCGCTCGCGGTCACCCCGGTGTTCGTCCAGCACAACCACCGCGTCGCAGCCCTGATCCAGGTGATCTGCCTGGCCCTGCTCGTGTTCAGCCTGATCGAGCGCCAGGTCAGGCAGGCTCTCGGCCCCCAGCAGACCATGGCCGGCCTCTACCCGGACAACCGCCGCGTCCGCCCCACCAGCCGGATGATCCTTTACCACCTCGGTGAACTCACCTTGCGCATCGGCACGGTCACCGACCCGCCGATGGTGCAGATCACCCGGGGCGTCCAGCTCCACCTCCTTGAACTCCTCGGCATCGAAGTCACCCGAACCCGCGCCAGTCACAGCCCTGAATCGGCGATCTTCGAAGCAGCGGCCCAGACACCCCTGCTTGGTCATACGGCCGTACCGTCCCCTCCGGTCCCAAGCTCGCTTAATGTGCCCGCATGACCTCGACAGAGACGTCCTCGCTGGTGCTGCACGGCAGACGCCGTGCCTCCGCCCGGCTGAAGGACGGGGCGGTGCTGCTGGAGACGGACGGCGTGCGGCGCCGGATACCGGTGACGGCGATAGAACGAGTCGACGTTCACTGTGCCAAGGGCCGACAGCTGACCGTCGTACTGACGGGCGACAAGCCCGTGGCCTACCACCTCAGGTGCCGCAGTGCCCCCGCCGTGCACGAGTTCGCGCAGGCCGTCCGCCGTGCACTGCCCGTACGGGACGCCGACGAGCCGCGGCCCAACGGGGCGGCGCTGGTGACCGAGAAGCCGATGGAGCGGGTGGCACCGAATCGACTCCGTCTGCTCTGGTGGGGCCTCGGAGGCGGATACGTGCTGGTGCTCGTCCTGCTGCTGGTGAAGGGCGCTTTTCCCGGGATGGTCCCGGTGGTCTTCTGGGCGGTGGCCCCCCTCCTGATCGCCGGCGGGATAGGGGGCGTGCAAGCCGGGTGGCAGGTGTTCCAGGAACCCTGGGTGCTGCGTACCCGGGGGATCACCGTGGAGGGAGAGCTACAGGGGACCCACTGGCACGAGGGTGGCAAGCAGCACTACTACGCGTACGTCGACGGTCACGGCGTACGGCGTGAATGCAAGAGCTCGGACGGGGGAGCCGAGCGGGCCGAGATCACGTACGACCCCGTGGACCCCGATACCGCCATGGTCGGTCGCCGTACGACGGGATGGCTCGTTCTCGGTGCGGTACTCATTCTGCTGACGGGCTCTGTGCTGCTAGCCGGTGTCGCGTTCGCGGTGGTGGGGGTGGTGGCGCTGGCCATCTGATCCTCTGCCAGGAGCCCGCAGGAGATGCCCTCCGGACTATCTGCTGTGGGGCGGCGACCAGATCATCCGAATCGGTGACCTGCGAAGTACGGGTATATCCGGGCGACCTGGGCCCCGATTCCCTGATTGCATGGAGGCAGCCGTGCCCGAACAGACCAGCGACAGCATCACCCGGACCGCCGACCTGCCCGTCCTCCCCAGCCCTCATCCCAACACCGCCTGTTCGGCGCTGACTTGCCGCTACCGCTGCGGCGATGCGTGTTCCCACGACGCACCCAACCGCACGCTCAATCCGTACTTCGGCGACGTCGTACAGCGCCGCCGGCCGCGCTGAAGCTGCAGCTCGTCCGCCCGCCTCGACGCGGCCACCACGGCCTCCGTCGCCGCCACGCTCCAGGCTCTCACCACGCCCTCACGCCTGCTGATCCTCACCACGCTGCGACGAACCCCGTACTCGGTGACCGAACTCGCCGCCACCGTCGGCATGGAGCAGTCCTCCGTCTCCCACCAGCTGCGGCTGCTGCGCGCATTGGGGCTGGTCACCGGGCAACGGGACGGCCGCCGGATCATCTACCGCCTGTTCGACGACCACGTCGCCCAACTCCTCGACCAGGCGGTCCACCACATCGAGCACCTGCCCCGATGACTCAGCAGCTGGAGCGACAGAAGGAGCAAGGACAGAAGCCCCGATATAGCCTGAAATCGCCCAATTCATTCATGCCCGTCGCTCATCGCACGGGAGGGGCTCATGACCTTCGTCCAGCTCATCGACTGCAAGACCAGCAACATCGACCAACTCAACCGGCTGATGGACAACTGGGTCGAGGCGACCCAGGGCAAGCGGACCGCCACGCACTCGATCGTCGGGCGGGACCGCTCGGACTCCACCCATGTCGTCGAGATCGTGGAGTTCCCGTCCTACGAAGAGGCCATGAAGAACTCCAACCTCCCCGAAACCAACCGCATCTTCGAAGAACTGGTCGCCGCCTGCGACGAGACGCCTTCCTTTACGGACCTCGACGTCGTACGGGACGAACAGCTCAACAAGATGATCGTCCGCCGCTTCTTCGACGAGGTCATCAACGCCAAGAATCTCGACCTGGCCGACGAGCTGTGCACCGACAACTACCGGGAGCACGACCCCTCCCTCTCCTCCTACGACGTGGACCTCGCCCAGGCCAAGCGGGAGAACGGCGAGATCCTGGACGCCTTCAACCCCCGGCTCACTCTGGAGAGCGTGATCGCCGAGGGCGACCTAGTGACCTGCCGGATCACCTTCCAGGGCCGACACACCGGCATCTACCAGGGGACAGAGCCCACCAACCGGGATGTCGCCGGAACCAGGCACGCCACGTTCCGCTGCCAGAGCGGCAAGATCGCCGAGAGCTGGTGGAACTGGGACGACCTCGGCTTGCTGCGGCAACTGGGGCTTGTGGAGGTCTGACGAAGACCAGGATCGGTCGTCAGCGGTGCTCACTGACGCTGTACGCGCGGCAGTGAGCAGACGGCATGCGACTCCCTGACGTGCGCGAGAGCCCCGGGCAAGCCGGGGCCCTCGACTCCAGGGCAGTTATACCGCCTGCGGTTGCAGGTAGCGCGGGCCAGCAGCTCGTCCTGGCTCACCATGCCGGTGAGGCGGCCCGAGCCGTCGCGGACCACGGCGAGCGAGGCGCGGCGCCGACACAGCAGGTCGATGGCGTCGGCGACCGTGGTGTCCTCGGTCAGTTCGGGCACCGGGCGGGCCAGGGAGCGGGCGCTGGTGGTCCGTCGCTGGGCGCGTGCCACCAGGGCGTCACGGGCGTGGACCGAGCTGAGGACGGTACTGTGCTCGCGGACCAGGAGCCGTGTGCGGTCGCTGTCGGCACCCAGTCACAGGATCTCGTCAGCATCTGCGCCGCCGTCGACCGAGGTGATCTCGGCAGCCGGGAGCTGCAGTACCCGTACCGAGGTCTCGGGCTCGGCCAGTGAACGCCTCAGCAGTTCCGAGTCCGTCTCGCTGATCAGGCCGATCCCGCTGGGACTGCGCCACGAGGTGGGTGAGCTGCTCGCGGTTGTGGACCGAGACAGGCTCCGGGCATGTCGGTACCTGATGCCCGGAGCCGCCCCAGCCGGCCGGTTCACCGGAGAGGATGCAGCCCAGGACCGCTCGGGAGAGCAAGACGCGGAGCCGCCGAAACAGGTGCACAACGTTGTGCCGCACCAGGTCTACGACACGTACACCCGGCAAGGACACACATCCAGCCCGGAGGACACTCCGATCACGCTTGTCTCTGCCAAAATAGGTGACGATGATTTCCGGTATTCTTCATCGCCCATTAAGCGGGGAACGGGGCGGGGATGGCTGCTGACGCCACAGATCAACAGGACCGCCGGTGGACGTTCCTGACCAACCATGCGCAGGTGCTTGCCGCGATCGCCCGGGATCCCCACGCACGGTTGACCCAGGTCGCTACCGCCTGCCAGATCACCGAGCGCTCCGCTCAGCGCATCGTGACCGATCTCGAAGAGGCCGGTTATCTGCGCAGACAACGGGTCGGCCGGCGCACCCGGTACCTCGTCAACCGCGATGGGCTGTTCCGGCATCCGGCGGAGGCCAGCCTGTCCATCGGTGCCCTCCTGGAGCTCATTGCCCGCCAAGAGCTCCAGGACACGGACGCTGACGCCGCACAGCGAGAGGAATGCCAGACGTGACGGCAAGAACCAGTGACATCGAGAAGGCGGCCGGTGTGCTGCGCGCCGGGGGTCTGGTGGCCTTCCCGACCGAAACCGTCTACGGTCTGGGCGCCAACGCCGAGGATCCCGCTGCCGTCGGGCGCATCTATCAGGTCAAGGGGCGCCCGCCCTCCCATCCGCTGATCGTCCACATCGGCGGCGCGGAGCACCTGGGCGACTGGGTGAAGGACGTGCCCGCAGAGGCCCGTCTGTTGGCCGAACGCTTCTGGCCGGGGCCGCTGACGCTGGTCCTGCGGCGCGGTCGCCGGGTCCCCCTGGAGGCGACGGGTGGACTGGAGACGGTGGCCGTGCGGGTGCCCGACCACCCCGTGGCACTCGCGCTGCTCTCGGCCTTCGGCGGCGGTGTGGCGGCCCCGTCCGCCAACCGCTTCGGCTCGGTCAGCCCCACAACGGCCGACCACGTCCGAGCGGAGCTGGGTGATGCCGTGGACTTCGTGCTGGACGGCGGCCCCTGCCAGGTCGGCGTCGAGTCGACCATCGTCGACGCCACGGGCAAGATCCCGAGCGTCCTTCGGCCCGGCGGGGTGACGCGCGAGGACCTCGAAGCGGTGCTGGGCAGCTCGCTCGCGGTGCACTCGACGAGTCCTGTCCGGGTGCCGGGCCAGCATCCGTCCCACTACGCGCCGCGGGCGCGGGTCGTCCTCGTCGAGCCCGAGAAGGTCGTCGCCGAAGCGGAGCTCGCGCAGGAACGGGGGCACCAGGTGGGTGTCTTTCTTCCCCCCTCCTTCGCCGACGCTCCGGTGAAGGCGCACGCCGTGGTGGCGGTCCCCGGTTCGATGGCCGCCTACGCGCGCGGGCTGTACGGGTTCCTGCGCGAGCTCGACCAGCACGGGTGCGACCTCATCGTCGCGTCCTTGCCGAGGGAGGAGGGGCTGGGACTCACGATCGCCAACCGGCTCCGCCGCGCCGCAGGGCCTCGGCCCTCTTGAGTGACCGGCATCGGCGCCGTTCGATGTTCCTGCCAAAGCGCCCACCGGATGCGCGTCCGACCCCGCGCAAGGTCGTGCCTCCCCTGGAAGCAACCATCCTGACCAGGCCCCCCAGGGATAGTTGGCGTGCCCTCACGGCTCCCGGACGCGGATGCCGGGCGGATTCGGCCGGGCGCTCACCGGTCTGGCAGGCCGGGCACAGCTCGTGCCGCCAGTCGTCGGTAACGACCGTTCCCCATCCCCGGCACACCTCACAGCCCGCGGCCCGCGCCAAGTCGGCGCGGGGAACGATGCTGGGCGCGCGGTCGGCCCCGTGAGCCATCTAGGGGTGCTCTCCACGTACAAGGGTGTCCTCTGGCTGCGGCACATCATGATGCGCAGCTACGGCCGGGGCGGTCAGGATGCGGTGGGGACTGCCGCATCAAGGCCGCGGGCCGCGACGAGCTGCGCACTACCGTCGGCCAGGCGGTAGCACAGGCCCACCACGGCGGCCTGGCCGGCGGCAACCTTCTCGGCGAGCACCCGGGAGCGGTCCAACAGCAGGTCGACGGTGTGCCGTATGTGCTCGGCGAGGATCTCCTCCGGCTCAACCCGTCCGGCGGCCCGCGCCGCCAGCACGCTGGGCGTCACCCGCTCGACGACGTCCCGGACATACCCGGCCGGCGCCATGCCGTCCTCCAGCGCGGCACACGCCGCGCCGACCGCGCCGCACGAGTCGTGACCGAGCACCACCACCAGAGGACAGCCCAGCACGTCCACGCCGTACTCGACACTGCCCAGCACTTCCGCACCCATGACGTGGCCTGCGGTGCGCACCACGAACAGGTCGCCCAGGCCGCGGTCGAAGATGATCTCGGCGGCCAGCCGGGAGTCGGAACACCCGAACAGCACGGCGAAGGGCTGCTGGGCCGGGGCGATCTCGGCGCGGCGGGTGGCGTCCTGGTTCGGGTGTTCGGGGGTGCCCGTGACGAAGCGCTGGTTACCGGCCAGCAGCAGCTCGAAGGCGTCGCGGGGCGTCGGGGTCTGGATCTCGGTCATGGCCGCAGCCTACGAGCCGACACCAGCCGTCGCATCGCCTGGTCCCGCCGGGGCTCTCCCGTTCGGGCCACGCTGACGTCCTGGGCATCACTCCCAGGCGCCAGGCCAAAGCGGTCTCGACGCGGAACCTCAGCGCGCGGCGCAGCTGCCCCTCCCCGTACGGCCAGCCGACTGCACGCACCGGGCGCGCCGCCTGGCCACCATGGCCCACAACCATCCGCTCGTCCTCCACGCCCGCACAACGAGCGAGGCGCCGCTCGCGCTGTCGGCCGAACGAGGGCCGACCATGCAGCCCCGGGGGGCCGGCGACGTTGATCCCGGTCCGATGAGGGCGGCTCTCAGCACCGGTCTCCGTTCGGATGTGCTGCGGTTTAGCGCCGAGGCTGCTCCATGGTGCCCCGAGGCGAGAGAACGAGGAGGTGGTACCCGTGAACGTATCGACATGGGTGCTCCCCTCCGGGGTCACGGTCGGACGATAGGTCGTCCGGGAGCGCCGTT
>NZ_JBHXVG010000051.1:0-45434 GCF_042672405.1 Streptomyces sp. NPDC127197 | reverse complement strand
GGGGGGGGGTTTTTAACCTTTGGTTTTTGGTTGGGCATGGGGGCCGCCCTACGCTTTTTCTTTGGTTTTTTACCGTTGGTTACGCCCCACGGTCCGGGGGGGGGGGCCCCCCCCCCCGGGGGGCCCCGCCGGTCCTCACAAGGGATGAACTACTGCCGGAACCAGGCCTGGTTGGTGCCGCCCGTGCAGCTGTAGAGGATCACCCGGCTGCCGTCGGCGGTCGACTGCCCGCTGACGTCCAGGCACTTCCCGGACGCCTCGCTCACGATCTGCCCGTTGCCGTTCAGCAGCCAGCGCTGCGTGGCGTCTCCGGTGAACTCGGCGGCGGTCGTGAGGCCAGAGGTCCCGGCCGTCAGATACCCGCCCGCGCCCTTCAGGGCACCCTTCGCGTCGTACGACCACGACTGCTCCGCACCGCCCGTGCACGTACCGATCGCGGCCCCGGAGGCGTCCGCCGTCAGGCACTTGTCGGACTGCTCGCCCTGCCAGGCGCCGGTGACGGCCGAACTGCCGCGGCCCTTCTGGTCGAGCACGTACGTTGTGACGGAACGGGCGGGAAGCGTTGTCGAAACGGTCGAACCGCTCACCGCCGGCTTCTCCACGTTCGCCCAGTTCTCGTCCGCCGAGGTGCGCACGGCCTTGCTCGCCCGCAGCGGTGTCCTGCTGTTGAAGTTCAGATCGAGGGCGGTTTCCGTGGCGTTGTGGTTGTTGACCACGACCACCCACTTGCCCTTGCTGTCATAGGCGCTCACCTCGACGCCGCTCGGCGCGCCGGTGACGTTGTGCGCGACCGCACCCGGCTTCACGAACTTGCTGTACTGGCCCAGCGCGTAGTACCGCTTCGTGAAGTACAGGGTCTGGTTACCGCTGGTGGCGTAGTTCGGGTCGTAGTAGATCAGGCCGTCGTTCCAGCCCTGGTCGTTCTTCGCGTACGGGTCGGTGCCGATCATCTCCGACAGGGCGACCCACCAGTGGAACGCCGAGTCGTGGGCGACGGCGAAGTCCTTGTGGATGATGCGGGAGAGGTTCAGGCCGCCGTCGATCGTCGGGTCGTACTCCTGCGCCCAGCCCGTGCCGCCCTTGCCGAAGCAGCAGATCTCCGTGGACCAGGACGACTTGCCGACCGACTTCGACGTCTCGTAGACCCTCGCCCGGTTGGCGTCGGAGGGGTTGTCGTATGTGTGGTGGGCCAGCTTGTCGACGTACTGCGCCGTGCCCGGCTGCGAGATCCACTGCGGGACCTCGTCGTTGAACTTCACCGTGCTGGTGGACTCGTCGGCGATGATGCCGGTCTTCTGGTGCCGGGCCTGCTGCTCGGCGCCGAGCGCCCGCACGATGTCGTCGCGCTGCGGGACGTCGACGAGCATGCCCTCCTGGCCGCAGCTGTCGAAGCTGTTGGTCGGCTCGTTGAAGGGGCTGATGTAGTCGAACTTCGCGCCCTGCGTGGCGAAGTGGTCGGTGACGTCGGCGATGTAGTCCGCGAAGTCCTGCTCGTTCTCCGCCTTCAGATAGCCGCCGCAGCTCTTGCCGTTGGTCTTCCACTCGGCGGGCGCGCTGTTGACGAAGGCGATCAGATCCTCGACGCCGTAAGCGGCGGCGTACTTGAGGAACGTACGGCCGCCCTTGTCCTTGCTCCAGTCGTACGTTCCGTCGTCGTTACGGAAGTCCTCGGGGGCGCGCGACGGTGTGGTGACCGCCGTACCACCGCCGCCGATGTTGTAGCGGTAGCTGCTCAGGTCCAGGCCCTTCGAGGAGAACAGCAGCTTCGCCACCCGGGCCTGGACGGCCGGGTCGAAGTTCTTGAGGTCGTTGACCCACCAGGCGCCCGAGGCGCCGATGTTGTCGATGGTCTGGGCGGCGTGGGGGGAGACCTGGGCGGGTGTGGAGTCGGCGGCGCCTGCGGGGGGTGCGGATATCAGGGCTCCGGAGACAGCCAGTGCGGCCGCGGCTGTCGTGAGGATCGATCTGCTGGTGCGCAACGTGCATCCCTTCCGTCGTCATGAAGGTGGTGCGGTACGGCTCCTTGCGGGGGTGGTGCGTCGTGCGGTCCTCTGCCCGACGGACTGGAGGGCCCCTTCGAGCGCGAACGTCGCCGCGCCGAGGGAGACCGGGTCGGTGGGGATCGGGGAGAGGACGATCTCGGTGGCGGCCAGCGGCCGGCGCAGCGCATGCCGGGCGACGGCCTCGCGCACTTCGGCGAGCAGCGGTTCGCCGAGGGTGGCCGCGACCCAGCTGCTGAGCACGACCACTTCGGGGTTGAACAGGTTGACCAGGTCGGCGATGCCGGCGGCCAGATAACGGGCGGTGTCCCGGACGACCTTGACGGCGACCGGGTCGTTCGCGGTGACCGCGCGGGCGAGGGCGTCGATGGTGGCGGTCTGGTCCTCGGGGTGCAGCAGGGTGCTGCCGGGGCTCAACTCCCGCAGATGCTGCATGATTCCGGGCGCGCCGACATAGGTCTCCACGCAGCCGTGGTTGCCGCAGTGGCAGAGCCGGCCGTCCAGCACCAGGGTGGTGTGGCCCCATTCGCCGGCGCTGTTGCTCACGCCCCGGTGCAGCCCGCCGCCCAGCACGAGCCCGGCGCCCACCCCGGTCCCGAGGTTGACCACGACGGCGTCGCCGCGGCCCCGCGCGGCCCCGAACCACAGCTCGGCCACCGCGCAGGCGCGCAGCGGGTTGTCCAGGTAGAGGGGGTAGGCGATGTGCTCGGCGAGCAGGTCCAGCAGAGGCACGTCGTGCCAGTCCCAGTTGGGCGCGTACTCGGAGATGCCGGTGTCGCGGTCCACCTGCCCCGGCACGCTCACCCCGACACCGAGCACCCGGGCGCCCTCGATCCCGGCCTGCGCGACCACCGAGCCGACGGCGGCGGCGACATGGCTGACCACCTGCTCCGGGCGGCTCTCGCCGGGCCGCATGTCCTCGTCGGCGCGGGCCAGCACGTTCAGCGCGAGGTCGAACAGCTCGACATGGACGTACGTCTCCGCGATGTCGACGCCGATCAGCGCGCCGCCCGCCGCGTTGACGGCCACGAGCCCGCGCGGCCGGCCCCCCGCCGAGTCCTCGAACCCGACCTCGGTGATCATCCCGAGGTCGAGCAGCTCCCCGACGAGCGTGGCGACCGTGGCGAGGCTCAGGCCGGTCGCGGCGGCGAGCTCCTGCCGGGAGGTGGGGGACGCGGCGATGATCTGGCGCAGCACCTCGTAGCGGTTCGCGGTGCGGATGTCGCGTGACGTGCGCTTCACCGGAGTTCTCACCGGAGCTGCCCCCATCCTTTCCAGGCCAGGCCGGGACGACGTCGGCACCGGCGCGGCGCAAGGCTATGGGCTGCGGCGCCTTTCGACAAGGGGTTAGGAAAGGGGGTGGAGAAAGTCAGCTCAAGAGAAAGTCACGCACGAACGCGTTGGTGAACTTCCCCGCCGGATCCAGGTCCTTCACGAGCGCCCGGAAGTCCCCCAGCCGCGGATACAGTTCCCGCAACTGCGCCCCCGGCGCCGCGAACACCTTCCCCCAGTGCGGCCGGGCCTCGAACGCCTCCAGCGCCTCCTCCACCCGCCGCACCACCGGCAGCACGGCCGCCATGTCCTCGACCCAGGTGAAGTGCACGGCCACGGTGTCCCGTCCGTACGCCGGGCTCAGCCACTGATCGTCGGCGGCGACCGTCCGCACCTCGCAGGTCTGCACCACCGGCGCCATGACCGTACGGATCGCGTCGAGCGCGTCCAGGGCGTCGACGGCGTACGCGCGCGGCATCAGGTACTCCGACTGCAACTCGGCGCCGCTGCTCGGCGTGAACTCCGCCCTGAAGTGCGGCAGTCGCTCGTGCCACGGCCCGGGCACGCCGAACTGCCCGGTGCAGTTGACGGCGGGCATCCCCGGCACCGGGTGCAGCGCCTCGGTCGCGGGCGCCGCCCAGGGGAAGCCGGGCAGCGGCTGGTCCGTGCGCCGCTTGACCCACACCTGCCGGAACCCCGGCTCCCGCCAGTCGGTGAACAGGCTCACGCTGTACGCCACCGCCATCACCGACTCGAAGTCCAGACCGGCCAGCGGCAGTTCGGTGAACAGATGCTGCTCGACCTCGAACGCCGGCTCCAGGTCGAGGGTGAGCGCGGTGACGACGCCGAGCGCGCCGAGCGAGGTGACCGCACCGCCGAACCGCTCCTCACCCCGGCCGATCGTCACCGTCGTACCGTCGCCGGTGACCAGCTCCACCTCCCGTACGGCGGCCGCCAGCGGTGCGTTGCCGACGCCCGAGCCATGGGTGCCGGTGGCCACCGAGCCGGCCACCGAGATGTGCGGCAGGGACGCCATGTTGGGCAGGGCGAGACCGTGGTCGTGCACCCGGCGGGCCAGTTCCGCGTACCGGACGCCACCGGAGACCCGTACCGTACGGGCCGTCGTGTCGACGTCGATCTCAGGCGGCAGCGCGGTCAGGGACACCAGCGCGCCCTCGGCGCCGGGATCGGCGATCTCGTTGAAGGAGTGCCCGCTGCCCAGCACCCGCACCCGCGCACTGTCCGTGACGAGCGAGCGCAACGCGTCCAGCGTGCGCGGGCGGTGCAGCTCCTTGGCGGTGTACGTGATGTTGCCGGCCCAGTTGGTCACGGTCCCGGTCATACGGCGGCCCCTCCCCGAGGTGTCGAGAACGTCGGGGCCATCACATCACTGCCGTGACCGGCGCTGATGCGGTGGGCGCCGGTCAGGGGTCGCGAGGTCCCCGAAATGTCGGACACGTCCATGCCTTGCCGGACCCGGCTGCACACCTGAGGAGGCAGGGGGCATACCGTGAGGAGTCGAACGTCGCACCAGGGAATCGCCATAGGGAGGAGACACGGGATGGGCAGCCGCACCGCGCTCGTCGAGGATCTGATGGAGCGCTTCCCGCATGTGCCGCGGGAGGCCGTCTTCAAAGAGGACCTGCTCCGCGGAGGTGTGGCCTTCGACCCGTCCGCGCTCAGCGACAACGAGGGCGGCGAGGTCAAGCCGAAGTCGTACTTCATCTTCTCCTTCGACCACGGCACCCTGCCCGAGCTGGGCGAGGCCGCGCTGCGGCGTCCGCCGGAGGAGATCATCCTCACCGGCGGCCCGTACGACCTGCGGCGGACCGTCGTGTCCGTGCGCGTGAACCCGTCCTCGCCGTACCACGTCGCCGCCGACGACGAGGGCCTGCTCGGGCTCTACCTCGACGGCAAGCGCATCGCCGACGTCGGTGTGCCGCCGATGCCCGAGTACTACCGGCACACGCTCTCCAACGGAAAGTCCGTCATGGAGGTCGCGCCGACCATCCAGTGGGGCTACCTGATCTACCTCACCGTCTTCCGGGTCTGCCAGTACTTCGGCGCCAAGGAGGAGTGCCAGTACTGCGACATCAACCACAACTGGCGCCAGCACAAGGCCGCCGGACGGCCGTACACGGGCGTGAAGGACGTCGAGGAGGTCCTCGAGGCCCTGGAGATCATCGACCGGTACGACACCGCGAAGGCGTCCACCGCCTACACGCTCACCGGCGGCGCGATCACCAAGACGGTCGCCGGACGCGACGAGGCCGACTTCTACGGCCACTACGCCAAGGCCATCGAGGAACGCTTCCCGGGGCGGTGGATCGGCAAGGTCGTGGCCCAGGCGCTGCCGAAGGACGACGTGCAGCGCTTCAAGGACTACGGCGTGCAGATCTACCACCCCAACTTCGAGGTGTGGGACCGGCGTCTGTTCGAGCTGTACTGCCCAGGCAAGGAGCGCTACGTCGGCCGCGACGAGTGGCACAAGCGCATCCTCGACTCGGCGGAGATCTTCGGCGCGCGCAACGTCATCCCCAACTTCGTCGCGGGCGTGGAGATGGCGGAGCCCTTCGGCTTCACGACGGTCGACGAGGCGATCGAGTCGACCACCGAGGGCCTGCGCTTCTTCATGTCGCACGGCATCACGCCCCGGTTCACCACCTGGTGTCCCGAGCCCACGACACCGCTCGGCAAGGCCAACCCGCAGGGCGCGCCGCTGGAGTACCACATCCGGCTGCTGGAGGCCTACCGCGCCACCATGGACGACTTCGGTCTCTCCTCACCCCCCGGCTACGGCCCGCCCGGACCCGGCCGTGCGGTCTTCTCGGTGAGCTCCTTCATGGACAGCCTGCCCGCGCAGGAGCCGGCAGAGGTGTAGGACGGACATACCCTGAGGCCGGATCGAGACGTTCCGGCCTCCCATCCGTATGAGTCACAGAGCGCCGATGCGTGGACGGCGGAACGCAGGGGGGATTTGAATACGCGGCTTGTCAGTTGTGTCGGAACCGTGAAAAGCTCTTGACCCGCCCCGAGGTTCCCCCCAACTCCCTTTCCAATATGGTGAGTTGACCTCGCATGTGGATGCAGGAGACTCATGCCCGACCTGCCGACCCCCCAGGACGCCGCCGAGGCCGCGCTGTTCTCCGAGTGCTGGGACACGGTGCTCTCGTACGCCGACCTGTGCACGTCCGGCTCCGCGGCGGCGACACAGCTCGCCCGGGAGGCGTTCGCACACGGTATACGTGAGGCCCGCTCCGCCGACTCCGGAACGCACCGGAGCGGTGGTCGGCGGGCCCCCCGACTGCCGCGGATCGCCCTGCTGCTGACCGCCGTCCGCACCACGGCGGCCGACTGGGAGAGCCAGGGCGACGGCCACCGCCTCGACCCCGAACTGCGCCTGTGGCTCAACTCCGAGCAGGCCGCCCGCTACACCGGACCCCCGCTCGGCCGCCCGCTCGCCCTGCGCGCCTTGCGCGACATGCAGGGACCCGACGCGGAACTGCTGTGGCTGGCCGAGGTGGAGGCGCTGCCGCTGCCGGTGGTGGCCCGCCGGCTCGGCCTCGACCCGTCCGGCGTCGCCGAGGAACTCGCCGAGGTACGCGGCCTGTTCCGGGACCGCTGCCTGCGCAACCACCTCGACACGCCGCTGAGCCCGCAGTGCCGCAGCTACGCCCGGCTGCTCGACGCGATCACCCGCTCGCCGATCGCCGACACCCCCGACGACCTCTCCCGGCACCTCGCCCGCTGTGTGCAGTGCGCGGAGGCCGCGGCCTGCCTGCGGCTGCACGGCGGCGGACTGCCCGGCGCCCTGGCCGGCGGAGTCATCGGCTGGGGCGGCCTCGCCTACCTCGAACGCCGCCGCAGGGCCGCCGAGGTGCGCCTCGGTTCCGGCCGCCCCGACGCGGGCGACCCGGACGACGAGGCCGCGCGGGCCGGTGCCGACAAGGCACGCGTCCTGCGCAACGGACTCCTCGTCGCCGCCGCTCTCGTCTCCCTGCTCGCCCTCGCCGTCACCCTGATGCCCCGCGGCGGCACCGGCGACAACGCCGCGGCATCCGGTGACGGCGCCGACCGCCAGCCCGTCGCCGACCCGCGCCCCTCCGTACCGTCCGCCGACCCCCGCCCCTCCGACCCGGCGTCCGCGTCGCCCGAGCCGTCGGACCGCGAGGGGTCCGACCAGCCGACACGGCACGAGGACCCCGACCCGGAACCCCAGGGCACCTCCACCTCCACCACTCCGGCGGACACCGGCCCGGCCGATGACGAACCGGCCGCCTGCCAGGTCCGGTACGACCTCGTCGGCCAGTGGCCCGACGGCTTCCAGGCCACCGTCACCGTCACCACCGAGCACGCCCTCGACGACTGGCGGGTCGCCTGGTCCTTCCGGGACGGCCAGCGGATCGGCCAGATGTGGGACGCGAGCTTCACCCAGAACGGCGCGCGCGTCGTCGTCGACGCCGCCGACTACAACAGGTCCGTCCCCGCCGACGGCAACATCTCCTTCGGCTTCCTGTCGTCCTGGCGCGGCAAGAACTCACCGGCGTACGGGTTCACGCTGAACGGGGAGGACTGCGCCAAGGCCTGAAAATGCTTTGACGGGCCGTCCCCGTGCCCGGCTAGAGTTACGCCGCATCAGGCGGTGGCCCCGCGGCCGCCGCCGTACCGTCGAGTGTGCGTTGAGGAGGTGTCGACCGATGGCTGTCACTGCGATGGGCGCTGCCCGCATCCAGAAGTTCATCAAGTCCACCTCCGTGGCCACCGGCTGACACCCGACATCTTTCGCGCGCCGCACATCCGCGCGCCCGCCGGGGCCACCCTTGTGAAGGGTCACCCTTGACTTCCACTTCTGCTTCCGCCGCGCTCGCTCCCTACGGCTGGGACGAGGCATGGGCGGAGACGTTCGCCCCGTACGACTCCGAAGGGCTGCTGCCCGGACGTGTGCTCCGGGTGGACCGCGGTCAGTGCGACGTGGTCACCGCCGACGGCGTCCTGCGGGCCGACACCGCTTTCGTCACCCCGCACGACCCCCTGCGGGTCGTGTGCACCGGCGACTGGGTCGCCGTCGAACCCGCGGGCAACCCCCGCTACGTACGGACGTATCTGCCACGCCGTACCGCCTTCGTGCGCTCCACCTCCTCCAAGCGGTCCGAGGGGCAGATCCTCGCGGCCAACGTCGACCACGCGATCGTCGCCGTGTCGCTCGCCGTCGACCTCGACCTCGGCCGTATCGAACGCTTCCTTGCGCTCGCCTGGGAATCCGGGGCGCAGCCGGTCGTCGTCCTGACCAAGGCCGACCTGGTGCCGGACGCGGCGACGCTCGCGCACCTCGTGCAGGACGTGGAGACGACGGCGCCGGGCGTGCCGGTGCTCGCGGTCAGCGCGCTCGACGGGGACGGGCTCGAGGTCCTCGCAGCGGTCGTCTCCGGGGGTACGTCCGTACTGCTCGGGCAGTCCGGCGCGGGCAAGTCGACGCTCGCGAACGCGCTGCTCGGCGAGGACGTGATGGACGTGCAGGCCACGCGGGACGTGGACGGCAAGGGCCGGCACACCACCACCACGCGCAACCTGCTCCTGCTGCCGGCCGGCGGTGTGCTGATCGACACACCGGGGCTCAGGGGTGTGGGTCTCTGGGACGCCGAGACCGGGGTCGGGCAGGTGTTCTCCGAGATCGAGGAGCTCGCCGAACGCTGCCGCTTCCACGACTGCGCCCACGAGTCCGAGCCCGGGTGCGCGGTGCTGGGCGCCATCGACTCCGGGGAACTGCCCGTGCGACGGTTGGAGAGCTACCGCAAGCTCCTGAGGGAGAACCAGCGGATCGTGGCCAAGACCGACGCGCGGCTGCGTGCGGAGATCCGCAAGGACTGGAAGAGGAAAGGTGCGCAGGGGCGCGCCGCGATGGAGGCGAAGCGGGGGCGCTGGATGTAGACCAACGTCACGTCCGATTTCCGCCAGCGGCTCCGCTCCCCACGGCGGAGACTGGACAGCGTGATGGACGAAGACAGCAGGTACGAGGCCGTGCGCAGCAGGGACGGGCGATTCGACGGGGCGTTCTTCTTCGCCGTCGAGACGACCGGCATCTACTGCCGGCCGAGCTGTCCCGCCGTGACGCCCAAACGGCACAACGTGCGGTTCTTCGCGACGGCCGCCGCCGCGCAGGGCTCGGGGTTCCGGGCCTGCCGGCGGTGCCGGCCGGACGCGGTGCCGGGCTCGGCCGACTGGAATGCGCGGGCCGACGTCGTGGGGCGGGCCATGCGGCTGATCGGCGACGGCGTCGTCGACCGGGAAGGCGTCGCCGGCCTTGCCGCGCGGCTCGGCTACAGCGCCCGGCAGGTGCAGCGCCAGCTCACCGCCGAGCTCGGCGCCGGCCCCGTCGCGCTGGCCCGGGCCCAGCGGGCGCACACCGCGCGGGTGCTGCTCCAGACCACCGATCTGCCCATCACCCAGATCGCGTTCGCGTCCGGGTTCGCCAGCGTGCGCCAGTTCAACGACACGATCCGCGCCGTGTACGCGTCGACACCGAGCGAACTGCGCGCCGCCGCACCCCAGCGCCGCCCGGCCCGGCGGGCGGACACCCCGAGCGCCGGGATCCTGCTGCGGCTCGCCCACCGGGGCCCGTACCACGCCGGTGCCGTCTTCGACCTGCTGGCCCGCGAGGCGGTGCCCGGCATCGAGGAGGCGAGCGGGGCGCCCGGCGGCCGCACCTACCGCCGTACGCTCCGCCTGCCCTACGGCACGGGAATCGTCGCGGTCGACGAGCGGCCGGGGAGTTCCGGCTCGGCCCGCCACCGGGGCGGCTGGCTCGACGCGCGGCTGCACCTCACCGACCTGCGCGACCTCACCACCGCCGTGCAGCGGCTGCGGCGGCTGTTCGACCTCGACGCCGATCCGTACGCCGTCGACGAACGGCTCGGCTCCGACCCGCGGCTCGCGCCGCTGGTCGCCGCGCGGCCCGGACTGCGTTCGCCGGGCGCCGCCGACCCGGAGGAGCTGGCGATCCGCGCGCTGGTGGGACCGGCGGCAGAGCAGCTCGTACAGCGGTACGGCAAGGCCCTCGACGTCCCGTGCGGCACCCTCACCCACATCTTCCCCGAACCGGCCGTCCTCGCGGAGGCCGAGCCCGGCGGCACCCTGGGCGCGCTCACCGCCGCCCTCGCCGACGGCGCCGTACGGCTCGACCCGGGCGCCGACCGGGACGACGCACAGGCGGCACTGCTCGCCCTGCCCGGCCTGGACGGCGCCACCGTCGTCGCCATCCGCACCCGCGCCCTGGGTGACCCCGATGCGGCACCGCCCGACATGGACGTTCCCGACAGTTGCCGCCCCTGGCGCTCGTACGCCGTACAACACCTGTGCACAGCAGGGGAGTTGGAGTACCGATGACCACCCCGACCCACTGGACCACCGTCGACAGCCCGCTCGGCGAGCTGCTCCTCACCGCCGACCCGAGCGGCACACTGACATCCCTGTCCGTGCCCGGCCAGAAGGGCGGCCGCACCGTCCAGGACGGCTGGCTGCACGACCCCGGGCTG
Source organism: Streptomyces sp. NPDC127197 (assembly GCF_042672405.1). Lineage (NCBI taxonomy): Bacteria > Bacillati > Actinomycetota > Actinomycetes > Kitasatosporales > Streptomycetaceae > Streptomyces > Streptomyces sp. NPDC127197. The sequence continues at coordinate 34,630 of NZ_JBHXVG010000051.1, read as the reverse complement.
TTTCGCGAGGCCGAGGAGCAGCTCGCCGCGTACTTCGCCGGCGAGCTCAAGGAGTTCCGGCTGCCGGCGCACACCGACGGCACCACGTTCCGGCAGCGGGTGTGGGCCGCCCTGGACTCACTGCCGTACGGCGCCACCACCACGTACGGCGAGATCGCGGCCCGGATCGGTGCCCCCAGGGCCGCCGTACGGGCTGTCGGCGGCGCGATCGGTGCCAACCCGCTGCTGATCCTCCGCCCCTGCCACCGCGTGATCGGCGCCGACGGCTCACTGACCGGCTACGCGGGCGGCCTCGACCGAAAGGTGCAACTGCTCACGCTGGAGGGCGTGCTCTGACGCGTGGCTGAGGGGACGTGCTCCGGTCGTCCTCCTCCAGCCCCCAGCTGTGGACCCACTCCGGACGGATGCGGATCACCTCCTCGCTGAAGTGCGGGCCCAGCCCGTGCGGGCCGGTCAGGAGCTCCGCCTCCCCGCGGATCTCGACGCCGCGCACCCGCCACGGCCGCTCGCTGACCAGGTCGTCGACGACCAGGGCGAGCCTCGGGTTGCGCTGCAGGTTGCGCCACTTCTTGGTGCGGCCCATGGCCAGGCCGCCGATCAGGATCGTCCCGTCGTCCTGCGGGAAGAACCCGACGGGGTTCGCCTGCGGCTGCCCCCCGGGGGTCGACGGTGGCCAGCCGCCCCAGCCGCTGCGACTTCAGATACGCCCACTCGGCCTCGCTGAACTCGGTCATACCCGCAGCCAACCATGCCTTCGCACCGGGTACATCGGCTCGCGGACCTAGGACGCAGGACCTGGTTCGGGTCAGGCCCAGATCACCACGCCCAGCCACGCGCCCATGATCAGCAGGCAGGTGAACAGCTCCGCCAGCACACTGGAGCCGCCCGAGCGCATCGCCGTGCGCAGGGCCGCGCGCGCCTCGCCGTGCCGGCCCAGGCGGAGCCGTTCGCAGACGTAGATGCCGGCCATGAAGCCGGGGATCGCGCCGACCACGGGGACGAGGAAGAAACCGAGGAACGCGCCGACTCCGGCGTACACCGCCATCCGCGGTGTGGCGCCGCTCGTCCGCAGCCGGCGGGGCGGCAGCGCCCAGCGCACCACCTGCGACAGAAGCAGTGCGACGGTGGCGCCGACGAGCACGAACCAGGCGGCCGGCCGCGGATCCAGCAACGCCCACCACATGACGGCGGCCCACACCAGCCACGACCCGGGCACGCCAGGCACCAGCACTCCGCACAGGCCGAGCAGCATGACCAGCCCGGCCAGCAGGAGCTCCCACACTCCCATCTGCCCAGCGTGCCGGAGCCGGCCCGAACTCGCAGGTCCCCGGACAGGACCTTTATCGGTCCCGCACCACCCAGCCCCGCTCGTACGCATGCCAGCCCAGCTGCAGCCAGGTCGTCACCCCGGTCAGCTCCATCAGCCGCTTCACCCGGCGCTGCACGGTCCGCAGGCCCAGGTCGAGCTGCTTCGCGACGCTCGCGTCGGTCAGCCCGGCGAGCAGCAGCGACAGGACTTCCAGATCGGTGCCGTCGGGACCGTCCGGGTCCTGCACGGTGACGCCGGACCTGCCCATCCGCAGCGGCAGCGCGTCCCGCCACACCGACTCGAACAGTCCGGACAGCAGCTCCAGCAGCCCGCTGGCGTGCACCACCAGCGCGGCCGGTTCCGCGGTCGGCGAGGTGAGCGGCACCAGCGCGAGCGCCCGGTCGGCGACCACCAGCTTCGTCGGCACCTGGTCCACCACCCGCACCTGCTCGTCCCGGCCGAGCGCCGCGCCCAACTCGGTGAGTCCGTGCGGCTGGTCGAGTACCGAGCGCTCGACCACGACCCGGTAGCGCACTCCCCGGCCGGCCGCCTGCTCCTCGGCGTGGTTCTCCATCCCGGTCACGGCCACCGGGTTGCCGGTGACCAGCGCGCACACCTCGTCACTAGCGCCGAGCTGCAACTGCAGGAACCGCTGCGTGACCGCGGCCGCGCCGATCACCACCTCGACCAGGTCGTGCACGGCCGGCTCGGCCGCCGCCGCCCGGTACTCCTCGGCGAGCAGGGCAGCGGCCAGTTCCGCCTTCTCCAGTTCGTGCCGCTGCTGGGCGAGCAGCGCCCCGAGCGCCACCCCCGGCGGGGCCGCCACCCAGCGTCCGGGCCGCCCGGAGGACTGGGCCGCCAGCCCGTGCCGCTCCAGCCGGCGCAGCGCCCGCTCGGTGTCGTACTCGCCGAGCGTCAGCCGCCGGGCGAGATCGGGTACGTCGGCAGCGCCCACGGCCACCAGTGCCCGGTACGCCCCCTCGTGTGTCTCGTCCAGCCCTATCGCCGCCAGCATCAGCCGTCGTCCCTCCCCGGAAACCAGACCCCGCGGTGCGGTCCGTGGCGGAAACCGGCCACGGCGCAAAACCGCCTGGGCACATCATCGCCGTACCTCCCGCAACTCTGCCAAGGTGGGGCCACCGGCGCAGACGGGGGGCCGGGTCTCCCGACGTCGCCGGGCGGCTCTCCTGTGGGGGGTGGAGCCGCCTGGCGACCTCTCCCGCGTGTCCGTTCGACAGTTCACCCGACACGTGGTTCGGTGCGGAGTGTCGCGCCGCATTTTCCGGATGCCCCGTTTTCATGCGGCCCGTGCGGTGGACAATTGGGGGCATGAGCCAGCAGGGGGGAAGGCCCACCGGTCACTCCGACGACTGGTGGGGGCAGCTGTACGACGACTCCACCGAGGACACGGGCCCCACACGCACACCGGACTCGCTGGACGACCGCTTCGCCTCCGCGGCCGGAGCAGTGGGCGACACCGACGGCAACCGCACCCACCATCCGGACACCCGCGTCCCGGAACCGAGGGACGGCTCGGGCGTACGCCGGCGTGCCCCCTGGGAGCCGCCGACCGCCGCACCGCCGGGTCCGGACACCTTCCCGTCCGCGCCCCAGGGCCCCACCGCCTCGGCGACCGGGGGCGGTACCTCGGCAGACACCCCGTCCACGACCACCGCCGCACCCCCACCCCGCGAACTCTCCGACACGCCCCCGCAGCAGCCCGCCCCCGCCAGGCACGTCGCCCCGACCCTGCATCACGTCGGCTCCGGCCCACCCACCTACGAGGCCGAGCCCACTGCCCTCCCTCCCGCCGATCCCGACGACCTCGGCGATCTGGTGGCCGACACCGTGCTGGACGGCGCCCGGTACGGGGCCTGCACCCTGCGCGCGGCCTCGGTGCGTGGGGACTCCGCGCGGTACCGGGGCGAACCGCGTCGCGACTCGCTGCTCACCGCCCGCTTCGGCAGCGGCGACGAGGCGCTGGTGCTGGTGGCGATGGCGACCGGCGCGCGGGCCACGGCCGGGGCACACCGCGCGGCCGCCGAGCTGTGCCGGTGGATCGGCCGGGCGGTCGGCCGCAGCCATCCGCGGCTCACCGAGGACATCCGGGCCGGCCGGCGCGGCGACCTGAAGTCCGGACTGCACCGTCTGACCGACCGCAGCCTCGGCAGACTCCGCGCCGGCGCCGCCGAACAGGGCCTGAAGCCCGACGAGTACGCCGCCACCCTGCGCTGTCTGCTCCTGCCCGCCGACCCCGAGTGCCGTACCCGCGTCTTCTTCGGCGTCGGCGCGGGCGGACTGTTCCGGCTGCGTGACGGTGCCTGGCAGGACATAGAACCCCAGGTCACCGAGGTGACCGGCGAGCCCGTGGTGGGTTTCGGATCGCTGCCGTCCGAGACACCGGAGGGCGACCGGCTCACCATGGACCTCGGCATCCCGACACCGCCGACCCCGTACGACCCGCCCCCCGAGCCACCCCGTGAACCCTTCCGCTTCCGCGCCTCCGTCGCCCGGCCGGGCGACACGCTCCTGATGTGCACCGGCGGCCTCGCCGACCCGCTGCGCGGCGAGCCGGAGCTGCCCGCCCATCTCACTCAGCGGTGGTCCCACCCGGAGCCGCCGGGCCTCGCCGCCTTCCTCGCCGACACCCAGGTGAGAGTCAAGGGCTACGCCGACGACCGTACGGCGGCGGCCGTCTGGGAGGCGCTCTAGGGCCTGTCCGGCGGCGCCACGGCGTACGAAATCGGCCAGTCTCCCCGAACACCTGGTCGTTGACGACTCCGCATGACTGGCCCGTTGCCGACGGGGCATGGATCTCCGTGAACGTGTTCGAGCAGGAGGGGAACCGACATCGGCACGCGGGCGGGGGACATGGAGAGGCAGGCACGACGGGGCGCCGCCAAGGGGCGGGCGCAGACGCCCCAACTGAGGCGCAGACTCGGCCGGGCGGACCTGCGGGCGGTCCCACAGGCCCGCAGGGAACTACGTGAACTGTTACGACACTGGGGAGGGCCCGGCCGGTCCGAGACGGCGGAGCTGCTCACCAGCGAGCTCGTCACCAACGCGATCGTCCACACCGACCACGACGCGGTCCTGACGGCCACCGTCGGACCCGGTGGACTGCGAGTGGAGGTACGGGACTTCATGGCCTGCCGGCCCCGGCTGTGCGCACCGAAGGCCGACGAGGCGACGCACGGAAGGGGCCTGGTGCTGGTGCAGTCCCTCGCGGACGCGTGGGGCGTACGGCCGCACGCGGTGGGCAAGTCGGTGTGGTTCGAGCTCGACGCGGACGCCGCATGACGAACGGGACGGGGGCGCGGCCACGTCGGTGTGCCGCGCCCCCGTTCCTGCGCTCCTAGGTGCGGCGTTCTAGCCGAACTGCTGCTCGAGGTCCTTGAGCTTGCGCTCCAGGGAGTCCAGGCGTGGCAGGGCCATGGTGTCGTCCTCCGCGGTGAGGTCCACGGTGACTGTCTCAGAACCGCTGCGCACGGGCTGGAGCGAGGGCCGTGCGCGGACGGGCAGTTGCTCCGGCGCCGATATGGCAGGCTCCGCGGAGAGCCGCTCGGCGCCCTGCTCCACGGCGGGCAGTTCCACCTGCCGGCCACCGCCGCGGCCGACGAAACCCCGGCCGTGGCCCCGGCTGATCGCCTTGAGGTGGGCCCGCTCCAGCCGCTGCTGCTCGCGCCGCCGCAGCCGGGCCTCCTCCTTCTGCCGCCTGTCCTCGCGCACCTCGTCGACCGCCTCGTCGAGGGTGCGCACGCCTTCCAGAAGCATCAGCGACCAGGCCTTGTACGTCTCGCGGGGCGCCCGCAGCCAGCGGACCACCCGGATCTGCGGCAGCGGACGCGGGACCAGTCCCTGTTCGCGCAGGGCGGCCCGGCGGGTCTGTTTCAACGCTCGGTCGAAGAGCACGGCGGCCGACAGGGACATGCCGGCGAAGAAGTGCGGGGCACCCGCGTGGCCGGCGCCCCGGGGCGCATGCACCCAGTTGAACCAGGCCGCGGCGCCCGCGAACGTCCATACGAGTATCCGGGAGCCGAGCGCCGCGTCACCGTGGCTGGCCTCGCGCACCGCGAGCACGGAGCAGAACATCGCCGCGCCGTCCAGGCCGAACGGCACCAGATACTCCCAGCCGCCGGTCAGGCCGAGGTTCTGCTGGCCGAAGCCGACGAGGCCGTGGAAGGACAGGGCCGCAGCGACCGCGGCGCAGCAGAACAGCAGCACATAGGAGGCCGTGCCGTAGATGGCCTCCTTGCGCCTGCGGCGCTCTTCGGCACGCTCCCACGAGTCGTCCGCGCTCGTGTCCTTCCCCGCGGCCGTTTTGCCGCGCCGGAGCACCGCCACCGCCGCCAGCATGCCCAGGAGCAGTACGGCGCCCGGAAGCAGCCAGTTCAGCGATATGTCGGTCAATCTCATCTGGGGGTCCCTTGCATTGGGATAGGGCGTAACGCCCGCCATGGTGGCCCAAACCCGCCGGTCCTCAGGGGGTTTCGGGGCAAGAGGCCGCCAACGAAGTGCAAGGGGATGCCTGCGGCGGCGTTCAGCTCGAACTGCCGCTTGAAAGATGGGAGTTGAGTTCGATTGAGGAGTTGTGGGCGCGGCCTCAACCCGCCACGGCCGCCACCAGTTTGACGACCCGTTCCGCGTCGCAGGTGCGCGGGCAGGTGGTGCACGTGTCCTCGGGGCGGAGGGTGTAGAACATGCAGCAGCTCGCCCGGTCCCGGGTGGGCAGCGACTCGCCGTTCGGCCCGGTCAGCTCGCGGAACGCCGCCGAACCGACGTACGGCTTGGTGGCACCCGGCAGCAGCAGCTCCAGCTCGCGCTTCGCCCGCTCCCGCTCGCCGAGGAGATCGGCGACGTACCAGAGCCCCTCCACGATCTCGTCGGTCGCCGTGGCCCACAGCGCGCGTCCGCGTCGCCGCATGCGCGGGCCGAAGGCGGCGAGGACCGGTTCGAAGTGCTCGGCGACCGCCGCCCGCAGCTCGGCCCGCAGCGCCTCCTCGTCGGCGACCACGGTGGCGCCGGGCAGGGCGGCGGCCGGGTCGCCGGGCAGACAGGCGAAGCCGTCCGGGCGGGCCGCCAGGCGGCCCATGGAGAGGCCGGGGACGGTCCGGTTGTACGAGACATGCGTCACGGGAAAGCGGGGGACGCGTCGGTGCAGGAACCATGGCACGGTGATCAGCAGGCAGGCCGGCCAGGCGTACCGGTGCAGGCCGAAACTTGCGACCACATCCGGGCGGGCCTGCTGTCCGTAGTCTCTCTGTACCTGTGCGTCGTCCCAGGCCAGGAAGGCGTCGAGGCCGGTCCCGCCTGTTGCGAGCGAGGCGGCGGTGATCCATCCGTCACCGCTCGGGAGGGGGTCACCGGTGTCCGGCTCCGTGATGGCGAGCCCGGGGAGGACCTCGGTCAGACGGGCGTACGCGTCCGCGACGGCCGAACGGGGCACAGGCATACGGGATCACCGATTCCCAGTGGGTTGAAGGTAAGCCTTACCTTACCGAACCCCAGTCCGGGTTTGAACCGGTGGCTTCTGCGCCTAAGGTGCTTGACGGACGAGTAACAAGCCGCCGTAATGACCCGAGTACCGAAGCAAGTACCGAAACGTCCGGAGGAGGACCCCGTGAAGCAGGGCACGCAGGGCTCCGCCGAGACGGGCGTTCCGGAGTTTCCGGCCCCGGCGGTGCGGATGCCGTCGCAGCCCGGGGCCGCGGACGTCGACCGGGAACGGGCCGACTCGGCCGGTGCGGTGCGCGGTGAACACACGCACAGTGAGCAGCCCATCCCACGGCCCGTGGTCCAGCGGGCCTCCGTGCGCGGGCAGATCCTCGATGCCCTGCGGACCGCGCTGGTGACGGCGGAGCTGCGGCCCGGCGAGGTGTACTCGGCGCCGGCGCTCGGCGAACGGTTCGGGGTGTCCGCGACACCCGTCCGCGAGGCGATGCAGCAGCTCGCCCTGGAGGGCGCCGTCGAGGTCGTGCCCAACCGCGGCTTCCGGGTGGTCCAGCGGGACGCCCGGGAACTGGCCGAACTGGCCGAGGTCCGGGGGCTGATCGAGGTCCCCGTCATCCTGCGGCTGGCGCGTACGGTTCCCGCGGAACGCTGGGCGGAGCTCAGGCCGTCGGCCGAGACAACGGTCCGCGCGGCGTCGTCCGGCTGCCGGGCGACGTACGCGGAGGCCGACCGGGCCTTTCACCGGGCCGTGCTGTCGCTCGCGGGGAACGAGCAGTTGGTGCGTATCGCCGACGACCTGCACCGCCGGACGCAGTGGCCGCTGGTGGGAGCCGCGACCTCCCCCGGCCGGTCGGACCTGGTCGCCGATGCGGCCGAGCACGCGGCCCTGCTGGACGCCCTGATCGCACGGGACCTGGACGCCGTACGGGCACTGGTGCGGGTGCACTTCGCCGGTACGCGGTGAGAGCGCGGCGGCACCGGACCGCGCGGCCCACCCACGTCCGGTGCCCCGTCTGATGCCTACGCCGTCGCCGCCGGCGGTGCCAACCGGGGCTCCAGCCACGTCGGTACGCCCCCGAGCAGCCGGAACAGCCGACGGGCCTCCTCCCGCAGCCGGGACGCCTCCGGCTCCGTCTCCGCGTCGGCCAGGGACACCAGCGCCGGCGCCGTACCGACCAGGTAGCCCAACTCCTCCCGGATCCGCAGGGACTCGGCGAAGCCGTTCCGGGCCTCGGCCAACTCCCCGTCCCGCAGGGCGAGTCCGGCAAGGTGCCGCCAGGTGAAGGAGAGCAGCAACGCGTCGGCATGCGCCGCCGCCCCCGCATGCGCCCGCCGGTACGCCGCCCGCGCGGCCTGCGGCGCGTGCGCCAGGTTCTCGGCGAGCAGCCCGCGCCGGAAGTCCAGCAGCGCCCGCCCCGTGGCCCCCGGAGGGATCAGCGCCGCCGCCCGCCCCAGCGCGGCCCGCGCCTCGTCGGCCCGGTCCCGCACCCCGTGCAGCGTTGCCGCGTAGGCAAGTTGCCCGCGTTCACAAGCGGCCGCCCCCCGCTCCTCGTCGGTGTGGGCCAGAGCCTCCGCCGTCCGCAGCGCGTCCTCGGCCTCCTCCCACCCCTGCTCGGTGTACAGGCACCGTTCGACCAGCAGCGCGGCCCGCTGGAGCGCTGCGGCCGCGGTGGTCGGCGGCAGCAGGGCCGCCGCGTCGGCCCAGCACGCCCGCGAGCGCAACCGCCACACCGCGGTCTGGAGGGGATCGTCGTCTGAGGTCGTTCCGGTACCAGACATGGCGGTATGCGCCACGTTGCCCTCCCCGAGCACGCCATTGAGCTGTTGAGTGGTGGCCGCATTTCAGCACCAATTCAGCTGCCCGGCCAAGGGGGCGGGTGAAGGAATTCACAAAGTAGTGGGGTTCCTCGGCCCCTCGGGTTTCAGCTCATCCGCAACGCCAGGAAGAAATCGAGCTTGTCCTCCAGGCGGGACAGGTCGCGGCTCGTCAACTGCTCGATTCGTCCGACCCGGTAGCGCAGTGTGTTGACGTGCAGGTGCAGGCGGGACGCGCAGCGCGTCCAGGAGCCGTCGCACTCCAGGAACGCCTCCAAGGTCGGGATCAGTTCGGCGCGGTGCCGGCGGTCGTAGTCACGCAGCGGGTCCAGGAGGCGGGCGGTGAAGGCGCGGCGTACGTCGTCGGGGACGAAGGGGAGCAGCAGGACGTGCGAGGCCAGCTCGTGGTGGCCGGCCGCGCAGACCCGGCCGGGGCGGGCCGCCGCCACCCGGCGGGCGTGCCGGGCCTCCTCCAGCGCCCCGCGCAGGCCTTCGGCCGAGTGGACCGCCGCGCTGACGCCGAGCGTGACCCGGCCGTCGTCGTCGAGGCCCGCCGACAGGGGGTCACGTACGGAGGCCAGGAGCGCGTCCGCCAGGACGCCGGTCTCGGAGCCGTCGTGCTCCGTCGACACCGCCGGGAGGGGGACGAGCGCGATCGCCTCGTCGCCCGTGTGCGCCACGGCTATGCGGTCGGACGGCTCGGGGCCGGTGGCGAGCGGGTCGACCAGGATCTCCTCCAGGAGGGACTGAGCCACCGGGCCCGCCTCGATCCCTTCACCGTCCCACTCGACCCGTGCGACGACCACCTGCCAGTGCGGGGCGGTGCCGAGGCCGGGCAGCAGGACCGGGGCGGCGACGCGCAGACGGGCGGCGATCTCGGCGGGTGCGGCGCCTGTCTGGACCAGTTCCAGCACCTCCTGGGCCAGCCGTCGCCGTACCGTGCGGGCTGCGTCCCGGCGGTCCCGTTCGACCGCGATCAGCTGGGTGACGCCGTGCAGCAGGTCGAGCCGCTCCTCCGCCCAGTCACCGGCGTCCGCCTCCACGGCGAGCAGCCAGTCGGAGAGCACCGTCTCGCGCACGTCCCGGGAGCCCTGCGGGGAGCGGCCGCTGCTGCGGATGGGGAAGAGGGAGTACGTCGTACTGCCGAGGATCATCCGGTGCGGGCCGCGGCGGCCGGTGCGGGCGGCCGCCAGGTGCTCGGCCGCCAGCTTCGCGCACGCCTCCGCGGACAGCCCGGGCCCCCCGGCCTTCGGGCCGGCGATCAGCCGACCCGTCGGCGACAGCACCCAGGCACGCAGGTCCAGGTCCGAGCCGAGCAGGTCCAGGACCACGTCCGGGCCACCACCCGCCGGGCCCGAGGTCATCATCCGCCGGTGCCGGTCCACCACGGCCGCCAGGTCTCCGGCACGCTCGCCGGAGACCTGCCGTACGACGTGCTCGGTGATCGTCGCGAAGGCCACCGACTCGTGCACGGCGAAGAGGGGGAGCCGGTGCCGGGCGCAGGCCTGGACGAGGTCCTCGGGCACATCACCCAGCTCGGCCTCACCGGCCGCGAGGGCGGCCACGCCGGCCTGCACCAGGATCCGTACGAAAGGCTCCGAGTCGGCGGCGCCCCGGCGCCAGGCCAGACCCGTCAGCACCAGCTCACCACCGGAGAGGTAACGGCTGGGGTCCCGCAGGTCGGTGGTCATCACGCCCCGCACGGTGCGGTCCAGCTCGTCCTCGCCGCCGAGCAGCTTGAGGCCCAGCGCGTCGGTGTCCAGCAGTGCGCGCAGCCGCATTCTCGTCGCCGCCGTTCTTTGTCTCGAAAACTACGATGGATCTTGACGGGTCCGCCGGTGAGAGGCCCGTTCGGTGGGCGGTCGAGCGGTGCTCGCCGTCTCCCGCGCTGTGTCCCTGGTCACGTGACTGTTCCTGCACGTTTCCACAGGAAAACCAGGAGGTTACTGATGACCTCCATTCATACGAATCTACAAGATGACCGCCCTGGCCAGCCAACTCCTTCATGGTTTCGGTGACTGACCCTGCCGGAGTACGGCGCTGTGTACTGACGTCGATCCGCGTTAAGAGCACATGAACGAGCCGGGCCCGCCGCACACGGATTGGCTCAATCTGTACGACTCACGAGACGAAGAAGAGAGCCGGTCATGGACTTCCTTCGCCCCGCCAGCTGGGAGGAGGCGCTCGCCGTGAAGGCCGAGCACCCCACCGCTGTGCCGATTGCGGGCGGCACCGATGTGATGGTCGAGATCAACTTCGACCACCGCCGGCCCGAGTACCTCATGGACCTCAACCGCATCGGCGACCTCTCCGAGTGGGAGGTCGGCGAGGACTCCGTGCGCCTGGGTGCCTCCGTCCCGTACTCCCAGATCATGGAGAGCCTGCGCGCCGAGCTGCCGGGCCTCGCCCTCGCCTCGCACACGGTCGCCTCCCCGCAGATCCGCAACCGCGGCGGCGTCGGCGGCAACCTCGGCACCGCCTCCCCGGCCGGCGACGCCCACCCCGCCCTCCTCGCGGCCGGCGCCGAGGTCGAGGTCGAGTCGGTGCGCGGCATCCGCCTGATCCCCATCGACGAGTTCTACCAGGGCGTCAAGCGGAACGCCCTGGCGCCCGACGAGCTGATCCGCGCCGTGCACATCAAGAAGGCCGACGGGCCGCAGCAGTTCTCGAAGGTGGGCACGCGCAACGCGATGGTCATCGCCGTGTGTGCCTTCGGGCTCGCGCTGCATCCGCAGACGCGGACCGTCCGTACGGGGATCGGCTCGGCCGCCCCGACGCCCATCCGGGCCACGGCCGCCGAGGAGTTCCTGAACGCGGCGCTCGAAGAGGGCGGCTTCTGGGACAACGGAAAGATCATCACCCCGTCGGTCGCCAAGCAGTTCGCGGACCTGTGTTCCGCCGCCTGCAACCCGATCGACGACGTCCGGGGCACCGCGAGCTACCGCCGGCACGCGGTGGGCGTGATGGCCCGCCGGACGCTCACCTGGACCTGGGAGTCGTACCGCGGCACCGCCGCACGCACGGAGGGAGTCGCGTGATGCGCGTCAGTTTCACGGTCAACGGCCGCCCGCAGGAAGCCGACGACGTGTGGGAGGGCGAGTCCCTGCTGTACGTGCTGCGCGAGCGGCTCGGACTGCCGGGTTCGAAGAACGCCTGCGAGCAGGGTGAGTGCGGGTCGTGCACGGTCCGGCTGGACGGCGTGCCGGTGTGTTCGTGTCTGGTCGCCGCCGGTCAGGTGGAGGGCCGGGAGGTCGTCACCGTCGAGGGGCTCGCGGAGTATGCCCGGCAGCGGACCTGTGGTTCCGAAGAATGTGACACTTCTGCGGAATGTGGCACATCTTTGGATGAGGCCAAGGGGTGGCAGGCCAAGCCCAGCGACTCCCAGACCGGCGAGGGCACCCAACTCTCCCCGGTCCAGCAGGCGTTCATCGACGCCGGCGCCGTCCAGTGCGGCTTCTGCACCCCGGGCCTGCTGGTCGCCGCCGACGAGATGCTGGAGCGCAACCCGAACCCGACCGACGCGGACATCCGCGAGGCGCTCTCGGGCAACCTGTGCCGCTGCACCGGCTACGAGAAGATCATGGACGCGGTCCGCCTGGCGGCCGCCCGGCAGGGAGAGGCGGTCTGACGATGCCCACCAACGGCGCACCCACAAAGATCACCCAGGGCTCCCGGACCAAGGGCGGCATCGGCGAGTCCACGCTCCGCCCGGACGGCACCCTCAAGGTCACCGGCGAGTTCGCGTACTCGTCCGACATGTGGCACGAGGACATGCTCTGGGGCCAGATCCTGCGCTCCACCGTCGCCCACGCCGAGATCGTCTCCATCGACACGAGCGAGGCCCTCGCGACGCCGGGCGTCTACGCCGTCATGACGTACGACGACCTGCCGACCGAGGTGAAGAACTACGGCCTGGAGATCCAGGACACCCCGGTGCTCGCCCACGGCAAAGTACGCCACCACGGCGAGCCCGTCGCGATCGTCGCCGCCGACCACCCGGAGACCGCCCGCCGCGCCGCCGCGAAGATCAGGGTGGAGTACAAGGAGCTTCCGGTCGTCACCGACGAGGCGTCCGCGCTCGCGCCGGACGCGATCCTCGTCCACGAGAACCGCGACGACCACCACATCGGCCACGTCCCGCACCCGAACATCGTGCACCGCCAGCCGATCGTCCGAGGGGACGTCCGGGCGGCCCGGGAGCGCGCCGACGTCATCGTCGAGGGCGAGTACACCTTCGGCATGCAGGACCAGGCCTTCCTCGGCCCCGAGTCCGGCCTCGCGGTCCCCGACGAGGACGGCGGCGTCCACCTCTACATCGCCACCCAGTGGCTGCACTCCGACCTGCGCCAGATCGCGCCCGTGCTCGGCCTGCCCGAGAGCAAGGTGCGTATGACGCTGGCTGGCGTCGGCGGTGCTTTCGGCGGACGCGAGGACCTGTCGATGCAGATCCACGCCTGTCTGCTCGCGCTGCGCACCGGCAAGCCCGTCAAGATCGTCTACAACCGCTTCGAGTCCTTCTTCGGACACGTCCACCGCCACCCGGCGAAGCTCCACTACGAGCACGGGGCGACGAAGGACGGCAAGCTCACCCATGTGAAGTGCCGCATCGTGCTCGACGGCGGTGCGTACGCCTCCGCCTCCCCGGCGGTCGTCGGCAACGCCGCCTCCCTCGGCATCGGGCCGTACGTCGTCGACGACGTCGAGATCGAGGCCCTCGCCCTCTACACCAACAACCCGCCGTGCGGGGCGATGCGCGGCTTCGGCGCGGTCCAGGCGTGCTTCGCCTACGAGGCGCAGATGGACAAGGTGGCCAAGCAACTCGGCCTGGACCCGGTGGAGTTCCGGCAGCTGAACGCCATGGAACAGGGCACCATCATGCCGACCGGGCAGCCCGTCGACTCCCCGGCGCCGGTCGCCGAACTCCTGCGCCGCGTCAAGGCGATGCCGATGCCGCCGGAGCGCGAGTGGGAGAGCTCCGAGGGCGTGGACGTACGGCAGCTGCCCGGCGGTCTGTCCAACACCACGCACGGTGAAGGCGTCGTACGCGGTGTCGGCTACGCGGTCGGCATCAAGAACGTCGGCTTCTCCGAGGGCTTCGACGACTACTCCACCGCCAGGGTGCGCATGGAGGTGGTGGGTGGAGAGCCCGTCGCCACCGTGCACACGGCGATGGCGGAGGTCGGCCAGGGCGGCGTCACCGTCCACGCGCAGATCGCCCGCACCGAGCTGGGCGTCACCCAGGTGACCATCCACCCGGCGGACACGCAGGTGGGCAGCGCCGGTTCGACGTCGGCCTCGCGGCAGACGTACGTCACGGGTGGCGCGGTGAAGAACGCCTGCGAGCTCGTCCGCGAGCAGGTCCTGGACATCGGCCGCCGCAAGTTCGGTCCGTACCACCCGGCCTGGGCGACGGCGGAGCTGTTGCTCGAGGGCGGCAAGGTCGTCACCGACGGCGGCGAGGTACTGGCCGACCTGGTGGACGTCCTCGAGGACGAGGCCGTGGAGGTCGAGGAGGAGTGGCGGCACCGTCCGACCGAGGCCTTCGACCTGCGCACCGGCCAGGGCAACGGCCACGTCCAGTACTCCTTCGCCGCGCACCGCGCCGTCGTCGAGGTCGACACCGAGCTCGGCCTGGTCAAGGTGATCGAGCTGGCCTGCGCCCAGGATGTCGGCAAGGCACTCAACCCGCTGTCCGTCATCGGCCAGATCCAGGGCGGTACGACCCAGGGCCTGGGCGTGGCGGTGATGGAGGAGATCATCGTCGACCCGAAGACGGCCAAGGTCAGGAACCCCTCCTTCACGGACTACCTGATCCCCACCATCCTCGACACCCCGACCATCCCGGTCGACGTCCTCGAACTCGCCGACACCCACGCCCCGTACGGCCTGCGCGGCATCGGCGAGGCCCCCACCTTGTCGTCAACTCCGGCCGTACTTGCGGCGATCCGCAATGCGACCGGCCTGGAGCTGAACAGGACGCCGGTACGCCCCGAACACCTGACGGGAACCGCGTAACGTCCGCCGCCGCTGCGGGCAGTCGTGCCTCCCCCAGTGCCTCAAGGGCCTGGGGGGACCCCCACGGGCGGCACGGGTGGGCGCAGCGGCACCCCGACGCCGGGCAACAGCTCAACCACGGCCACCCCGGCGCCGGTCAGCAAGTCCAGTACCACGTTCGTCTCGGGCCGTCCCCCGGGTCGTGCACATCCCAACCCCCTATGAACCTTGGGAGACGGCACCATGACCCAGCAGTCAGTGCAGCCCAGGACCACAGCCGAAGACGCGGGCAACGGCACCCGCATCCCGGCCGGCAGGTCCTGGCTGGACCGGTACTTTCACATATCCCACCGAGGATCCACGCTCGCGCGCGAAGTCCGCGGCGGCATCACCACCTTCATGGCGATGGCGTACATCCTCCTCCTCAACCCCCTGATCCTGTCCGGCAAGGACGCAGCCGGGGACACGCTGGCCCAGAAAGCCCTGATCACCGCGACCGCGTTCGCGGCGGCCCTCACCACACTGCTGATGGGCCTCTTCGGCAAGGTCCCCCTCGCACTCGCCGCCGGCCTCTCCGTCTCCGGAGTCCTCGCCTCCCAGGTCGCCCCCCAGATGACCTGGCCGCAGGCGATGGGCATGTGCGTGATGTACGGCGTGGTCATCATGCTGCTGGTCGTCACCGGCCTACGCGAGATGATCATGAATGCGATCCCGCTGCCGCTGAAGCACGCGATCACGATGGGCATCGGCCTGTTCGTCGCCCTGATCGGCTTCTACAAGGCCGGCTTCGTGCACCAGGGCGAGGCGACCCCGGTCACCCTCGGCCCGGCCGGTGAACTCGCCGGCTGGCCGGTCCTGCTCTTCGCCGTGACCCTGCTCGCGATCTTCATGCTCCAGGCGCGCGGCATCCCGGGCGCGATCCTGATCGGCATCGTCGGCGGCACCCTGCTCGCGGTGCTCCTCAACGCGCTGGACGTCATCGATCCCGGGCAGTGGGCGAGCGGTGCCCCCGAACTGCACGGCAGCGCGGTCTCGATGCCGGACTTCTCGATCTTCGGCAACGTCGAGTTCGGCGGCTGGGGCGAGGTCGGCGCGATGACCGTCGGCATGATCGTGTTCACGCTCGTGCTGGCCGGTTTCTTCGACGCGATGGCGACGATCATCGGCGTCGGCACCGAGGCCAGGCTGGCGGACGCGCAGGGCCGGATGCCGGGTCTGTCGAAGGCGCTGTTCATCGACGGCGCGGGCGGCGCGATCGGCGGCGTCTCGGGCGCCTCGGGGCAGACGGTGTTCGTGGAGTCGGCGACCGGTGTCGGCGAGGGCGCCCGTACGGGCCTGTCGTCCGTGGTCACCGGTCTGTTCTTCGCGGCCTGCCTGTTCTTCACCCCGCTGACGGCGATCGTGCCGGGCGAGGTCGCGGCCGCCGCGCTGGTGGTGATCGGCGCCATGATGATGATGAACGCCCGGCATGTGGACTGGTCCGACCGCGCCACCGCGATCCCGGTCTTCCTGACCGTCGTGATCATGCCGTTCACGTACTCGATCACCGCGGGCGTCGCCGCCGGTGTCATCTCGTACGTCGCCATCAAGGTCGCCCAGGGCAAGGCACGCGAGATCGGCGCCTTCATGTGGGCGCTGACCGTGATCTTCGTCGTCTACTTCGCCCTCAACCCGATCGAGAGCTGGCTGGGCGTCCACTAGCCGCTCATCCAAGCGCCCTTCACACAACCGCCGTTAAGGAGACCGAGAGATGCTGGACATCGCCGAAGAGCTGCACCGGTGGGTCGAGCAGGGGCGCGACTTCGCGGTGGCCACCGTGGTGGCCGTCGGCGGCAGCGCCCCGCGTCAGCCCGGCGCCGCCCTCGCGGTGGACGCCGACGGCACGGCGATCGGTTCGGTCTCCGGCGGGTGTGTGGAGGGCGCGGTCTACGAGCTGTGCGGGCAGGCGTTGCAGGACGGCGAGCCGGTCCTGGAGCGCTTCGGCTACAGCGACGAGGACGCCTTCGCCGTCGGGCTGACCTGCGGCGGCATCATCGACATCCTGGTCACACCGGTACGGGCGGGCGATCCCGTCCGGCCGGTGTTCGCGTCCGCACTGTCCGCCGCCGCGCGAGGGGAGGCGGCGGCGGTGGCGCGGATCGTGACCGGCCCGGCGGAGCTGACGGGCCGTGCGCTGCTGGTCCGCCCCGACGGCTCGTACGACGGCGGCTTCGGCGCCCACCCGGAACTGGACCGCACGGTCGCGGCCGAGGCGGGCGCCTTCCTGGAGGCCGGCCGCACCGGCACCCTGGAGCTCGGAGAGCAGGGCTCTCGCTGTGGAGCACCGCTCACGGTTCTGGTCGAGTCGTCGGTCCCCGCCCCCCGGATGATCGTCTTCGGGGCGATCGACTTCGCGTCGGCACTGGTCCGCATCGGCAAGTTCCTCGGCTACCACGTCACGGTGTGCGACGCCCGCCCCGTCTTCGCGACCCGCACCCGCTTCCCCGAGGCCGACGAGATCGTCGTCGAGTGGCCCCACACGTACCTGGAGCGCACCGACGTCGACGCCCGCACGGTCCTGTGCGTTCTCACCCACGACGCCAAGTTCGACGTACCCCTGCTCAAGCTCGCGCTGCGCCTGCCGGTGGCGTACGTCGGCGCGATGGGCTCCCGCCGCACCCACCTGGACCGCACCGCACGCCTGCGCGAAGTCGGCGTCACCGAGCTGGAGTTGGCGCGCCTGCGCTCACCCATCGGCCTCGACCTGGGCGCCCGTACACCGGAGGAGACGGCCCTGTCCATCGCCTCGGAGATCGTCGCCGACCGGCGCGGCGGCAGCGGGGTTTCACTGACCGGCGCGCACACCCCGATCCACCACGACGTGCCGTCGGCGTCGGCGGGGCGGATCGGGTCGGTGGCCTGAGCGGCCGTCCGGCCGGTGCCCTGACCGGTTGTCGGACGCCGTCACGGCCGCCGCAGCAGCCGGTTCACCGCCCGGCCGAACACCGCACGTGCCGCCCGCTCCAGGGCCGGGTCGAACATGCCGGGCAGGAGGCGGAGCCGGAGTTCCTCCCGCCAGAGCACGCGCGTACGGCCGCCGGGGCCCGGACGGACCTCGATCTCCGCCCAGCCCCGCACGACCCGGCCGCGTTTCTCCAGACGGCACAGACCGGGGGTGTCGTCGTCGGTCGGCGGCTGCCAGACAGTGACCTCCATCCGGTCGGCGAAGGCGAACGGGCCGATGCCGGAGCGGGCGACGAGGACCGTGCCCTCGTGTGTCGGTGGGGGCGTCGTCACGGTGACGCGGGTCATCGGGACCACCTCGCCGTGGCGGGGCCAGTCGGTGAGCCGGTGCCACGCCTCGGGCAGGGGGAGGGGCGCTGTGCGTTCGAGGAGGAAGGTGGCCACGGGAAGATCCTAGGCAGACCGGCCCGGGAACCTTTCCGACGCTTCAGCGCAGGTGGTTGACGAGCTGTGGCTCACGAACGGGCCGTCGGCGGTGAAGGCGAGCTCCGCGAACCGTTCGCCCATGCGGCGATGGGTGGCGGCGTCCGGATGGAGGTCGTCCGGCAGGGGGAGTTCGGCGTGGTCGGCTTCGCCGTAGAGTGCGCGCCCGTCGAGGTGGTGCAGGTTCGGGTCGTCGGCCGATCGCTGCTCCACGATCCGGGCCAGCTCGTCCCGGATGACGCCCAGCGTGAGTTTCCCGCTCGCGCGCTCCGCCGGGTCGCCCGCGGCCCGGAACCGCAGTCGCCCGGCGCTGAGGGCAGTGAAGTCCGGGGCGCTGGGGCCGGGCGTGTCCTCGTGGATGGGGCACAGGATGGGCGAGACGACCAGCAGCGGCGTGGTGGGGTGGCCTTCGCGGACGGTGTCGAGGAAGCCGTGGACGGCCGGGGTGAAGGCACGCAGGCGCATCAGGTCGGTGTTGACCAGGTTGATGCCGATCTTGACGCTGATCAGGTCGGCGGGGGTGTCCCGCAGGGCGCGCGCGGTGAACGGGTCGAGCAGGGCGCTGCCGCCGAGACCGAGGTTGATCAGTTCCACGCCGGCCAGTGCGGCGGCGCGGGCCGGCCAGGTGGCGGTGGGGCTTGCGGCGTCGGAGCCGTGGCTGATCGAACTGCCGTGGTGCAGCCACACCTTGCGGCCCCGGTCCGCTGCGGGCTCGACGGGTGCGTCGGTGCGCAGGGTGACGAGTTCGGTGGTCTCGTTGTGCGGCAGCCAGATCTCGACGTCCTTCATCCCGTCGGGCAGGCCGGTGAAGCGGAGGGTGCCGGGCGGGCCGGGCCGGCTCTCGGTGGTGCCGGTGGCCATGTCGATGGTCAGGGTGTTGCCGCCGCTCACGCTGCCCTGGCCGGCCAGGCGGCCGTCGACGAGCAGGTCGTAGATGCCGTCCGGGCGCGGCGGGGCGCCCGCGTAGACCCGTTTGGTGGGCAGCGTGTCCAGTTCGACGGCGGTGGCCTCGGTGCGGAGGACCAGCCGTACGCCGGAGGGCTGGGACTCCGCCATGGCGAGCTGTCCGTCGGCGCACTGGGCGCGGGCCCGGGCGGGCAGCCGGTGCGGCAGCACACCGTGCGCGGTGTGTTCCAGTTCGAGGGCACCGCGCAGGAGGTCCGCGGTGATGGGCGTGGTGATCCAGGTGGGGTGGGGGTGCATGGCCTCGGCCTGTTGATGGAGAGGGGCGCTCGGATCGAGGGTCTTCTGCTCGGATCGAGGTTTTCGGGAGGTTCCGGGTCAGGGCGTGGGCGGCCAGTTGCGCAGAAGGGCGTCGAGGGCGTCCAGGATCCGTGTCCAGGACTCCTGCGCGTCGGGGGCGCTGTGGCTGAATCCGCCTGCCGTCTCCAGGCTGACGTAGCCGTGGAAGACGCTGCCCAGCAGGCGGACCGCATGGGTCTGGTCCGGCTCCGTCAGGTCGTAGCCGCGCAGGATCGCCCGCGTCATCTGTGCGTGTCTGACGCCGGCGCCGGCCGCGGCCGTTTCGGGGTCGAGCCTGAGCTGTGCCGCGGCGTAGCGCCCGGGGTGCTCCCGGGCGTAGTCGCGGTAGACGTCGGCGAAGGCGATCAGGGCGTCCTTGCCGGCCCGCCCGGCGAGGGCGTCGGCGGCTCGGTCGGCGAGTTCCTCCAGGGCGAGCAGGGCGATCCTGGTCCTGAGGTCCTGGGAGTTCTTCAGATGCGAGTACAGACTCGCGACCTTGACATCGAACCGTCTGGCCAGCGCCGAGACGGTCACCTCGTCGAAGCCGACCTCGTCGGCCAGTTCCGCCCCGGCCAGGGCCAGGCGTTCCGGGGTCAGTCCTGCACGTGCCATAGCCTTCCCATCGTTCGACAGGCTTGATTATGCAATTGCCTAATACCTTTAGGCAAGCCGCTCTGTCGGTTCGCGGCAGGGTGCCACGTCCGATCCGTAACTCTGGGTAATGCTTTGGGTGACGTACAGTTGAGCCCTGGACGCGGCGACCGGAGGGGGATGACGTGCCGTTGGAGTCGGTGCGGTTCGCGATCCTGGGGCCGGTCCGCGTCTGGCGTGCGGGGCAGGAGCTTAGGCTCGGGCGCCCCCAGGAACGGGCTCTGCTGGCCCTGCTGCTGGTTCGGGCAGGTCAGCCCGCCGCCGTCCACGACATCGTCACCGCACTGTGGGGTCCGAACCCACCGCACAGCGCGGTCAATGTGGTCCGCCGCCATGTCGGAACGCTGCGCCGCCTGCTGGAGCCGGGACTGCCGACCCGCTCGGAGGGCCGCTGGCTGCACCGGGGCGCCGGCGGCTACCGACTCGTCACCGACAGCGACTCACTGGACCTCCTCCACTTCCGCAGGCTGCGCGAAGAGGCCCGGCAGGCCGCCGCGGACGGGGCGTACCCAGGGGCTGTGGAGCTCCTCACGCAGGCACTGGCCCTCTGGCAGAGGCCGGTCGCCTCCGGAATCCCCCCGGAGACACGTGCGCACCTGGCGCTCGACGCACTGGAACACGAGTACCTCACGGCCGTGCGGGAGGCCGCCGACGCCGCCCTGCACGCCGGTGTGCCGGACGCGGTCCTGCCCGTACTCCGCAGTGCCGCCGCCGACCACCCGCTGGACGAACCCCTGCTGGCCAGGCTGATCCTCTCCCTGGCCGGCACCGGTCTGCGGCCCGAGGCGCTGAGCACCTACCAGGCCGTCAGCGCACGGCTCGCGGACGAGCTGGGGATCGACCCCGGTCCGGAACTGCGCGACGCCCACCGGGCGGTCCTGGCCGGCGCACCCGCCCCGGCCGCCGGGGCCGGGCCTCGCCCCGCCGCGCGGACGGCCGCCCCTCCCGTCCCCGTACAACTGCCGCACGAACTGCCGGTCTTCACCGGCCGGCGGGCCGAGCTGGACCAGGCGCTCGCGCTGTTCGCCGACGACGCGCGGACGGCCGGGACGGTGGTGATCGGGGCGATCGGCGGGATGGCGGGTGTCGGCAAGACCACGCTCGCCGTGCATCTCGCACACCGGATCGCCGACCGGTTTCCCGACGGTCAGCTCTACGTCAACCTGCGGGGCTTCGACCCCTCCGGGGCGATCATGGAACCGAGCGAGGCGGTACGAGGCTTCCTGGACGCCCTGGGCGTGCCGCCCGAACGCATTCCACGCCACGTGGACGCGCAGAGCGCGCTCTACCGCAGCGTGCTGGCCGGACGCCGGGTCCTCGTCCTGCTGGACAACGCGCGCGACACCGACCAGGTACGGCCGCTGCTGCCCGGCACCCCCGGCTGTCTCACCATCGTCACCAGCCGCAACGAACTGTCCGGCCTGGTGGCCGCGCACGCGGCCCATCGGCTGACCCTGCGTCCGTTCGACGCCGACCAGGCACGGGCCTTCCTCGTCCGCCGACTGGGATCCGAGCGCGTCACGGCCGAGCCCGGGGCGGTGAACGAGATCACCCGGCTGTGCGCCGGACTGCCGCTCGCGCTGGCCTGCGTCGCCGCGCGCGCCGCCGCCCACCCGCACTTCCCGCTGTCCGCCGTCGCCGCCGAACTGCGCGAGGCCCACGGCAGCCTCGACGCCTTCGCCAGAACCGACACCTCCGCGGACGTCGGCACGGTGTTCTCCTGGTCCTCCCGTGTCCTGACGCCGGAAGCCGCCCGGCTCTTCCGGCTGCTCGCCCTGCACCCCGGCCCGGACTTCACGGCACCGGCCGCGGCCGCCCTGGCCGGCCTTCCGGTGCGGCGGGCACGGCTGCTGCTGGCCGAGCTCTCCGGTGCCCACCTCATCAGCGAGCACGCCCCCGGCCGCCACACCTTCCACGACCTGCTGCGCGCCCACGCCGCCGAACTCGTGCACGCCGAGCACCCGGAGGCCGAGCGCCGCACGGCCGCGCACCGCCTCTACCGGCACTACGCCCACACCGCCCACACCGCCGGTGCGCTGCTCGCGCCGAACGGTGATCCCGTGCCCCGGCCGACCCCGGCAGACGTGCAGGACGTACCCCCCGACCCGCTCGCCGACGACCACCACGCCCTGGCCTGGCTCACCGCCGAACACCCCGTGCTGCTCGCCGTCCTCGACGCGGCCGCCGGCTCCGGTCACGACCGGCTCGCCTGCCTGCTGGCCTGGTCGCTCGAGCCGTACTTCGACCGGCGGGGCCACTGGCACGACGGGCTGGCCGCGCAGCGCACCGCGCTCGACGCCGCCCTCCGGCTGGCCGACCGTGCCCTGGAGGCCCGGGGCATGCGCGGACTGGCCCGGGCCGAGGGCCGACTGGGCCTGTACGACCTGTGCCGCCCACGCCTCGACCGTGCCCTGGCCATGGCCACCGAACTGGGCGACGCCGTCGGCCGCGCGCACACCCACCGCAGCCTGGGCTGGGAGAGCGAGCAGCAGGGCGATCTCGCCGGTGCCCTCCGGCACAACCAGCTGGCCCTGGACCTCTTCCGGGCCGCCGGCCACCAGGCGGCGGAGGCCAGTGTCCTCAACTCCGTCGGCTGGTACCACTCCCAGCTCGGGGAGCACCGTGAGGCGCTGCGCCACTGCTTCCGGGCCCTGACCCTCCTGCAGGAACTGGGCGACCGCTACGGACAGGCCGCCACCTGGGACAGCATCGCCTACGCCTACCACCACCTGGGCCGCCACCCGCAGGCCCTCCTCGGCTACCGCAACGCGCTCACGCTCTACCGGGAACTCGGGGTGCCGTACATGGAGGCCGAGACCCTCAGTCACATGGGCGACACCCATCTCGCGACCGGCGACCTCCCGGGAGCCCGCGCCTCCTGGCAGCAGGCCCGCGACCTCTTCACCGCCCTCGGACACCCCGGCGCCGACCGGGTCGCCGCCCGGCTGGCCGGGCAGCAGGGCCACGAGCAGGAGGAACATGTCGGCCCCGCGTGACGGCGGGCGCTTCTACGCTGTGCGGGGGCGCGGCCCGTCCGGCGCCCGATGGTGCGCGGCGGCAAGGCGGGGCTCACAACGATGATGCGGTTCGAGGTGCTGGGGCCCCTACGGGCGTGGCACGGGGAGCGGGAGCTGGATCTCGGGTATCCCCAACAGCGCGCCCTGCTCGGTCTGCTGCTGGTGCAGGCCGGCCGCCCGGTGCAGTTGAGCGAGATCGTCGACGCGCTGTGGGCGGGCAGGCCGCCGGCCACCGCACGGAACGTGGTGCGCCGTTACGCCGGTTCGCTGCGGCGGCTGCTCGAACCGGGACTGCCGCCGCGGGCGCCCGGACGGCGCCTGCTGCGCCGCACCGGCGGCTATGTGCTGGAGGCGGAGACCGACGAGGTCGATCTGCTGCGGTTCCGCGACCTCACCCGGCGGGGCAAGCGGGCCGCCGTCACCGGACGGCCCGAGGTGGCGGCGCGGCACTTCGCCGACGCGCTCAGCCTGTGGCAGGGGCGGGTGGCGATGGGCGTGCCCGCGGCCATGCGCGAGCACGCGCCGTTCGCCGACGTGGAGCGCGAGCTGGCGCACACCACGCAGATGGCGGCCGACGCGGCACTGCTGTGCGGCCGCACGGAGCGCGTTCTGCCCAGCCTCCGCCAGGCCGTCGAACTCGACCCGCTCAACGAGTCGTTGCACGCCAGGCTGGTCCTGTCGCTGGCGGCATGCGGACTGCAGGCGGAGGCACTGGCGGCGTACGACGACGTCCGCCGCCGGCTGGACGAGGAACTCGGCGTCTCTCCCGGTCCCGAGCTCGGCGCGGCCCACACCCGGGTGCTCCGTCAGCAGGTGCGGCCGCTCGAGCGGCCGGCGCGGACGGCCGGCCCGGCGCCCGGCACGGCGCGGCCGGACCCGGTCGAGCCGTACGCACGGCCCGCCCAGTTGCCGCCCGACCTCACCGTGTTCGCCGGCCGACGAGCCGAACTCGCCGCCCTCACCGACGTTGCGGCGACCTCCGTCGGAGCACCCGCGACGATCCTGATCAGCGGAATGGCGGGCATCGGCAAGACCGCACTGGCGGTGCACTGGGCCCACCAGGTCGCCGAACGGTTCCCGGACGGCCAACTCCACATCGAGCTGCGCGGTTTCGACCCCGCCCGGCCGGCGCTGCACCCCCCGCAGGCGCTGCGCATGATGCTCGGAGCGCTGGGCGTGCCCCCGGACCGCGTCCCGGAGGAGGACTGCGTGGACGCGCTCGGCGGCCTGTACCGCAGTGTGCTGGCGGACCGGCGGATCCTCATCGTCCTCGACGACGCCGCCGACGCCGAACAGATACGCCCGCTGCTGCCCGCCTCGCCGGGCTGCCTGGCCGTGGTCACCAGCCGTAACGCACTCGCTGGCCTGATCGCCTCCGGCGCCCACCCGCTGCGCCTGGAACCGCCGTCCCCGGCGGACGCCCGCTGCACGCTGGGCCTGCGGATCGGACCCGCCCGCCTGGCCGCCGAGCCCGAGGCGGCCGACGAGATCGTCGCCCGGTGCGGCCGCCTGCCCCTGGCGCTGGCCGTGGTCGCCGCACGCGCTGCCGGCCGCCCGGATTTCCCGCTGTCCGCCATCGCCGCCGAACTCCGTGCCTTCCATGGCAGCCTCGACGCCTTCTCCGCCGTCGACGGCGCCACCGACCTCAGGGCCGCCTTTCTGTGCTCCTACCGGCTTCTGCCGCCCGAGAGCGCCCGGCTGTTCCGGCTGCTGTCGCTGCACCCCGGCCCCGACATCGCCCCGGCCGCCGCCGCCACCCTGGCCGGCCTCCCGGCCCGCCGGGTCCGGCTGGTCCTCGGCGAACTCGCCGACGCCCACCTCGTCACCGAGCATCTGCCCGGCCGCTACGTCCTGCACGACCTGCTGCGCGCCTTCGCCGCCGAACTCACCGAGACGTACGACGCCGCCGGTCGCGCGCCGAGCCCGGGGCAAGTCCGGAAGAGTCCGCCGAAAGAGGCCGTGTCACTTCCTTGTCACTTCTTTTGCACACCGGCCGACCTACGCTCCGAACCGAGCGGATGACGGCCTGACCAGGGCACGGGGCAACCCCGGCCCGCGACACCGTCGCCGCTTCACGCACAGACGGTTTCGGCTGGCCTCGGAGGCGACGGCGGATGATGTCCCATACCAGCACCATCGAGGCTCGGAACGAGGAGAAGGGCGCGCCACGGCGGACGCCGCTGCAGCAGGACAGGCAGGACACGGTGTGCCGGATGCCCGGGGGCCTCGACATCGTCGTCACCGACGCGCCGGCCACGGACCTGCCCAGGGAGAAGCGGCCGCACCCGTCGCCCGGCCCGGCGGGCGACGGTCCCCGCCCGGCCCGGCGGCCGCTCCGGCTGACCGCCCGGGCCGGCGGCGAGTATCTCTTCGTGGGCATTCGCGGCGGCCACGGCACACCCACCCCGCAGGAACCCGTGGACGTCTCCCTCGGCCCGGGAGACATCTGCTTCTACGACCTCCACCACCCGACGACGCTGGACTTCCCGGAGCGGTTCCGCACCAAGGTGTTCCTCGTGTCGCGCGAATCGCTCGGGCTGGAGGAGCCCGACGTGCACCGGCTCATGAGTACGCCGGTGGCCCGCACCTCCCGGCTGGGCGCCCTGCTGTCGCCGTTCCTGTCCGACCTCGCCGACACCGCCGCCGCGTCCCGCCCTCCGGTCGGCGAGATGCTCGCCCGGAACGCCGTGAACCTCCTGGCCACCCTCGCCGTGGAGCAGCTGGGCGGGGACGGGCCGGGCACACCCGACGCCCCGTCACCGCTGATGACGCGGATCCGGGAGTACGTCGAGCTGCATCTGGCGGACCCCGACCTGTCACCGGAGACGATCGCCGGCGCCCACTACATATCCGTCCGGTACCTGCACAAGCTGTTCAAGGACGAGGGCACGACGGTCGGCCGGTGGATCCAGCGCCGCCGGCTCGAGGAGTGCCGACGTGAACTCATGCTGCACACCCGGGGACACCGGACCATCGCGGCGATCGCCAACCGCTGGGGCTTCCTGAGCGCCGCGCACTTCAGCAGGGTCTTCCGCGCCGCCTACGGCATGTCTCCCAGCGAGTGGCGGGACACGGCAGGCCGGGCCGCGCGGGCCGGCCGACGCTGATCCGCCGGGCCGGGTACGACGCCGGGTACGACGAAGCCGTCACGGTCGAGCGGATCGACCGTGACGGACAGGACACCGCGGACCGGTGCGCCCCGCAACCGGCGGCGCCCGCGCCTCAGGACGGCGGCCGGGTCCAGGCGGGACCGGAGGCCGAGAGGCGGTAGGCGGTCACCGAGGTGACCGCGATCAGCAGCAGCGACAGACCCAGCGCGAGCACCAGTTGGTCGTGCACCAGGAGCAGGCCGCCGACCAGCGCCCCGAGGAACATCGCCAGCACGGACACGATCCGGCGCCCGGGCCGGGGTGCCGCGCCGCCGGCCGGGTGGGAGTCCGCGGCCAGCCCCGTCAGGGTCAGTGTCAGGACGGTGGTGGTGAGGTCCGGGACGCCCAGGCGCCGGGCGACCGCGTTCTGCAGGCCCATGGCGAGGCCCAGGAACACGATCAGGGTGTACTGGACGCCGGTGCCGACCCTGCCGTCCGTCACCGCGGCGACGACCAGGGGCACGGCGACCAGAACCGTCTGGAGGGCCGTGGCCGCCCCCAGCAGGTGGCCGCGGTGGGCGGCGAACCGCGTGCCCAGCCGTCCGCCCGCCAGCGCGCCGAGGAGGAACGCCACGAGCGAGACGACGGAGGCGGGTGCGGACAGACCGTCGGCGCCCGCCAGCGCGAAGCCCAGAAAGACCACGTTGCCGGTCATGTTGGCCACGAAGACGTGCCCGAGGGCCAGGTAGCTCACCGCGTCGACCACCCCGGTGACCACGGTCAGGGCCAGCATCAGCGGAGGCAGCGGACCGTGCCGGTCGCCTGCGCGCGGCACGATCGTGCGGAAGGCGTCAGTCAGCAGCGCGCGCATACCGGTTCCCTTCCGCAGCGGCGGCCGGACGGTGCAGCACCAGGCGGGTGAGCAGGCCGCTCAGCGGTCCTACCAGGATCGCGGCCACCGCGAGCCACACCGGCCAGGGCGTCAGACCGAGCGCGTCGTCCACGGACCAGCGGCCCGGCCCGGTCAGGGCCAGCGCCGCGCAGACGGCGACGAGGACCAGGGGGTACTCGTAACCGTCGTTCTGCACCCACAGCCCCTTGGGCCACTTGACGGTGCCGGCGACCGTCATCACGCCCATCGCGGCCATCGCCGCCAGGGGCGTCAGCAGCCCGGCCGTCAGGAACAGGCCGGCACCGATCTGACTGCCGCCCGCGGCGAGCGCGGTCAGCGGGCCGCCGCGGAATCCGTCGCGGCGGAACTCCTCGGTCCCGCCCGCCAATCCGTTGCCTCCGAGCCGGAAGCTCACCTTCTGCACGCCGTGCCCGGCGATGAGCAGCCCCACCACCAGGCGGAGGACCAGCAGTCCAGCATCCATCGTGTTCCTGCCTGTTCCTGACGTTCCGTCGTGTGCCGTGCGTCAGCCGGCGGCGTGGGCGCCGATGACGGCCTGGGCGTAGACGATGCCGAGGCCGTACGCCCCGCCGTGCTCCTTCACCACGTCGGTGACGGCCCCGTACGTCTCCGTACGGGCCCAGTCCCGCTGGAGCTCCAGCAGCACCTGCACCCACGTCACCGGAATCGCACCGCCCTGGACCATGCGCTGCACGGCGTGTTCGTGGGCCTGCGGGCTGACACCGCCGGACGCGTCGGTGACCACGTACACCTCGTAGCCCTGGGCGATCGCGGACAGCGTGGGCAGGACGACGCAGACCTCGGTCCACAGGCCGGCGATGACGAGCTTCTTGCGCCCGGTCGCCTTGACGGCCTCGACGAAGGCGACGTCCTCCCAGGCGTTCATGGTGGAACGGTCGATGATCTTCTGGTCGGGGAAGACCGCGGCCAGCTGGGGCATGATCGGGCCGGAGAAGGACTCGGCGGCCACGGTGCTCAGCACGACCGGCACGTCGAACGTCCTGGCGGCCTTGGCCAGGCCCACGGTGGAGTTGATGATCGCGGAGCGGTCGCCGCTGCCGGTGCCGAAGAACATCTGCGGCTGGTGGTCCACGAACAGCACCGCGCAGTTGTCGGGGGTGAGCAGGTCGGGGCTGGGAGCCGCGGTGACCTCGGCGATGTCGACCATGAGAAGTGAGCCTTTCGGTGTGAGTGCCGGCGCGGACGGCCGCCCGCGCCGTGGTGAAGAACCGTCCGGTGGACGGAGCCTGGGGTGGTGTCCCGGCCGGGGCGGCCCAAGCGCCCGGCCCCTGCCGGGAGTTCGCAGGAGTCAGAGAACGAAGCAGGGATCCGTCAGCGGGACGGCGGTCTCGGGGGTGAGGCCGCGCCGGGCGCGCCACTGACGGTGCCGCTCCGACTCGGCGATTGCCTGACCGAGCAGTTCGGCCTGACGGGCGCCGGGACGGGCCGACCGCCGGGACGCCTGATAGCCGCCGAAGTGGGCGACCGGGCTCCACTCGGGGCTGACGGGAGGCAGTTCCTCGTCGAGGCCCTCGTACTCGGCGGCGGCGTACACGATCCGGCCGCCGGTGACCGTCAGCAGGGACTCGATGTGGGCGATGTCCGGTTCCGCGACCGTGAAGTAGTCGTCCGACAGGACCGCCAGGTCGGCGTAGCAGCCGGGGCGCAGGACGCCCTTGACGTCCTCCTCGCCGGTCAGCGCGGCGCCCGCCCGGGTGAACATCGCCAGTGCGGTCTGCCGGTCGACGCGGTTCTCCGGCGGACGGAGGGCGAGATCGCCGGCGGTGCGGCCGCTGACCAGCCAGTGCAGGGCCACCCAGGGGTTGTACGTGGAGACCCGGGTGGCGTCCGTGCCGCCGCCGACGGTCAGTCCGCGCTCCAGCATGGCCCGGACGGGCGGGGCGTCCGCGGCGGCGCCGGGTCCGTAGCGGCGCAGGAACGCCTCGCCCTGGAAGGACAGCCGGTTCTGCACGGACATCGCCCCGCCGAGGGCGGCGATGCGGTCGAGGCTGTCCGCGGACACGGTTTCCGCATGGTCGAAGAGCCAGCGGTTTCCGGCCGGGAAAAGCCCTTCCGCGGCCAGTTTCTCGAAGACCGCGAGGTCGCGGCGAATGGTCTCGTCATACGTGGCATGCAGCCGGAATCCCCAGCCGTTCTCCATGAGGAGACGCACCGCCTTCTCGAACTCCGCCTCGTAGTCGGGGGTGAGTTCCGGACGGGGCTGCGTGAAGTTCTCGAAATCCGCCGCCGCCCACGTGAGGTTCTCGCCCGCGCCGTTGAGCCGCAGCCATGCGTCCCCGTCCTCGGGGCGGGCCATTTCGATCCAGCGGGCGAGGTCGTCGATCTCCTGGCCGGGCGTCTGGGGGAAAAGGTGATAGGCGATACGCAGCGACAACTCACCGGCCTCGGCCAGTTCGATGACGGTGGCGTAGTTGTCGGGGAAGTTCTGGAATCCGCCGGCGGCGTCGATGGCCGAGGTCAGTCCGAACCGGTTGAGTTCGCGCAGGAAATGCCGGGTCGAGGTCTTCCGGTGCTCGCCGTCCAGCACCGGCGCCTTGGCCAGGGTCGAGTACAGGATGAGGGCGCTGGGCGCGGCCAGCAGCATGCCCGTCGGCTCCCCGTCCCGGCCGCGCACGATCTGGCCGCCCTTGGGATCGGGGGTGTCCTTCGTGAACCCGGCGGCCTTCAGCGCCGCCCGGTTGAGCACGGCCGACTGGTACAGGTGCAGGACGAACACGGGGGTGTCCGGGGCTGCGGCGTTCAGTTCGGCGACGGTCGGCAGACGCCGTTCGGCGAACTGCTCGGCCGACCAGCCACCCACCACACGCACCCACTGGCCCTTCGGGGTCCGGGCCGCCTGCTCACGCAGCATCGCCAGGCCCTGCCGCAGCGTGGGAACGCCGTCCCAGCGCAGTTCCAGCACGTAGTTCAGGCCGCCCCGGATCACATGCAGATGGGCGTCGTTGAGGCCGGGCACCATCCGGCGGCCGAGCGCGTCGACCACCTTCGTGCCCGCGCCGATGTGCGGGGCGACGTCCTTGTCGTCCCCGACGACCGTGATGACGCCGGCGCGCACGGCGAGCGCCTCGGCCTGCGGGCGGTGCGGGTCACCGGTGTGGACCTTCGCGTTGCGGACGACGAGGTCCGCGGCATCGTCGACGGCGTGCGGAACCAGCCCGCCGACGGGTATGGGTGACACCTTTCGCAACCCCCTTGGGGACGTAAGAATTCGGTTTCCCACCGGCGCTCAGCCTGCCCCGGGAAAAGGGACTCCTGTGTCCTGTCCGTGCACTCGATTCGTCCTCAGAGCGCACAGGCCGTCCCCCTCACCGCCGTTACCCGGACCGGCGGAAGGATCCGTGCGTTGTGGGACCAGTCGTGGTGCGCTGGCGGACAATTCCCCACCGCCCGACGGATTTAGCGTGGCGAGCGGCGGCACCGGAGTGCTCTGCGCACGGCCCGGGGTCGTTTCACGCCGGAAAGCCCGGCGCAGCGCACGACACACCAGGAGACACACATGTCCGATGCCGTCGAGCCGGTCCAGCCGGTACTGGAACCCGCGGCAGCCGCCTTCGCGGAGGCCACAGCCAACCCTCCGTACCTGTTCGACCTGCCCCCGGCGGAGGGGCGCAAGGCCGTCGACGAGGTGCAGTCCGGCCCGATCGAGAAGCCGGCGGTCGACGAGGAGTGGATCACCGTCCCGGGCGGTCCGACGGGCAGCGTCCGGGCGCGTATCGTCAAGCCCGCCGGCGCCGCGGACACCCTGCCGGTGATCCTCTACATCCACGGCGCGGGCTGGGTGTTCGGCAACGCCCATACCCATGACCGCCTGGTCCGGGAACTCGCCGTCGGCGCCGGCGCCGCCGTGGTCTTCCCCGAATACGACCTCTCTCCCGAGGCCCGCTATCCCGTCGCCATCGAGCAGAACTACGCCGTCGCCCAGTGGGTCGTCCAGCAGGGTGCGAGCAAGGGGCTCGACGGCTCCCGGCTGGCCGTCGCCGGCGACTCCGTGGGCGGCAACATGTCCGCCGCGCTGACGCTGATGGCCAAGCAGCGCGGTGACGTCCCGTTGGTGCAGCAGGTGCTGTTCTACCCGGTCACGGACGCCGCCTTCGACACCGGTTCGTACCACCAGTTCGCAGAAGGCTACTTCCTGCGCCGTGACGGCATGCAGTGGTTCTGGGACCAGTACACGACCGACGAGGCCGAACGCGCCCAGATCACCGCGTCGCCGCTGCGCGCCACCACCGACCAGCTCACGGGCCTGCCCCCGGCCCTGGTCATCACCGGCGAGGCGGACGTGCTGCGGGACGAGGGCGAGGCGTACGCGAACAAGCTGCGCGAGGCCGGCGTTCCGGTCACCGCGGTGCGCTTCCAGGGCATCATCCACGACTTCGTGATGCTCAACGCCCTGCGCGGGACCCACGCCGCCGAAGCCGCCATCACCATGTCCGTCACCACTCTGCGCGCCGCGCTGCACACGGCCTGAAGCGGGCAGTTCCGAGCATCCGAGGAGATACAGACATGAGCACGTCCACACCCACGGTGGTCCTCGTCCACGGCGCGTTCGCCGACGCGGCGAGCTGGACCGGGGTCATCGAGGAACTGCAGAAGGAGGGCGTTCCCGTGGTGGCTCCGCCCAACCCGCTGCGGGGCCTGGCGTCCGACGCCGCCTACATCGCCTCTGTCGCCGCCCAGATCGACGGTCCCGTCGTCCTGGTCGGCCACTCCTACGGCGGTGCGCTGATCACCGTGGCCGGTGTCACGGAGAACGTCGTCGGGCTGGTCTACGTCGCGGCCTACGTCCTGGAGGAGGGCGAGAGCCTCGGCGAGCTGCAGGGCAGGTTCCCCGACTCGCCGCTGGTCAGCAACCTCAAGCAGGCCACGTACCCCGTCGAGGGCGCGGACCCGGCCGTCGAGGTCACCATCACCCCCGAGGCGTTCCCCGCCATCTTCGCGGCCGACGTCCCCGAGGCCGTCACCAAGGTGCTCGCGGTGGCGCAGCGTCCGCTCGCCGCCTCGGCCTTCACCGAGACCGCGGCTGCGGCGGCGTGGAAGACCAAGCCGTCCTGGGCGGTCGTGGCCGGGGCCGACCAGGCCATCGATGCCGAGGTCCAGCTGTTCGGCGCGAAGCGGGCCGGGGCCACCGTCGTCGAGATCGAGGGCGCCTCGCACGCCATCGCGGTCTCCCAGCCGAAGAAGACCGCCGGCGTGATCCTCGACGCGGTGCGCGCGACGAGCTGACCGGGTGCCACCTCTGGCCGTGCGGACGCGATCGCCGATCACGTCCGCACGGTCACCTATGTACGACGAACCCCCGAACCGCAGGAGGCGGACCCATGACCACCAGCTCCCCGCACGTGAGCAGCCAGCCGTGGCTGCATCAGAAGGGCGAGATCATCCAGGAGTTCGGAACCGTCAAGCAGTTCCCGCTCGGCCTGTCCTACGAGACACGCATGTACTCCTGCCAGCGGCTGAACAAGGTCCTGGCGGACACGCAGATCCTCTACGGCCTCTACAAGAAGCACCACTGGCTGATGCGCGGGGCGACCTTCTACCAGCTGCACCTGGTGCTGGACAAGCACGCGGGGGAACAGCTCGCCCTCGTCGACGCCCTCGCCGAGCGGGTCCAGACCCTCGGCGGTGTCGCGGTGGGAGATCCCCGGCACGTCGCGGAGATCACGTCGATTCCGCGCCCGCCGGACGGGGTGGAGGAGGTGCCCGCCATGCTGTCCCGGCTGCTGGAGGCCCACGAGACCATTCTCGCGGACGTCCATGACGCGGCGTCCCGCACCGGCGAGCTGGGCGACGACGGCACCAACGACCTGCTCGTCTCCCAGGTGATCCGGACCGGCGAACTGCAGGCGTGGTTCCTGGCCGAGCACCTGGTCGACACGCCCCTGGTCCGTGCCTGAGCGGTCGCCCCTCCTCCCTTGAGGAGCCCCTAGGAACGGAGCTCCGGGGGCTCCTTGTCGGTGCCGAGGTCTGCTTCGATGTCGTAGCCCACGGGGCCGTGCCCCGCCGTGGGCAGCGCGATGTCGGCGCCGAGATCGAAAGCGGCGCTCTCGGCGGCCTCGGCGAGGGCCTCCTCCTCGCGGCGCCTTACGGCCTGCTCGTGGTGCTCGGTGATCCGCTCGACGATGCCGCGGGCGCCGTGATGGTGGCGGGGCTGCTCGGATTCGCTCATGGCATCATTCTTCGACTTAGTCAGTACATGTCACAACAAAGCCCGTATGAACGGAGAATGACGGCAGGTCCCCCGGAGAGGGCATCCATGTGCCGCACGACCGCGCATGGAGTGTGATGTTGTGATCGACTCGATGAGACGTCCCCGTGCCGGAGCGAGTGACGTGACGTCGAGGAGGCAGAGATGACGGTGAGCCGGCTCGGCCTGGTCGTGCACGGCGGGCGTGCGGAGGCCGTGGAGGCGGCCCGTGCGGTCCGGGCGTGGTGCGAGGAGCACGCCGTACGGTGCACGGACATCGATGTCTGGGCCGAAGGACGGCGGCGCAGCGCCCAGGATGAGGTCGATGCCGCGGGCGACCCCGACCTCATCGTCACCCTGGGCGGCGACGGCACCTTTCTGCGCGGCGCCCGGCTGGCCGCGGAGCACGACGCCCTGGTCCTCGGGGTCGACCTGGGCAGGGTCGGTTTCCTGACGGAGGTCTCCGCCGCCACGGTGCGCTCGGCGCTGGACGCGGTGCGGGAAGACCGGTTCAGGATCGACAGCCGTATGCTGCTCACCCTGCGCGCCTCCTGCCGTCTGCGAGTGCCGGCGAGCATGGAGGCCCTGATGCAGTACGGCCGCGGGCCGCTCCTGCCGTCTCCGCAGGTGGTCCCCGACTGCCAGGTCGACGACGAGTGGGGCATCCCCCTGAAGGTCGTCGCCCTCAACGACGTCGTGCTGGAGAAGCTCTCCAGGGACCGCCAGGTCTCCGTCGGCGTCTACGTCTCGGGCCGGCTCCTGGCGTCCTACTCCGCCGACGCCCTGCTGGTCGCCACGCCGACCGGCTCGACCGCCTACAGCTTCGCCGCCGGCGGACCCGTCGTCTCGCCCCGCGCGGACGCCCTGGTGTTCACGCCGGTGGCGCCGCACATGGCGTTCAACCGCTCGGTCGTCACGGCCCCCGACGAGCCGGTCGGCCTGCGCGTGCTCGAAGGGTCGGGCCAGGCCGCGGTCAGCATCGACGGTCAGGTGCGGGGGGTGCTCAACCCCGGGGACTGGATCGGCGTGTACGCCGCTCCGCACCGGCTGCGGGCCGTCCGGCTGGGCCCGATGGACTTCTACGGCCGGCTGCGCGAGCGGATGAGGCTGACCGACGCCCCGGCCGCGGTCGCCGACGGAACCCCCGCGCCGCTGTGGTCGGTGACGACGCCACCACCGGGAGACCTGGCCCATCTGACGCTGCTCACGGTCCCGGAGGAGCCACCCCCGATGGGCTGACCGCGATCGCTCAGCCGCCGGCGGCAGCGCGCCGCGCGGCCCCGGCGCAGCCCTCGCCGTCGTCAGCGACGGCGGGGTCGTCGACATCCTGGTCATGCTGGTGCGCGTGCACGCGTCTGTCGGGGCGAGGCCGTGTCACTGTTCGTGGTGGACCACATGACCACCCGTCACAGTCAGCCGGACCGGGGCCTCGGCCAGTTCGTCGGCCGGGGCCGCCGCCGGGTCGATGCCGAGGGCCGTGAGGTCGGCGCGGTGGCCCGGGGCGATCCGGCCGGCCGT
>NZ_JBHXVG010000050.1:0-47814 GCF_042672405.1 Streptomyces sp. NPDC127197 | reverse complement strand
GGCGAGCCGGTCGACGAGATCTTCGAGTCCCTCGTCGGCCCGCTGGTCGAAAAGGCGGTCCCGGAATGGCAGACCACCCTGGACGCCCTCCTTGCGCTGCCCGAGATCGGCGGCCCGGTCGGGTACTCAGGGTGAACCGCCGTCGGCATTCGGCTGACGGTGGTCGAGCCGCGCATCGCGGCCGCCGGTTTCTTCGCCGGGGGTTACGTGCCCCGCGCCCAGCGCGAGGAGGCCCGGCAGGTCACCATTCCGCTGCTGTTCCTGCTGCAGTGGGACGACGAGGGGAACCCCCGGCAACGGGCCCTGGACCTGTTCGACGCCTTCGGCAGCAAGGAGAAGACGCTGCACGCCAATATGGGCGGGCACACCGGCACCCCGTGGTTCGAGGTGGACGACGGGAACCGGTTCTTCGCCCGGCACCTGAAGTGAGGCCGGGCCGTCAGGCCGGCAGCAGACCGTAGGCGATGCCGGCCAGGATGCCGCTCAACGAGGACAGGTCTCGGCCCTCCTCGATGACGGCGCCCGGCAGACGCACAACCGCCCCGATCGCGGCGGTACCGGCCGTCGGCGGTACCGGCCGGTCGGGGCGGCGCGTCTCCAGATTGACGTCGGTGAAGGTCCCGCTGGTGTTGGTGTCATGATCCGTTCCAGGAGCCGACGGCTGGTTGGCCGAGGTGGATCGGCTCTCGCTGCACGACGCATCTCCTCCACCAACACCACCTTCAGGAAGACGGCCCCCACGGGACCCAGAGATGGTGCAGTCAACAGGACTGGACACAAGAACTCGACAGGGAACGGAACGGTCCGCACGAAGTGGTCGCGTGAGGGCTCCGCCTTCCGCCTCAAGACCACCGTCCCGGCCGGGACGACCGCCGAGATACGCGTACCGGTCCGCTCCGGCACGGTCCGCGCCGACGGCGATGCGCGTCTGCTGCGTATGGAGAACGGAACGGCCGTGTACGAAGTCGGTTCCGGTATGTGGACGTTCGTCTCGACGTTCGCGCCGGACAGGGTCCGAACACCAGCGGGAGCTGAGTGCCCGCGGCCGGCCAGAGCGTGTTTCCCAGACGTGGCGGCGGAGCAGCCCGTAGACCGTCTGCCACGGCCCGTACTCCACCGGCAGGTCCCGCCATGGGGCGCCAGGCCGCACCCGCTGGCGGATCCCGTCGATCAGCCTCCGTCGGCCCGCTGACGGCCTGCCGACCTGCGCGACAGGCAACAGCGGTTCCAGCACTGCCCACTGTTCATCCGAGAGATCCCCACGTCCCACACCGAGATCATCACGGCATCAGGCGCGACAACAAGCCAGCCTCGCGGCCCGCGGCTGACCGAGTCCGGCCGCGCTCGTGTTCGCTGCGGTCAGCCGGTCAGCCGGTCAGCCGGTCAGCCGGTCAGCCGGTCAGCCGGTCGGCACGGTGTGGCGGGAGCGGTTCAGCGCCCGGCGGCCGAGG
Organism: Streptomyces sp. NPDC127197; assembly: GCF_042672405.1. NCBI lineage: Bacteria > Bacillati > Actinomycetota > Actinomycetes > Kitasatosporales > Streptomycetaceae > Streptomyces > Streptomyces sp. NPDC127197. The sequence continues at coordinate 46,363 of NZ_JBHXVG010000050.1, read as the reverse complement.
ATCATGGCGATCAGTCCCAACGGGATGGCCGCGATGGCTCCGACGATCCCGTTGCCGGTTCCGGGACCGCCGCTGGAGGTGGCCAGATGCAGCACCGCTAGGACCGTGCCGGCCAGCCCCACCGCCATGGCCGACACGGCGCCGGTGCGCGCGTTGCCGGTGGTGATACGGCCGGCGACGCGGGCCAGGGTCAGCCAACCGATGGCCACGCCGACCAGCCCTGCCCCGAGGGCCAGGTTGGCCCCGGTCCGCCCGTCGCCGATGACTCCGCCCTCGGCAGCCACCATCAAGGCTTCTGCTGCGCTCATGCCGCTGTCCTCCTTTGTACAGAGAAATTCCGAGGTTTCGATGTGACTCGAGCGTGCCTGCCGACCGCACCGCCGGTCGTCCCACAGCCGCAGGCACTTTGCGCTGCCGCCGATGCCGCAGGCTCCTGCTGCGGATGCGGCAGGCGCCGCGCAGATACTGCGGGCGCGGTAGCCGACTGCTCGTCCACGAGCGGGACTTGCCCGCAGCTGCACCCGGCTATGGTGCGCGCATGGACAGAGGACGGTTCCGTGTCCCGGCCGGTGTCGGAGACTGGACGATCGCCGTCGGCGTGGCGGCGCTGCTGCTGGGCACCGGGCTGTCCGGGGAGCAGCCCGACACGGACCCCGGCGTGCTCGGCTACACGCTGCTGGCGGCCGGCGGCCTCGCGTTGGCCGCGCGCCGCCGTGCTCCGCTGGCCGTCCTGGCCGTCACCGGGCTGTGCGCGGTGGGGTATCAGGCGGCCGGCTTCGACGCGCTCGCCGTCTCGTACCTGGTCGCGGTGTACGCAGCCGTGAGGGCCGGGCACCGCGCCCTCACGGTGGCGGCGTCCGTGACCTTGCTCGCCGGTCTTCACCTCACTGCCCTGCTCTTCCGCGACGGGCCTGCGGGCGAGGCGTTGGCACAGGCCCGGCACGTCCTCGAGATGGCCTGGCTGATCGCCGCGTTTGCCGCGGGGGAGGCGCTGCGGCAGGCCGAGCGGCGGGCGGACGAAGCCGAGCGCACCCGGGAGGAGACCGCGCGGCGCCGCGCCGACGAGGAGCGGCTGCACATCGCGCGGGAACTGCACGATTCACTCACCCACCAGATCTCGATCATCAAGGTGCAGGCGGAAGTCGCCGTCCACGTGGCCCGCAGGCGGGGCGAACAGGTACCCGAGGCCCTGCTGGCCATACAGGAAGCCGGCCGAGAGGCGACCCGGGAACTGCGCGCCACCCTGGACGCGCTGCGCGATGACGACACCACCCCGCCCCGCGGCCTCGACCACATCCCGGAGCTGGTGGAGCAGGCGAGCAGGGCCGGCCTTGAGGCGACGCTGACGATCGAAGGACAGCGGCCCGACGTGCCGGCGGCGGTGGGCCGGACCGCCTACCGAATCGTTCAGGAGTCACTGACCAACATCGCCCGGCACGCCTGCGCCGCGACCGCGTCGGTCCGCATCGACTACCGGGCCGGCTCACTCGCCATCCAGGTCGAAGATGACGGCAAGGCCACGCCGGACACAGTACCGACGCCTGGCCTGGGGCTGCTCGGCATGCGGGAACGCGTCACCGCGCTCGGGGGCCGGCTGCGCGCCGGGCCGCGCAGCGAGCGCGGCTTCACCGTCCAAGCCGAACTCCCCGTGGAGCGAGCGTCATGATCCGTGTCCTGCTCGTCGACGACCAGCCGCTCATCCGCAGTGGATTCCGCGCACTCCTCGACCTCGAAGACGACATCGAGGTGGTGGCCGAGGCCGCCGACGGCGAGGCGGGCCTGACGCTCACCAAGCAGCACCTGCCTGACATCGTGCTGATCGACATCCAGATGCCGGTCGTCGACGGCATCGAGGCCACCAGGCGCATCGCCGCGGACCCGGCCCTGGTCCAGGTGCACGTCGTCATCCTGACCAACTACGGCATGGACGAGTACGTCCTCGACGCCCTGCGTGCCGGCGCCGCAGGATTCCTCGTCAAGGACATCGTGCCGGAAGACCTGGTGCACGCCGTACGCGTCGCCGCCCGCGGCGATGCCCTGCTCGCCCCGTCCATCACCCGCAAGCTGATCAACCGGTACCTCACCCAGCCGCTCCCCACCGTCGCCGGCACCGGGCTGGACGAGCTGACCGGCCGTGAACGCGAGGCCGTCACCCTGGTCGCGCAGGGCCTGTCGAACGACCAGATCGCCGACCGCATGGTGATCAGCCCGCTGACCGCGAAGACCCACATCAACCGGGCCATGACCAAACTCCACGCCCGCGACCGCGCCCAACTCGTGGTCTTTGCCTACGAATCCGGCATGGTGACTCCGCGCAACTCCTGACCTCCCAAAGGCCGTCTACCAGCGCGCCCCGATGATCCCCTCGTCTCCGCCCGCATCGTGCCCGCCTGACGCAGCAGTCGCCGCCGTAGGCCGTAGCGCCGTGCGACGCGCCGGTTCGCCAAGGGCGCGAGCTGCGCAAGCTGAGCACCTGTCTCCACTCCCGGTCCCGGAACCGGGGCTGTAGGTGCATCGTGTTCGTCCCGGCTGACCAGTGCTGCAAGCCGAAAGGCCAGGGACGCCGGCCAACAGGGCCCAGCCCACCCTCGACCGAAAGCCCTGTCCTCCTACCGCCCAGGCGGGCCCGGCTCATCGAGCAACAGACCACCCGCCCGGGAGGATGCCTCCCCCCTGCTTCCGGCGCACCGCCGTCTTCGCCGCGACGCGCTCACCGTCTGCGCGGAGCGGCACGTCACCGACTGACGGCCCGTCGAATCCGGTCCCACACCCCACACCCCGGGACAGCCCGTCGAGCTCGCGCGCAGGAGGCGCACGGGCCCGGCCGGGGCTGCCAAGTCCCTTCGACACGGGGCCTGTCGGCTCGCCGGCCCGGAGGAACCGTTCCCCGCGCAGACGAGTGGCGGGCCGCGGAGACGGCCGGGGAGCGGCGGCGCATAGGGTGATCGCATGTCTGCACCTTTGAGCCCTGCGAGAACCCGTGCCGCACTCCGTGCCTCGGCGCGCATATCGGCGGAGCTGCTGCTGGTCCTCGTGGGGACTGCGGTCGTGCTCTGGCTTCTGGGCCGGATGTGGTCGGTCGTCTGGCCGCTTGTCATCGGCTTGCTCCTCACCACACTGACCTGGCCCTTCGCCCGGTTCCTGCGCCGTCACGGATGGCCGCCCGCCCTTGCCGCTTCGGTGGTGACCGTGCTGTTCCTCGTGGTCGCCGCCGGCGCCGTGGCACTCATCGCCGTCCCGGTGGCCTCTCAGTCCGGTGAGCTGACCGACGGAGTGGTCGATGGCATCCAGCGGGTACGAGAGTGGACCGCGGGCCCGCCGCTGAACATCGGCGACGACCAGATCACCACCGCCCTGGACACCGCGACCGACCGTCTCCAGAACAGCGTCGGCAGCATGCTCACCACTCTCGCCACCGGCGTGGGCACCGTGGTCAACGGAGTGGTGACGGCCGTCCTCGCCCTCTTCCTGATGTTCTTCTTCCTCAAGGACGGGCCGCGGTTCCTGCCCTGGCTCGCCCGCCAGCTGCCCGGGCGCCTCGCGGCCGACGTCCCCGCCGTGGCCGAGCGCGGCTGGGACACCCTGGGGGCCTTCGTGCGCTCCCAGGCGGCGGTCGGTCTGCTGGACGCCGTCCTCATCGGCATCGGACTGGCCGTCCTGGACGTCCCGTTGGTCCTCCCGCTGGCCGTGCTCACCTTCGTCTGCGCGTTCGTGCCGATTGTCGGCGCCCTGTTCGCAGGCTTCGTCGCCGTGCTCATCGCCCTGGTGTCGAACGGGCTGACGGACGCCCTGATCGTGCTGGCCGTCATCGTCGTGGTCCAGCAACTGGAGGGCAATGTCTTCCAGCCCATGATCCAGAGCCGGGGACTCGGCCTGCACGCGGCGGTCGTCCTGCTGGCGGTGACCCTGGGCGGCAGCCTGGCGGGCATCGTAGGCAGCCTGCTCGCCGTACCGACCGCCGCACTGATCGCGGTCGTCTGGAACTACGTGCGCGAGCAGCTCTCCGAGCCGCCGCGGGACCCGGAGGGGACCCCAGGCCCCGGCCACGGGACCGACCCGGAGCCCGCAGCCGCTCCGCTCGCTTCCTGACGGGCCTCGCCCGCCCGCTCGGCGGGCGGGCGACCCGATACCCAGGCGCCGGCATGTCCCTGGGGCCTGACTGCTGGACCCCGCGGCAACGCCGTTCAGCCCTGAAGGCAAGGGCCTACGGGTGCACACGATCAACCGTCACATACGGAGCAGCGGAAATTACTCCCAGGGAAGCGCCTGGTGGAAGCTTCGTCGCTGGAGGAACTTCGAGGGATTCTCGGTCCGGGTGCGGTCGTTCCGGCGTCAGGAGCCGCTCGATTCCGGCTCGTGGAGGGTGATCGCCCAGGAGATCAGTGACGGGCTGCGCCTGCAAAGCCAGGCAGCTTCCATCCGAGCGCCCAGGTGATTTTGCCGATGGTCATTGAGAACTTCTGACCATGCAGGCGCCCGGAGTCCCGGCTATTCGACCTCGACCCAGTCGAGGCTGCGTTCCACGGCCTTCTTCCAGCCCGCATAGCCCTTCTCCCGCTGCTCGTCGCTCCACTGCGGCTCCCACCGCTTCGACTCGTGCCAGTGCAGGCGGAGCTCGTCGGTGCTCTCCCAGAAGCCGGTGGCGAGCCCTGCCGCGTAGGCGGCGCCGAGCGCGGTGGTCTCGGCGACGACCGGGCGGCTGACCGGTACGCCGAGGATGTCGGCCTGGATCTGCATGCACAGGTCGTTGGCGGTGACGCCACCGTCGACCCGCAGCACGTCGAGTGTCACCCCGGAGTCCTGCTCCATCGCCTCGGCCACGTCGCGGCTCTGGTAGCAGATGGCCTCCAGGGTCGCCCTGGCGAGGTGTGCGTTCGTGTGGAACCTGGCGAGACCGACGATCGCCCCCCGGGCGTCGGAGCGCCAGTAGGGTGCGAACAGACCGGAGAAGGCCGGTACGAAGTAGATGCCGCCACTGTCCTCCACCTGCCGAGCCAGTGTCTCGACCTCGGCGGAGGAGGAGATGATCCGCATCTGGTCGCGGAGCCACTGCACGGCGGACCCGGTGACCGCCATGGACCCCTCCAGCGCGTACACCGCCGGGGCGTCTCCGAACTGGTAGGCCAGCGTGGTCAGCAGACCCGTGCTGGACCGGACGATCTCCGTGCCCGTGTTGAGGACCAGGAAGTTGCCGGTGCCGTAGGTGTTCTTCGCCTCGCCCGGGCGGAAGCAGACCTGGCCGACGGTGGCCGCCTGCTGGTCCCCGAGGACGCCGGTGATGGGTACGGCAGTCCGCAGCGGACGGGTCGTGCGGGTGGTCCCGAACGCCTCCGGGTGCGAGGACGGGTTGATGGTCGGGAGCATGGCGCGCGGGATGCCGAAGATGTCGAGCAGCTCGTCGTCCCAGTCGAGGGTCTCCAGGTTCATCAGCATGGTGCGGCTGGCATTGGTGACGTCCGTGGCGTGGATGCCGCCGTTCGGACCGCCGGTGAGATTCCACAGCACCCAGGCGTCCGTGTTCCCGAAGACGGCCCGGCCGTCCTCGGCGGCCTCTCGGACACCGTCGACGTTCTCCAGGATCCACTTGATCTTGCCGCCGGAGAAGTACGTCGCCGGTGGCAGGCCCGTCTTGCGCCGGATGAGGTCGCCGTGCTCCCGCTCCAGCGCCGCGGCGATCGAGTCGGTGCGGGTGTCCTGCCAGACGATCGCGTTGTAGTACGGCTGACCGGTGCTGGGGTCCCAGATGACCGTGGTCTCCCGCTGGTTGGTGATCCCGATGGCCGCCAAGTCGGCGGCGGACAGGTCGCCCAGGCGGAGGGCGTTCTGCATCGTGGAGTTCGTACGTTCCCAGATCTCCACGGGGTCGTGCTCGACCCAGCCGGAGCGGGGAAAGATCTGCTCGTGTTCGAGCTGGTGGCGTGCGACCTCGTTGCCGTCGTGGTCGAAGATCATGAAGCGGGTGCTGGTGGTTCCTTGGTCCACCGCGCCAACGAATTCAGGCATGGTCCTCCCTCTCACTCGTCCGGCGCGGGCACCCGGCCGGGCTCCTGCTCGGCGACCGGCAGGTGGGGGCTGATCAACAGGCGGTAGAGCAACGCCCCGACCAGGCCGCCGATCAGGGGTCCGGCGATCGGCACCCAGAAGTAGAGGTCGCCGTACTGATCACGCCAAGCACCTCCGTAGCCCGTGAGGAACGCCGCCAGTCTGGGGCCGAGGTCACGGGCCGGGTTGATCGCGTAGCCGGCGTTGGTTCCCCACGCCATGCCGATGACGACGACGATCAGGCCGATGATGAACGGGGCCATGTTCGCGCCCGGCGGCGTGTTCAGCAGGTCGGTGACCGCGAAGATCAGCAGCACCAGCAGGGCAGTGCCGATGATCTGGTCACGGAAGGCCCCGAACTGGCTGATCGGGAGACCGCCGTTGCCTGGCAGGGTGGAGAAGACGATCTCCGTCTTGTCGGTGTGGCCGGGGTCGGCCTTCGCCAGCACCTCGCTGTAGTTCCAGCGCACCAGCAGGGCAGCGACGAAGGCGCCCGCCGTCTGGGCCAGCGCATACGGCAGGACCTTGCTCCACGGGAAGCCCTTGAAGGCCGCGAGCGCGAGGGTGACCGCGGGGTTGATGTGGGCGCCGCTGACCCGCGCCGCCACATAGACACCGAAGACGACGCCGAGACCCCAGCCCCAGGCGATGCTGTCGTGGTCACCCAACCCACCGTCGGTCAGCGCGCCACCGGCGACGACCTGCGCGACGACACCGCATCCGAAGAGAATGAGGATCATGGTGCCGGCGAACTCGGCGGAGAGTTCGCCGACGAGGCGTGCTTTGGACATAGGTTCCGGCATGTTCAGATCGTCCGCAGCGCGGGCGCGATCGGCCTCCGCAGGCGGGCCAATCGGGTGAACCGGCACCCGGAGCCCGGCGTCCGGAGGTGGAACGGCCGGTCAGGCTTCGGAGGCGCGCAGTCGTCGCCTCCTTGTTCGCGGCGGTTGTCCAGCCAGTGGCTGTGCCGGGCGCAACACCTGCCCGGTCGCGCCGCCGGCCAACGACAATCCGTCAAGGAAGTCCTGAGACCTCGCCCTGACAGCTGAGTCGCTGGGCCCGCGGGCTCGCCGTGCCGCACCGTCACGGGCCATCAGGCAACAGCAGTCCGAACAAATCCCTGCCGTCGGGCGGGCTACGGGGCGCCTGTTCGCACGGTGGCGTCACCGGGGCGGATGTCCACGTCGACCAATCAGTGCGAGCCTGCGGACGATAGGACACTGATGCGCAGCAGCACGGGGTGATCGGCTGGGCGGCGATCCCACTCCTCTTGGTGCCACAGCAGGGCGCGAGTGCGCTCCACTTGGAAGGTGTCGTGCTCTCCCGGATTCAAGGTCGTTTGCTGGACCCGTCGTTCGCGTTCCGTCCAGTGGCTTACGAACTGAGCGGGCCGACGGTGGGCGCCGCTGGGCGGGAAGCTGACTGAAGCGCAAGGCTGCGTGAGATCGTGCGATCATCGCGGATCCGGACCGTGATCGTGAATGGTCCGTCGCGGTCCGCGACGCCTGCATCCTGAGAAATAGCATCTGGAGCGCACCGCCTGCGGCCTCGAGTTTCAAGATGAGTCGAGGGACCTGCTCCGCCGCCCACCGCTGTTTCTCAATCATGGCGACAGACTTCGCCAGGGTCGTTGCCGCTATCCGCTGGACCGTTTGCCTTCACGGCGACCCCAGCCCCGAGCGTTACCCAGCGCTACATGTCCGTCCGTCGTAGCTCTGCGAGAACCGGGCCTCGACCCCCGCGAGTTCGCGAAAACTGAAGATGGTTGAACGGGAACCTACGGGTCGGATGTGTCGGTTTCCGCTCCTGGGCCCGCGGGTTCTCGTGAATACACGGTTGGCTGCCCTGCTCAGGGCAGGGTCGGAATGCGGGGGGACCTCCTCGGTGATGGCGACGGTGTGCTCGATGTGGGCTGCTCGCGTAGCGGATGGCGGTCTTCTCGTCGATGCCGAAGACGAGCGCGAGGTGGAGCGAGTCGGCGCCGTGGATGAGGGCCTCTTCGAGTCGGCGGTCAACGCGGAGCCGTTCGAGGGTGGCGGTGAGGTTGCGGGTGGCCCGGGTGGTCCAGAGCTTGCGCTACAGCTGCGGGAGCACCTCACCGGCGATGAGTTCCAGGTGGTCGAGGTCGGTGAAGTCGATCAGTCGGAGATGGATACGGCTTGCGCCGATCGCGGCGAACTCGCCGAGCCGCTCCACGAGCTGGGCCGGTGATCCGACCACCGGATCCTCCGGCGGCAGCGCGCTCTTGACGTGCAGCGGGGCGGCCCGCCGTTGCGCCTCCGCGTCGGTGCGGCCGATTGCGACCACGACACCGGCCGAGAGCACCAGCGGTGCCTGACCGGCTTCGGCCCGGCCGGTCCGGTCGCATGCCTCGGCAACCCGTTGGTACGCCCGGGCAGTCTCTGCCACCGACTTGAAGGGCATGTTGAACTCGTCGGCATACCGAGCGGCCAGCTCCGGGGTGCGCTTGGGGCCGCGGCCCCCGACGATGATCGGCGGCGTCGGTACCTGTACTGGCTTCGGCAGGGCGGGCGCGTCGACCAGCTGGTAGTGGTCGCCGCGGTAGCTGAAGCTCTCGCCGACCGGTGTCCGCCACAGCCCGGTGATCACCGCCAGCTGCTCCTCCAGCCGGTCGAAGCGCTCCGGGGCGGACGGGAACGGGATGCCGTACGAAATGTGCTCCCGTTCGTACCAGCCGGCGCCGATGCCGAGCTCGACCCGCCCGCCGCTCATCCGGTCGACCTGCGCCACCATCACGGCCAGTGGGCCTGGCAGCCGGAAGGTGGCCGAGGTGACCAGGGTGCCCAACCGGATCCGGGAGGTCTCCCGGGCGAGCGCGCCCAGCGTGAGCCACGCGTCGGTGGGGCCGGGCAGCCCGGGATCGGCGCCCATCGCCTGGTAGTGATCGGCCCGGAAGAAGCCCTCGAACCCGCCGGCTTCGACGAGTCGCACAAAGCGCAGCTGATCCTCGTAGTCCGCGCCGCGGTGCGGCTCGGTGAAGACGCAGATCCGCAGGGTCATCGCCCCTCCGTTTCGGCCGACGTGGACACGTCCCGTTCCATCAGCAGCTCGTGCAGATCGGCACTGCACCGGGCCACTTCGCCGAGGTGCGCAGTTCGGCCCAGCTTCCTCGGCCGGGGAATGGCGATGTCGACGATCTTGCGGATCCGGCCCGGGCGCGGGCTGAGCACCACCACCCGGTCGGCGAGCAGCACGGCCTCGTCTGTCGAGTGGGTGACAAAGACGACTGTGGCCGAGTTCTCGATGTGGATGCGTTGCAGCTCCACCGCGAGGTCCGCGCGGGTCAGCGCGTCGAGTGCGGAGAACGGCTCGTCCATGAGCAGCACCCGGGGCTCGCCCATCAGCGACCGGCACAGTGCGACACGTTGCTGCATGCCGCCGGAGAGCTCGTGCGGCCGGTGCTTCTCGAAGCCGCTCAGTCCGGCCGTCTCCAGCAGCCGGTACGCCCGGTCGCGGTGCTCGGCCTTGCTCCAGCCGAAGATCTCCACGGGCAGCATGACGTTGTCGAGGACGGACCGCCAGGGCAGCAGGGCCGGCCGCTGGAACAGCATGGCGACATCCCGCCGGGCTCCGGTGACCCGCTCGCCGCCGATGGTGATCTCGCCCTCGGTGACCGGCAGCAGCCCGGCGATCAGCCGGAGCAGTGTGGACTTGCCGCACCCGGACCGGCCCACCACCGCCACGAACTCACCGTCGGCGATGTGAAGGCCGATGTCCTGGAGCGCCGTCGTCGAACCGGACCGGCTGGTGAAGCTCCGGGACACACCGGTGAGTCTGATCATCCGGCGGTCTCCCCATCCACTGGCGATCGCCATGTCGGCCGGTTCGTGACGCCCGGTCAGGTTACTGGAGCGATCTGCTCAGCGGTACCTGTCGTGCTGCCGGTGAATTCCCCACACCTGGCCCCACAACTGCCCGGTTCTCGTACGCTGTTGCCCGCACCAAAGTGTCATGCCCTCGGCGGTTCCGTCACGCCGTTCTGTCTCGACGCTCCTCCGTCGGCGCAGCCGGCGGGCGGAAAGGACAACACTGTGCGCATGAACAGGTTCGCCCGTACGGTCGCCGCGGTGGCCCTGGCCACAGCACTGGCGTTGGTGTCGGGGTGTGGCGGCTCGGATTCCGAAGCAGGTGCCGATGCGGACGCCAAGGCACTGGAGAAGGTGACCTACCTGACCTCGTTCGGCAACTTCGGTCGGGACGCCTACGCCTGGGTCGCGAAGGACAAGGGGTTCTTCGAAGAGGCCGGCTTCGAGGTGGAGATCAAGCCGGGCCAGGGCACCGGCGGCGTGATTCCGGCCGTCGTGGGTGGCCGGGCGCAGTTCGGCCCGATCGACCTGACGGGAGGTCTGCTGCACATGGGCAGTGGCCAGGCGAAGGACTTCGTCGCGGTGGCCGCTATCCAGCAGCGCACCATGGCCGCCATCGCCACCACCGAGGGCAACGGCATCGCTGCACCGAAGGACATCGAGGGCAAACGGCTCGCTGACACGCCCGGCTCCGTCGTGCGCAACCTCTTCCCGACGTACGCTCGACTGGCCGGAGTGGACGCCGACAAGGTGACCTGGGTCAACGGCGATGCACAGACCCTGATGGGCACGCTTGCCAGCGGCTCGGTGGACGGCATCGGCCAGTTCGTGGTGGGTAAGCCGACCATCGAGGCGGTGACCAAGAAGAAGGCCGTCCTGCTGCCGTACAGCGACGTGATGCCCGATCTCTACGGAAACGTGCTGATCACGTCGAGGAAGATCGCCGAGCAGGAGCCGGAGATGGTGAAGCGGTTCACCACCGCGCTGCTCAAGGGCTTGGAGTACAGCCTCGCCAACTCGAAGGAGGCCGCCGAGATCCTGAAGCGGAACGTGGACGCCACGAATCCGGCGGCTGCGGCCGCCGAGTTGGAGTTGATGGCCGCGTACGTCAGGCCAGGCGGTTCCGGCACGGCGATCGGGACGCTGGACTCCGGACGGGTCGCGAAGAGCATCGCGATCCTCGACGGCGCGGGTGCGCTGCCGCAACGAATGACCCCTGAGCAGATCATCGACTTCGACCTCGTACCGAAAGCCTGATCGCGCTGGTTGCCCGAACGTCCACTCCCCGCCGGCGGTCGGGCGGGGAGCACCGGCACTGCCGCCCGACTCCGCGCTGAGTGACCTGAGCACAAGGAAGAGCTGGGCGGCCCGAGGAGGATGGGATGACCGAACTCTCGCAGCCGCAGCAGGCCCCGGCGGCGGCCCCGAAGTCGGGGGCCGTGCCGCGAGTGGGCCTCCAGCGCGGGGCGGGTACCGGCGCCGTACTGCTGCCCTCGGCCGGGCTGCTGGTCGCGCTCGGCGTGTGGTGGTTTCTCACGTCGGTGCTGGAGGTGGTCCACCCGGTGGTGCTGCCTCCGCCCGGTGCCGTTCTCTCGGCGTTCACCGCAGCCCCGGCCCAGTTCCTGGAGCACACCGGCGACACCGCGGTGGAGACGGTTGTCGGGTTCGTGCTCTCCAGTGCCTGCGGAGTTCTGATCGGACTGTCACTGGCCGCCTCGCGGGTACTGGAGCGGATGTTCACGCCCCTGCTGGTCGCCGTCAACGCAGTTCCGAAGATCGCGCTCGGGCCGCTGCTGGTGGGTGCTTTCGGCTGGGGGCAGAAGCCGGTCCTGATCATGGTGTTTCTGCTCTGCTTCTTCCCGATCGTGCTGTCCACCGCGACCGGTCTCACGTCGACCCCGGCGGACCTGGCCGAGTTGGCGCGCTCGCTGGACGCCTCACGCTGGCAGGCGTTCCGGAAGGTCCGGCTGCCGGCCGCGCTGCCGCAGATCTTCGTCGGGCTGAAGGTGGCCATGCCGCTCGCCGCGATCGGCGCCGTCATCGGTGAGTTCCAGGCCGGTGAGTCCGGACTGGGCTATCTGATCGTGCAGGCCGGCGGGGTCGGCGACACCGCCACCGCCTGGGCGGCGATCATCCTGATCGGGCTGATGAGCATCCTGCTCTACTTCGCTTTGGTGCTGATGGAGCGGTTCGCGCTTCCCTGGGTCAGGGAAACCACCTCGCGCGGCTGAACTGTGGGACTCTGTCGCCCGATTCTCAGAGAATCCGGCTGGAAGCGGACCTTCCCATCCGCCCCTCGGTGCGGCACCGGGCGCCGGCGGACCTACGCCTCAGCGGGGAGTCGGGAAGGTGGAAGGGTGCAGCCACGCGACCGGGCGCGGTTACTGTTCCAAGTGAGGTTTTCTCAGCGAAATGATCTCTGCGGCGTTGTGCGGTTCGCTCAGCGGGCGGTGCTGGGCTGTCGGCAGGCGTGAAGCCCCTGGTAGGACAGGTCTCACCACAAGATCTTGTCTGCTGAACCAGAGGCTTCACGTTGGTGACCTACGCTGCCACGCTCGACGTCCCGCGCCACATCGTCGAGTTCCTCTCCCGTCTCCTGGCCAGGCACCGCCGCCGCTTGCGGACCCCGCGCGGGTCTCGGGTGCTGGGCCCGTTCCGGCAGACCGTCCTGGTGCTGCGCTGGTTCCGGGAGCACGGCTGTGTCCACTGCCTGGCCCGCGATGCCGGCATCTCGCAGGCCACCGGATACCGCTACCTGCACGAGGGCATCGACGTCCTCGCCGACCAGGCGCTCGCCCTGCACGAGGTCCTGACGCACTGTCAGGCGTCTGGGGATGACGCACGTGGTCCTCGACGGCACACTCATCGAGTGCGACCGCGTCGCCGGAGCGCGCGAAAACGGCAATGACTGGCGGTTCAGCCAGAAGCACAAGGTGTTCGGTGGCAATGTGCAGTTCCTGTCCGCGCCGGATGGCACCCCGCTGTGGGTCTCCGAGGTCGAACCGGGGTCCGTCCCGGACATCACCGCGGCCCGGCTCCATGCCCTGCCTGCCTTGTACAAGGCGGCCACCAAGGGCCTTCCCACCCTCGCGGACAAGGGCTACATCGGCGCCGCCCTCGTCCTCAACGGCCAGTGGAAATGATCTCCGTTGAGAAAACCTTACTGGCTGTCCCGTTCTTCCTAAGGCTCGGCGGACGAGCCGGCTAGCGCGCCACACGGTAGCGGAGGTAGACGACTCTCGAGCTGAAGGTGCGGGTCTCGACGAGTTCGAGATCCACCCGGCGCTCGCGCTGGGGAAAGAACGGAATGCCACCGCCAACCAGCACCGGGTAGACCCTGGCCCGGTACTCGTCGATCAGACCCAATGCGGCCGCCTCGGCGGCGAGAGTCGCGCCGCCGATCGCGATGTCGCCCTCTTCCGGCTCGGCTCGCAACCGCTCGATCTCCTCCGCCAGGCCGCCGGAGGCCAGGCGGGCATTGCCCTGCACCGCCGACAGCGTGGTGGAGAACACCACCTTCGGGAGCGGCTTCCAGATCGCGGCCCACTCGAGCATTGAGTCGTCGAGCGAGGGATCCTGGTCGGCGGTCTCCCAGTACAGCATCGTCTCGTACAGCCGTCGTCCCAACAGGTGGACGCCGACCTCTCGGATCTCGTCGATCCAGGAGCGAAAGATCTCCTCGTCGGGCGCCGTCCAGTCGAAGCCGCCGTCCGGCCCGACGATGTAGCCGTCAAGTGAGACGCTCATCGAATAGGTCACGCTGCGCATCAGAAGTCCTCCTCTGTAACGGGTTCGACAGTACGACCGCCGGACGCCGCAGGACTCATCGCGGCTCGCGGGATCCCCTGGGCCGAGTCACCTCACGAGATCGTTTCGTTGAGAAAACCTCACTGAGCCCGGTTGCTGGTTTGCTGACATGCTGTTGTCCCCTTCACCTTTCGGATCCAGGTAAGTCATCAGGCCCAGAAACCTCCTTCCGAGTCCCTCCCGGCTGAGCCGGGGATACAAACAGAGCGCCTCGTGGCGCACATGGTGCGTTCAATCGTCCACCTGTGTCGGCCGAGTCGTTTGACATCCTCCCCCTCTTAAAAGAGGGGGATTCCAACCCGGTTGGGTTGAGGTTCACGGACGCTCGACCGCTGTGTGGGCGGTGTCGTCCCTCCGGCACCGGCTGAGCGCCGGGGGCGGGGGATTCCGCCCTGTCCTGCCGCGACGTTGTTGGCTGCGTTCTTGTCCGCGTTGCAGGTGAAGCCGCAGGACACGCAGATGAACTCGGCTTGGCTCTTGCGCGAGTTCTTCTCGATCCATCCGCAGGCGCTGCACCGCAGACTTGTGTACGGGGCGGGGACGTCCTCTACGCGGCCGGGGGCCTTCTCCTCGGTCCTGCGCCTGAGGATGCCCCAGCCCTGGGCGAGAATCGCCCGGTTCAGCCCGGCCTTCTGCCGGACGTTCTTGCCCGGCGCCTCCATGGTTCCCTTCGCGGAGGCGGTCATGTTCTTGATGTTCAGCTTCTCGAACCGCACCAGGTCATACGACCTGGCCAGCATGGTCGAGGTCTTCTCGCACCAGTCCTTGCGCCGGTCCGATTCCCGGGCCTTGAGCTTGGCGACCTTGGCGTACTCGGCGGTCTTGGCCTCGCTGCCCTTGGACGCGCGGGCGGCCCGGCGCTGGTGCTTGCGGATCTGGGTACGTTCCTTGACGGTGAGCTGCGGGCAGTTCAGTGTGCGGCCGTCCGACAGCGCTGCGGTGATCTTCACACCCCGGTCGATACCGATGACCTCCCCAGTGCCGGGTGTGTCAATCGGGACAGGGACGACGGCGAACGCGATATGCCATTGCCGGTTGCGGTAGGTGACACGGAACGTCTTCGCCGCCGGGAGTTCCGGCCGGGTGAGGCGGAAGCGCACCCAGCCACAGCCGGGCACCTTCACCTGCGCCCACTTGCGGTTCAGCTTCTGCACCACGGCCGAGCGGCCCATGACCTGCTTGCCGGTCTTCTGGTTCAGCTTCGGCGCCCCGTCCGCCTCGAATTCAGGAATCCGATCGGTACCGATGACCCGGAAGCCCTCGTGCCGGTATTTCTTGCGCCACGTCGGCTCACCGAAGCCGGAGGTGAACTTGGCGTTCTTGGCCTTGGCGAAGTCCTTCAGCGCCTGCTGCTGCACGTCTACGTTGCCGGCCCGCAGCCACTCGTGGTCATGCCGGGCCTCGGTGAGTTGGCGGCACTGCTCGGCGAACCCGGGCGCGGACTTACGTCCGGGCTTCCAGTGCGCGTGCTGCTCGACGGCGAGGTTCCACACATACCGTGCGTGCGCGCAGTGCAGTGTGGATTTCAGCGTTAGGTGTCACCGACGTCGCTGGCTGACCTGGGATGCCCTGTTGAGATCTCAGCGGTATTCGTCACCGAATGCGCGAGCTTGTTGTCACCAGTCGCGTGTTCGCAGCCGAGTTGTCACCGTGTGTGCCGTGTGGAGGCACAATGCGGGGTCATGGGTGAGCAGGACACGAGCATCAAGACGACCAAGGCTGTCCGAGATCGGCTGAGGGTTCTGGCTGCGGAGCGGGGCGTCAGCATGAATGAGGTCCTGGAGGAGCTGGTGAACCGGGAGCTCACGATGGCGGAGAGGGAAGAGCGGGGGCGGTACGCCATGGAGGAGATCCGTCGGATGACCGGCGTGACCGTCTCCGAGGAGGCGCGGGCCAGGGCACGGGCCTTTCTGCGGGGACTCGGAGGGGATGGCAGTGCTGCGTGAGACGGTGATCGTGGTTCTCTGTTCCGGGCAGTAATTTCCGATGCGGCCTGCCACTGCTGCGTGGTGGGATGCGCCACATGAGTGACTCACTGCGTGCCCATATCGAGCACCGCGCGGCATACATCGCCGAGTACGGCGAACCCGCGTAGTCACTCGTCGTCGGCGGCGACTGACGCGGGTCTCGGTCACCGGGCGGTTGTGGCCGCCACCGAGTGGGCGATGTCGCGATGAGCCTCGTGTTCGGCGAGCCGGCCGGTGAGGGCAGCGCGGACGTCTTCGTAGGTGTCGGGGCCGAGCGGGAGGCGGAGCGGGGTCGCGCCGGAGTCAACGAGGTCGATCATCGCGTCAGTGAGCTTCTCCGCGCTGTTGGGCACCGGGAAGTGCCCGCCGAGGAACGCCTGCCGGGTCTGGGCCGCGGGGGTGTTCTCGTACTCGGGCAGGGGCGGTGCGATGTCGAGCGACGTGCCGAAGTTGGTGGGGGTCGCACCCGGCTCGATGATGGTCAGGGCCAGGCCGAACGGCGCGATCTCGTGGGCGACGGTCTCGCAGAACCCCTCGATGCCCCACTTGGAGGCGTGGTAGTAGCTGAGGCTGGGGTAGGTGGTCTGACCGCCCGCGGTGGATACCTGCAGGATGCGGCCTCGGCCCTGGGTGCGCAGGTGCGGGAGGGCGGCACGGATGACCTGGATCGAGCCGAGCAGGTTGGTGTCGATGACGCGTCGGATCTGCTCGTCGGATGCCTCCTCGACGGAGGCGAGGACGCCGTAGCCGGCGTTGTTGACGACGACGTCGATCGTGCCGAGGGTCTTGAACGCCTCGGTGACGACGCGACGCACTTGCTCGGTGTCGGTGACATCGAGCTGGGCGGTCCAGAGCCGGTCGCCGTGCTCGGCGCGGAGGTCGTCGAGAGCCTCGGGCCGGCGGAGCGTGGCGGCGACGCGGTCGCCACGGGCCAGGAGGCGTTCGGTGAGCAGTCGCCCGAAGCCTGAGGAGGTGCCGGTGATGAACCAGGTGGTGGTCATGGTGTGTCCTTCGCTGTGTGGTGCGCGTAGCTGGTCGCGGTGTCGCTGATGCGGGCAGGGGTCATCGATGCGACGGCCTGGGCCTGGGCATGAGTCGGCCGAGCTGCTCGCGCTGCCGTGAGGCAACTCGGCCGGACTCGTGAAGGGGTGCCGTCGTCAGCGGGTGCCCGCCTCGGCGCGCGCGTAGAACGCGGCGAGCTCGTGGGGGTTCTTGGTGTAGACGTCGATCTTGCGCACCGTTCCGTCCTCGACCTGGTGGATCTCGACCATGGTCAGCGGGAATTCCTCACCGGTGGTGTGGGCCGTGAGCGTTCCGGTGAGCGTTCCGATGACGCCGGCCGGGCCTTCGAACACCTCGGCATCAGTGATGGCGACGTTGGCGTAGCCCATCATCGCGCCCAGGATCGACTGCACGAACACCTCGCGGCCCTGGTGCACGCCGCCGTAGGGGAGCTGGGTCGGCTCGTCGACGATCACCTCAGGGTCGAGCTTGGCCAGGACACCCGGCACGTCGCCCTTGCTCAGCGCGTCATACAGCCCTCGCACGACATCCGCGGGGCTCTCCGTCACCGTCTCGATCTGGTTACTCATCTCGCGTGCCCTTCAGGTTTGTTCCGGTACTGGGAAGGTCGGCCGGCCAGGGGGCGCATACGTCCTCCCACCGGTCGGGCCCCGGGAATCGGGGCACGCACCATGCAACGGCAGACGGCCGTGACGGGGGAGTTTCTGCTGTGAGGGGTACTGGCAGGGACCCCCACCCCTCGCGCGGCCTGCCTACCCTGGTCGGCATGGACAACCGGGACGCAGTCAGCTCATTCCTCCGCTCCCGACGCGAGAGGATCACCCCCGAGCAGGCAGGTCTGCCGACGTATGGTCAGCGGCGGGTGCCCGGACTGCGCAGGGGCGAGGTCGCCACGCTCGCCGGGGTGAGCGTCGAGTACTACACGCGCCTGGAGCGCGGAAACCTCCGAGGCGTCTCCGACAGCGTGCTGGACGCCCTCGCCCAGGCCCTGCGGCTGGATGCCACCGAGCGCATGTACCTGTACGACCTCGCCCGCGCCGCCGGACCGGCGCCCGGGGCGCGGGCACGGAAGCGGGAGGTGCGGCCGGCGGTGCGGCCGAGCGTGGCCCGGATCGTCGAGGGCATGTCGGGGATGGCGGCGTTCGTGATGAACAACCGCCTCGATGCGCTGGCCGCCAACCCGCTGGGCCGGGCCCTGTACTCGGAGATGTACGCCGATGCGACATGCGGGGCGAACGTCGCCCGGTTCGCGTTCTTCAGTCCGGCGGCCAGGCGGTTCTACACCGACTGGGAGCGCATGGCCCGCTTCGCCGTGGGTGCGCTGCGCGTCGAGGCGGGGAAGAGCCCTTACGACCGGGAACTGTCGAATCTGATCGGTGAACTGTCCACCCGCAGCGACGCCTTCCGCGTGATGTGGGGATCCCACGACGTGCATGTCTTCCGCGACAGCACCAAACGCCTCAACCACCCGCTCGTCGGCGACCTGGAACTCGACCAGGAGACTATGAGCCTGCCGGACGAAAGCGGCCTGAGCGTGGTCGTCTACAGCGCGCCCCCCGAAACCGCCGCCGAGGACGGCCTGAAACTGCTCGCCAGCTGGTCCGCCACGACCGGACAGGAACAGCACGCGCAATCCACGAGCAAACCGTCGACCCGGCAGCCCTGACGGGCGACACCTGCCCAAAGAACCACTCCAACCACCTGCGGCCACCTGCGAAGTCCCATGTCGCCCAGCCCCGGTGACCGGGGCTGGGGAATTCCAGGCTCTGTCGGAGATCTCGTTATGCGCACCGCCGGACGTACCTCCTGGCCATAGCTCCAGGGTCCTCCCATTCGGCGGCGCGGGACCGGGTCATTCCTCGTCGGTGGCATCCGGATCGCGCAGCGGACGCAGGCCTCCGGGCAGGTCGGGAAGCTGGAAGGAGTACCGGCCGAGCATGTTGACGTGATGCCGCACGAACGGCGAGAGGCGGGCCACGTCCTCGTCACGGACGTCGAAGCCGTCCGCACGCAGCTGGTTCACCGCGGCGTCCATGTACCGCGTGTTGAACAGCACCAAGGCGTTGAGGACCAGGCCCAGGGCGCCGATCTGGTCTTCCATGCCGTCCTGGTAGCGCTGGTAGAGCTGCCCGGACCGGCCATGGAAGATCTTCCGGGCGAGGGAGTGGCGACCCTCCTGGAGGTTCGCCTGGCTCTTGATCTGCCGCCGGTAGCCGGGCTCGTCGGCCAGGCGCAGGATGTGCAGGGTCTTGGCGATCCGCCCGTAGTGGGCGATCGCGTCGCCGAGCGGGGTGGGGCGGCCGTCGCGGGACAGCATCCGGATCACGTCGTACGCGCGCACGGCGCCGGTGTGGATGGAGCCGATGATCCGAAGGATGTCCTCCCAGTGCCGTTCGATCCTGGCGAGGTCGACCCGGCCGCGGGCCGCGTCCTGGAAGGCGCCGTAATCGGCGGCGCGGTCGATGCGCCACATCTTCTGATCCGGCAGGTCAGCGAGCTGCGGCGCGTACGCGAACCCCGCCAAGGTGAGCAGCCCGAAGACAATGTCGCTGTAGCTCGCAGTGTCGGTGACGATCATTTCGGGACGCTTGCCGCCGTCCCGGTCGTAGAGGACGTCCAGCACGTACAGCGAGTCGCGCGGGGTGCCAGCCACGACCTTCCCGCCCAGCCCCGCCGCCTGGTCGTTGATCATGTTCAGCCAGGTCGCCCCGCCCCGGCGCCCGAAGTACTTCCGGTTCGGCCGCGCGTACACCGACGGCACGGGGACGATGAACCGCATGCCGTCCACGGAGGCGACCAGGCCGCCGCCCCACGCCTGCGCGAGCGGGATGGCCGCCTGGTAGTCATCAGCGTGGCGTTCGCGGCCCGGTACGTCGCCAGCCGCAGATACGTCTGGTCGACATGGGACAGGCGCGCGTACTTCAGGGCGTCCGCGGCCCCGATGACCGGGGTGTAGCCGACGTTGCAGCTATGCGCGACCAAGAGCGCGGCGATCGTCACGTTCAGGTCCTTCAGCCGGGCCTCGCCGCCGGTGACCGAGGTGAACGCCTGGTCGGCGCCGGTCCAGAAGAACACCTCCAGCAGGGCCTCCGGCAGGTCGACCCGGGGCAGCATCGCCTCCACTGCCTCGCGCAGCTGGCGCAGGGAAGCGGGTTCGGGCTCCGGCTCCAGGGCGGCGAAGTGCAGCCGGCCGTCGTCGTCGAACACGATCTGGGAGTTCGCCGGCACCCGCGCGGCGACCTCGCGGTAGGTGCCGTCCAGCAGCGCGGCCCGCGCTGCCAGGTGCTCGCCCGCCTCCGCGGGCAGGTTGAGCGAGGCGAGCACGGTCGGCTTTGCCTGCTCCCACACCTCCCCGTCCAGCAGCTTCGCCCTCGGGTCACTCCACTTGGAGGAGCTCTTCGCGAACACCTGCTTGCTTCGGAGCATCCGGTGCACCTGCTCCAGCACGCAGAACGCGTACGCCTTCCAGTCGACCGTGCCCGGCTCCAGGTGCGGCGCGGACAGCACCAGCCGCCGCCACGACCCGGTGAGCAGGCCGGTGTCGATCTCCGCCGGGCCGACCTTCTTGCGTCCCATCAGGTCCGGCAGCGACTTCAACGCCTTCAGGACCGGCAGGCCCTCCGGGGTGGCGCCGAAGTCGACCACCGTCACCAGGAGCTTCAGGAACGGCCGCACGGTGCCAAACCGGGTGACCAGCTGGGCCCGCCATGCCTCGTCCGCGTCCGAGTCGAGCGGCGGCGTCAGCTCGAACAGCGCAGCCATCGCCGCCGCCAGCTCGTGCCGGGGCACGACCTGCTCGATCCGCTCCCACATCGCCTCCAGCGTCTCCACCTCCAGCGGGCTGATCTCCCCAGTGTCGGTGTCGACCTGCTCGCTGGTGGTGTCGAGAGCATGATCGACAGAGGGCTCAACGGGAGGCAGATCTGGACAGATCTCCTGGACCAGCACGACTGCTTGATCACATACGGCGCCATCCGCCACTACATCAGATACGCACGATCCCGAACGGCGCCAGCACGAGCAGACAATCAGGAGGCCAACGGATCAGCATCTCCTTGACATCCAACCCAGTCAGCCCAGATCAGCGCACTTCATACGACTGACTTCGCCGCCGAAGGACAGCTCGGCGTAGGGCGGGTCATACCGGATCGTGCGGTCCCGTGCCGATGCAGCCGATCAGCTACCTCTAGACGACTGGTCTACTCGACTGCTATGGTTTCACCCATGCCGGTCACCACACGGAACACAGACACCCGTCGGATCATCCTCGACACCGCCCAGCGGATCATGGCCCGCAAGGGCTACTCGGCTGTCGGTATCAATGAGGTGCTCGCGGAGGCCGGCGTACCGAAGGGGTCCTTCTATCACTACTTCGCCTCGAAGGACGCCTTCGGTGAAGCGATCCTGCAGAGCTACTTCGCGGACTACGTCACGGACATGGACACTGTCCTTGCCCGCCCCGGTCGGTCGGCGGCCGAGCGGCTGATGGCCTACTGGCAGCAGTGGCGTCAGGCGCAGAGCGTCGAGGAGTGCCAGGGCAAGTGCCTGGCCGTGAAACTCGGCGCCGAGGTCGCGGACTTGTCCGAGTCGATGCGCCTGGCTCTGAAGGAAGGCACGAGTGCCATCGTCGACCGCATCGAGCGGACGATCACCGAAGGCTTGGAGGACGGCTCTCTCTCGGTCGACGGTGAGGCTCGCGATGTCGCACAGGCCCTGTACGACATGTGGCTCGGGGCAAGTGTCATGGCCAAGATCCACCGCAGCCTGGCCCCTTTGGACACCGTCACAGCGACAACTCGCAGGCTGCTGCACCTGTAGAAGCCCCGCGCCCCATGACCGGTCCGGTCATGGGGACCCCTTTCACCCATTGATAGTAGACTGGTCTACTCACTCACCAAGGAGTGTGTCATGAAGGTTCTGATCGTTCTCACCTCGCACGACGAGCTGGGCAACACCGGCCGCAAGACCGGGTTCTGGCTGGAGGAGCTGGCGGCGCCGTACTACCGCTTCAAGGAGGCCGGCTGGGAGATCACGCTGGCCTCGCCCAAGGGCGGCCGACCGCCGCTGGACCCCAAGAGCAACGAGCCCGGCTTCCAGACCGACGACACCCGCCGCTTCGAGGCCGACGCGGAGGCGACCCAGGCACTGGCCAACACCGTGCGCCTCAAGGCGGTCTCGGCCGGCGACTTCGACACGGTGTTCTACCCCGGCGGGCACGGACCGCTGTGGGACCTGGCCGAGGACGCCGACTCCGCGCGGCTGATCGAAACGACCCTGCGCTCCGGCAAGCCGGTCGGACTGGTGTGCCACGCCCCCGGCGTGCTGCGGCACGTCGTCAACGAGGGCGGCACCCCGCTGGTGCAGGGCAAGAACGTCACCGGCTTTGCCAACTCCGAGGAGGATGCCGTCCAGCTCACCGACGTCGTCCCCTTCCTGGTCGAGGACGAACTCACCAAGCTCGGAGGCGTCTACTCCAAGGCCGGCGACTGGCAGCCCTATGTCCTGCAGGACGGTCTGCTGATCACCGGGCAGAACCCGGCCTCCTCGGCCCCCGCGGCCGACGCCCTGATCGAGCTGGTCACCAAGGCCAGCTGATGAGCGCCTACGTCGTCATGCTCCGCGAGCGCGTGACCGACCCGGACGAGCTGGCCCTCTACGCCAGCTCGGCCCGGGCGGCCCGGGCCGGCCACGACTTGACACCCGTCGTGGGGTACGGGGCGATCGAAACTCTGGAAGGCACCGCGTTCGAGGGAGTGCTCATCCACCGCTTCCCCAGCGCCCAGGACGCGCGGGCCTGGTACGAGAGCCCGGCCTACCAGGCAGCACTGCCCCACCGCCAAGCCGGCGCCGACTACCGCGTCTTCATCGTCGAAGGACTCGACGACACCCAAGGCCGCTGAGACTGCTCGGCCAGAGGTGCCGGTCTGCACCGCAGTGCGGCGCAGACCGGCACCGTCGAGCCTCAGGCACCGCACAAGTCAGCGGCGACCTGATCACCAACTCCAGCACCGGCCTCACCCGGCTGATCATGAGGCACAGCACTCTGCTCGACACGCACCACACCAGCCTCATCACCGCTGGATCGGCGGTCGAGTACGGCGATGTGCCCCGTGGCGACGCCGCCGCGTTCATCGCTGCCGGGCCGCACCAGCCCCTCCCTCAACCGCGTGATGGTCGAAGTTCCTCGACGGTGACACCCCCGTCACCGGAGCCGTCACCCCACAGATGACGCCGTGACCTGAATGTCAGAGATCCCAGCTCTCAACCCTGCTTCAGGCCACCCATGGGCCGCGAAGGGTCTTTCGTGGCGATGCCGCCGCGGACCTGGCGCCGAAGATGCCGCCGCCCGATCCGGCCGCACAGTGCCAGGACTACGAGAAAGACAGGACTCTCCGTGACTCTCACCCTTGAACGAGCTTCGGCCGAACGCCTGCTTATTGGACCCGCACCCTGGGTCATAGCCGCCCAGGGGGCTGCTGCGCTGGCCGCCAGTACCGGGGTCGGCCGCTTCGTCTACACCCCGATCCTGCCGCTGATGCACGACCAGGCCGGCCTCTCCGCCACGAGCGGGGCGAACCTGGCGACGGCCAACTATGTCGGCTACCTGGCCGGCGCGCTGGCCGGCAGCTTCGCACCCCGACTGGTCCGCTCGCGCCTGGCGATGCGTGCCTCGCTGATCGTGATGGCTGCTTCTCTCGCCCTGATGCCGCTAACCCAGGACGTCACCCTCTGGTCGGGGTTGCGCCTCATCGCCGGGTTCACCAGCGCGCTCGCCTTCGTCTACGCGGTCGGCGCACTGCTGTCCGGACTGCGCCGATCGGCCCCGCATCTGATCGGCTGGGGATTCGGCGGTATCGGTGCGGGAATCGTGCTTTCGGGAGTGCTGGTCCTGGCCGTCCGCGAAATCTCGACCTGGCGTACGGCGTGGTGGATCGCGACCGTCCTCACGCTGCTGCTGACCGCAGCCTCCTGGAAACTCGACCCGCCCGCCCCGCAGGCCCCGCAGACAGCAGGCGGCCCGGCGAAGACCCGCCCCCGTACACACCGGTGGTTCACCGCACTGGCGCTCAGCTACACCCTCGAAGGCATCGGCTACATCATCGCCGGCACCTTCCTCGTCGCCTCGATCACCCAGGACGCCCCCGGCTGGGTCGGCGCAGGAGCGTGGGTCGTCGTCGGACTGGCCGCGATCCCCGGTTCGGCACTGTGGACGTCCCTGGCCCGACGCTGGAGCCGCCCCACCCTGCTGGCCTCCGCCTTGATGCTCCAGGCCGCGGGTATCGCCCTCACCGCACTCATTCCCGGCAGCGTCAGCGCGCTCGTCGCAGCGGCCGCCTTCGGCGGCACATTCGTGGGCATCGTCTCCCTGGCACTGGCCCTCGGTGAACACCTCCAAGTCCCGCGCGCGATCGCACTGCTGACGGCCGGATATGGAATCGGGCAGATCATCGGCCCCCTGATCTCCCAGCCTCTGCTGGGAACCGGCTACTCAGCCTCCCTGCTGCTGGCAAGCGTCATCCTGGCAGCCGCGACCGCGGCGGCCGCAGCGCTCAGGGTCCGCTACCCCCACCGGCTGGGCCACATGACCGAACCCTCCCGCCTGACACACAAGCTGCCCACGCCGCGCCCCTCACACACTCATGCTCCCCGCGCCCTCCAAAACCGGAGCAACTGAGGAGGAAGCACAGCTCTGGCCGAATCCAGGAAGTCCCATCAACGCGGAGAGGGTTGCCCACGGCGTGCAGCCCGACCTGCTCTGGGGCGATCTGCGCCCGCTTGTCCTTGAGGAAGTCTCCGAGCTCAACTCACGCCCTTAAGTGTCACATCCGGCCAGTGCGGGGTTCCTGGGGCTGCCCCCCAAGGAACGTTGCGGCCAGCCACCGCATGCAACGACTCACCCCAACGAAAGGATTCACTTTGTCTACTATCACCCTGGATATCGCAACTCGCCTCGCTGCCGCCGGTCAGAGTGCAGCTGAGGAGATAGGAACCGCGATGAACATCGCCATTGTCGATGCCGGCGGCCACCTGCTGCACTTCACGAGGATGGACGACGCCTGGCTCGGCTCGATCGACCTGGCCCTGAAGAAGGCCAAGACCTCGATACTCTTCTCGAGGCCCAGCGGAGCCGTGGGGGAGATCTCGCAGCCCGGCGGTCCTGTCTACGGTATCGAGCACAGCAACGGCGGTCTGATCTCTTTCGGTGGCGGGGTGCCGATCGTGGACGCGGACGGCCGCGTGGCCGGGGCTGTCGGCGTCTCCGGCGGCACCGTCGACCAGGACGTCCGCGTTGCCGAAGCCGCCGTCCAGGCGTACTGACCCGTCCACCTTCCAGGGCCCGGGCCCTGGAACGGCGGCTACGCCCGCCGGTCCTTGCTTCGGCCGCATGCGCGGTGACTCAATGTCCGCCAACCGGAACGCTCAGAAGCCGCATCTCAACCGATCATGGAACGTGCGGGTCGAACAGGTCTCCCGCCGGGGTGATCTTCTCGTTCGACTGCACCATCGTATAAGTGCCTCGCGCACGTGTAAGGCAACGCGGCCGATCATCCCGATCGGGTGCGCCGGTACCCAGTCGGACATGACGGACGGTGTCCGTCCAGGCGTAACATGACGCGCTGGTTCGCCAGTTCGTATCCGATCGTCACCGCGACCTTGCCGAGGCTCGCGATGCCGCTCTGGTCGACCTTGCGGTCGACCTCGATCACCGTGCCCGGCTCCAGCCGCCCCAGCCGGCCTGCAGCCGGGGTGGCCGGTGGAGGCCCCAGACCCTCGTAGCCTGCGAAAGGTGCCACCAAGACATCCACGCGGGACGGAGTGCAGCAGCCGCTGCCAGTGGATGCGTACTGATTGACATTTCTGGGCGGTTCGCGGTCCTGCTGTCACCAACTCTGGACAACCGCTTCCTCTTCGCCGTGTTGCCGATTATCTGGTCGTGTGGGCGAAGTACGTGCTGGTGGGCAAGGGTCTGCCGGTTCCGCGGCCCTGGGTGGGGCCTTGTGGTCGCACCGCTGCCGGTGGGACGAGTTGCTTGTTCCTGTGTCGGTGGCCGCGGGACGGGATGCCTTGGTTCTGGGACCGGGGTGGTCCCGCCGCTGGACGGCAACGTTGCGGACGGCGGGCGAGGAGGTGTCGTGCGCAATCCGGGATCTGGCGCAGGCGGCGATGGTGCCGGGCGGAAGCCCGATGCGTGGATTCTCGTGGCGCCGGGCTCAGCGCCATCGCCCCGGCCTGCATTTCCTGGTGAGCACGGGGCGCCATCATGGGGCTGAGAGCCTGGAAGAGGCGCGTGTGCTGCTGGCGATGGACTTCGCGGCCGACCTGGTGGACGTCGTCTCGCAGCCCATGCGACTGCGGTTCGATACCGAGACCGGTCGGCGGGCGCACATCCCGGACTTCCTGGCGGTGACCCGGACAGGCATGTGGCTGGTCGACGTCCGGCCGCAGCCGCTCATCGGACCGGACGATCTGGTGGCGTTTGCCGCGGCCGCCGAGGTCGCGCTGGCCTGCGGCTGGCGCTATGTGGTCGCGGCTGGCTGGAGGGAACACGTCGCCGCCGCGGTGGATGTGTACTCCTCTCAACGGCGGCCGCTGTCAGATCCGTTCGGGTTGCGTCCGGTTCTGCTGGCGGCCGCCTGCGGCGGCGGGACGTTCGGTGAACTCGCGGAGGCCGCGCCGTTTCCCCCGCTGGGCCGGGCCCAGCTGCTGCACCTGCTTTGGCACCGCACGCTCGGAGCCGATCTGAGCCGGCCGTTCGGCGACCGCTCGATGGTGATCAACCCTGCGGGACGGACGCGGTGAGGGCGGCCGCGGTCCTGGACCTGTCGCCCGGGGCCGTACTGGTGCTGGACGGCGCTCAGTGGACGGTCGAGCACCGGGAGCCGGAGCTGGGCCGGGTTCAGCTCGTCGGGGAGGATGGCAACCGGCAGCGGGTGAGTTTCCGGTTCCTGGCCAACCACCCCGGCTGCCGCCCCGCTTCGACAACGGCGGCTCGTGGCGCCGACCGGGGCCGTCAGCCGAAGACGTTGCGGGATCTGGAACCCGGGCAGCGGGAGATCGCCGCCTTGCGGCTGGCTCATCTGCTGGAGGTGGAGACCGGCTTCCGCAGCGGGGACCCGCTTCGGCCTGCCCCGGGTGAGCCGAAGCCGCAGTACGACCCGGCCACTACGACCCTGACCGCCCGGCGGAAGGCCAAGGCTGTCGAACTGGCCGCCATGGATCGGCAGCAGGCCCGGTTGCTGGGCCTGGACCGGGTCGGCTATCGCACGCTGATCCGCTGGGACGCCCGCCGGCGGGAGGCGGGTGTGGTGGGCTGCGCGGACGAGCGGTGGCTGCGTGAGAGCGGTGGGCACCCCAGTGTCACCGAGGAGATCCGGGAGGCGGTCTTCGCGGTCCGCGCGGAGACCCTGCACCGATCGAGGGTGACCATGCGGACCCGCGAACGCATGATCCACCAGCACGTACGCGAAACCTTCCCCGACCGCGATGTCACCGTCCCCAGCTACAACACCCTGCGCACGGTATGGCGCGAGTGGTTCGGCCCGGGCGGATCCCGCCAGCGTTATGCGCGCTCGGCCGAACTGCCGGTGAAGAACGGGCATGTGCTCGTCCACCGGCCCGGCCAGGTGGTCGCGCTCGACACCACGGTGCTGCCGGTGATGGTCCGGGAGAGCGTGTTCGGTGACCCGGTCAAGGTCCACCTGACCCTGGCCATGGACGTCCACACGCACTCGCTCTGCGCCTTCCGGCTCACCCTCGTCTCCGACACGTCGGTGGACGTCGCGATGCTGCTGCGGGACGTGATGCTGCCGCTGCCCATGCGGCCCGACTGGGGCGCGGACCTGGAATGGCCCTATCCCGGCCTGCCCGCCGCGGTGGTCGCCGAGTTTGCCGGGCACAGGGTCGCCGGCCTGCCGTTCTTCGCCCCGGAGACGGTGACCACCGATCACGGCTCGGTCTACCGCAACCACCATCTGGTCGACGCCCAGCGAGTCCTGGGCTGCAACGTCCTGCCCTCGCGGATCCTGCGGCCGACCGACAAGGCCGCAGTCGAGCGCGCCTTCGGCGCGGTCAGGACGCTGCTGTTCGAGCAGCTGCCTGGCTACACCGGCATCGATCCCGCCGACCGCGGCGCCGACCCGGACGGCGACGCGGTGCTGACCATCGACGAGATGGAACACCTCATCGCCACCTGGATCGTGTCCGTCTGGCAGCGCCGCAGGCTGGGCCAGTACGCACCCAGCTGGGACCCCGGCGGCGACCACAGCCCGAACTCACTGTTCGCGGCCTCGTTCGCCCAGGCCGGTTTCGCCATGGAGATCCCCTCGCCGGAGCTCTTCTACGAACTGCTGCCCGTCCACTACGTTCAGAAGATCGATCCCCGGCGCGGGGTGAAGATCCGCGGACTTTGGTATGACGGACCGGCCCTGGACCCCTACCGCGGCCAGCGCTCCGCACGCGGCGGCCGGCGCAAGGGCTCCTGGGTCGTCCGCCGGGACCCCAGGGACCGCCGCACCGTGTTCTTCCAGGACCCGCTCAGCCACGACTGGCACCCCCTGCCCTGGACCGGGCTGCCGCCCGGAGGACAAGCACCCGCCTTCGGTGACGCACGAGTACGCGAACTGCTCCAACAGGCCGAAGCCAGTGGCCTCAGGCCCCGCACGGACGACGAACTCCTCCCCGTCCTCATGGAGTTGCTCGGCTCCCGCATCCCGGTGAGCCAGTGGAAGACGCAGATGCCGAAGTCCGCACGGACCGAGCACGCCCGCGAGGTCACCCAGGCCAGCGCCGCCCAGGCCGACCGCCCCCACAGCACGGCCCGCCCATCCCCGGCCGGGGCGGTGGTGACCCCGCTGCGCTGGCCGGAACGCGCCCGGGAGGCGGACGCCAGCATCGCCGGCGCCCGGCGCCACCGCCGGGAACAGGCCGTCCGGGCAAGGCCCACGCCGCCGCCTTCCCTTGGCGCGTCCTTGCGCGCGCGTGACCTGTTCCTGCTGCCCGAGGACGACGAGGAGGAGCCGCCCGATGGCGGATGCACCAGATGAGAGCGGCATCGTCCCCTTCCTGCGGGCCGGGCCACCGCCGGACCGCACCCACTACGAGGGCTGGCGTCAGTGGCGCGACCAACGGGACCAGTTCATCCCGGCCCCCAGACTCTCGGTCGAGGAATACACCGCCCTCAGCCCGCGTCGGCAGGCCCTGCACGACCTGCACCGCACCGCCACCCACATGAACATCGGGCTGCTGGAAACACCGATGAGCGCCAAGGTCACCCGGCTCATGCGGACCGGCTGCGGAACAACGCGCTGAACTTCGAGCCCGGCACCCGCGACGGCCTGATGATCAGCGGCGGTGGTTACCTCGGCAAGACCGAAACCGCCTGCGCCGCCGCGGCCGCCTTCGAGGACGTCTGGCGTGATCTGCATCGCCAGCTCCTGCCTCCGCCCGTCGAGGGCACCCGCGACCTGTTCGTCCCCGTTGCCTACTGCCGCACCCCGGTTCGGGCCACTCCCAAAGGGCTCTGCACGGCCGTCCTCGACTACTTCGGCGCCCCGCACCCCAAGACCCTCAACGGCATGATCCGCGCCGTCCGCGACTCCCTGCGCGACCACCGCACCACCGCCCTGTTGCTGGACGACATCACCCGCCTGCGCCTCCACCGCGAGGACGACCAGGACACCCTTGATCTCATCCGCGAACTGATGGACCTGAACGTCACCCTGGTTCTCGTCGGTGTCGACATCCCCAGCTCCGGTCTAATCAGGGGAGGTTATCCAGACCCCCGGACCGGCCAGCTGATCATCCCGCCGGTCAGGTCCGGCAAGAGCTTCAACCCCACGGCCGCCACGCAGACCGAGCGCCGCTTCGACCTCGTCGATCTCGACCCCTTCGACTACGACACCACCGAAGGCATGACCGCCTTCCTCGACCACCTGGCCGGGATCGAAGACCGGCTCCGGCTGTTCCGTTCCTGGGCCGGCATGCTCACCGATGGCGAGATGCCCGAGTACCTCTACGACCGCACCCGCGGCATCGTCGGCCTGCTCAAACGGCTCATCGAGGACGGCTGCGCCGACGCGATCGAGTCCGGCGCCGAGCAACTCACACCCGAGCAACTGGCCACGATCCCCATCCGGCTGGGCAACCTCGCCGACCGTGACCCGGACGCCGGCGAAGTCCCCGAGATCCCCAAGGACGTGTCCCCTCCTCAAACGCCGAAGAAGCCCTCAAGGGGCCGCAACAAGGCCTTCGACGACCAGGGCACACCACCAGCAGCCGACGCATGAGTACACCTCACAACGAGCCCCGGCCACTGCCCCGCAGCCTCGCACCACTCCACGACGAATCGGTGGCCGGCTACCTGCTGCGGCTCGCGCACCGGCTGGGCACCTCGCCCGGCCAGATCACCAAAAGGACCGGACTTCTCCCCTCCGGGAGCGGCCATGCTCCCGCGTACCCCGGCCGCAGCCTGCCGATTAACCTCCTCTATCGCCCTGGCGAGGACCGCATCCGCACCTTCGCCCGGGTCACCCGGCTCACGCCGGACGAGGCCGACCAACTGTTCCTCGCGGCCCTGGGGCGGCACTACGGCCCACTCAACGAGGACCTCACCCGCCGCGGCAACTCCGCCAGGATGCTCCACAACAATCCAGGGCTCTACTCCCGCTGGACCCGATACTGCCCGCAATGCCTCCGCGGCGACGACAACAGCCCCATCCAGCAGCGGCACGGAGGAAGCTGGAGACGCTCCTGGAGACTCCCGCCCGTCTTCGCCTGCGTGGAACACCAGCGGCTCCTGATCAACCACTGCCCCGCCTGCGGCCAGGCCGCGCTCGGCGGCAGCAGATTCAGCTTCATCCCCAGCCCCGGGGAGGAAGGCATCCACCCCGCCCAGTGCCGAGCATCCCGAATCGGCACCGGCCCGAACGACCGCCCCCTCCTCTGCGGCGCCGACCTCGCACAACCCGCGCGTCTCACGGCAGCTCACGACGAGCAGACCATGAAGGAACTGCTCGGCCTGCAGCAGCAGATACTCGACCTCCTCGACCCCCACCGCACACAGAGCATCGGCTGGCTCGTGCCCACCGTCCACTACTTCATGGACCTCCGCGTCATGAGCGCACTGGTCCTGCTGTCCTGGCCGGCCACCCAGGACCTCGCCGCCACCGCGGAGATGAAGAACGCCGTCGACCAGGCCGCCACAGACTGCCGCACCACTTGCAACGAGCTACGGGCCAGAGGAGGCAAGCGCCACACATCCCGCGCCTTCAGCACCCTCCCGGATGACCCATTCGCCGCAGGGGCGGTGCTGCATATCGCCGATCGCCTCCTCGCCACGGAAGACGACGACGTCTTCGACGCCATCCGACCGGTCTTCCAAGCAGCACAGACTAGAGAGCCCGAAATGGCAGGCACGCTCCGAAACTCACCGGCCATGCCCCTGTCGCAGCCACTGCGACGCCTTCTGGCCGTCCGCGACAAACCAAGATGGAGAGGGAGCAGGACCTACATCGCGAGCGCCACAGACCTCGTCCACGTCACAGGGAAGACGATCTGGTGACAACCAGCACTGCGAAGTGACAACTATCGCGAGCAGTCACATGCAGCAGCATCTGCTGCTCCTGCTCATGCGTGGGGTACATCCGAAACCTGGACATGGCCCCATTGTGGGGCCATACTTGACGTGTGATCAAGTTCAACTTCCGCATGCCCGACGACCTGTACGAGAGCGCCAAGGTTGCTGCCGCCGCTGATGACCGCTCCCTGAATTCCTGGCTGGTCGCCGTCGTGCGACGCGCCGTCCAGTCGGGCGAGACGCCGAATCGCCCTGAAGGTGATTCGGCTACTCCTGCCCCGCTACGCGGGAGCGGGAATTCCCCCCGGCCCTGAAGGACCGGGCTCCCTGCCCGGAAAGACCGGCGGAGCCGCGGCCGGCCGGGCCGGGCAGAACGGTGTGGTTCGAGTGCCTGGGACAGGCCGAGGGCACGGGGTGAGGGTGTCAGTTCAGCGCGCTCTTGGCCCGCCATTCCTCCCACGGCACGTTCCACGCGCCGTAGCCGTTGCCTGGTGCCACCGTCCCCTTCGTGTCCGCGCCGCTGACCTCGAACGGGTCGCCCGGCCGCAGTTGCCCGTAGAGCCAGGCCGCGTCGGCGTCGCTCATACCGATGCAGCCCGAGCCGCGGTTGGCCGTGCCGAAGTACCGCGCGTTCCACGGCGCTGCGTGCGCGTACATCCCGGACCAGGTCAGCCGCATCGAGTAGTCGACCATCTTGTCGTAGGCATCGCCGAGGCCGACCGTCTCGGAGTTCATCCGGATCGTGCCCTCCTTCGCCATCAGCACGGCCGTGCCCCGCCAGGAGCGCTTGTCGCCGCCGGGCGTGCCGCCGGAGACCGGGATGTCCCGTACCGCCGTGCCGTTGCGCTCCAGCGTGAGCCGGTGGCGGTCGAGGTCGACCTTGACGATCTGCCGCGCGCCGACGGCGAACGAGGCCGTGTAGTCGCGGACGAACCAGCCGCCGTCCGGGCCCGAGTCCGTGCCGTTCAGCTCGGCGTGCAGTCTCACGCGGGTGCCCGGCTTCCAGTACTCCTTGGGCCGCCAGTCCACTCTGTCCCTGCCGGACCAGTCCTTGAGCCAGCCCCACGAGCCCTCGGTGCCGTCGGACGTGGTGACCTTCAGCTGCTTCTCCACCTCGGCCTTGTTCGCCACCGGGTTGTCGAAGACGAGCGAGACCGGCTGGGCGACGCCGACCGTCGTGCCGGTGCCGGGCCGCCAGTCGACCTTGTTGACCGTGCGAGCCTCGGCCGTCGTGAACGACGCGTGTGTCGAGGAGGCCCTGCCGCCCTTGGTACGGGTCGCCGCCGTGACCGCGTACGTGGTGCCGGGCACCGCCTTGCGGTACGAGGTCCATGCCGTGCCGCCCTGCGACATCCGGCCGGCGAGCGGACGGCCGTCGGCGTCCGTGACCGTGACCGAGGTGAGGCTGCCGCCCGATGCGGTGACCCTGACCGGCTCGCCCGCCCTGGCGCGCTTCCCGTTCGGTGTGACGGAGACGGTCACAGGGCGGTCGTCGCGGTCGGCGACCGCCTGCGCGTCGTCCGTGCGCGCGGGGCCCTCGGTGGAGGGGGAGCAGGCGGCGAGCGAGGCCAGCACAATCGCCGCGGCCACCGCACGTACATGTATCCGGTGCACAACAAACCTCCGTCGAAAGCAGGGGAGTTGCCGCGACTCTAGGACCGGGGAACCGGCAGGTGAGCGCCATAACGGCCATGTGACGGCGACTGGAGCGGCACGGTCATGGTCCGGTCACATTCGCCGCGCTGGACGGTCACGTGCGGCTGTAAGCATCCTCCGCGTTCCCCAGAGAGAGGCTCACACCGTGTCAGCGCTGCTTGTGACGGACGCCGGTCGCGGCCAGGACACACGGCTGGCTGTCATCACCGCCGTGACCTACCGCGCCTTCCTGAACTCCCCCGCCGGATCCGCACTCGGCGCCGGATTCCTCCAATACCCGTCCTGGGCCCGGGTCAAGGAGGGCTGGCGGGCCCAGCTGCTGGGCTGGGGCCCGGACCCGCAGGCCGGGCGGCTGTCCGGGGTTGCGCTCGCCTTGCTGCGCCAACTCCCCGGCACCCGCAAGTACTTCGCCTACCTCCCCGAAGGGCCCGTCGCCGACTGGGCCGACCCGGACATCGACGGCTGGCTCACCCCGCTGCTGCACCAGCTGCGCGCCGCGGGCGCGTTCGCCGTGCGCATCGGGCCCTCGCCCGCCTACCGCCGCTGGAACGCCGCACGTCTGAAGTCGCTCACCGGCCCCGGCAGACACCTCACCGACGTCCTCGCCTGCGAGGTCGACCCGCTCGGCACGGCGGTCGCCGAGCGGCTGCGGGCGCGCGGCTGGCGCCGCTGCGGCGACGACGGTGCGGGTGACGGGGACGCGCAGCCGCGCCATGTCTTCCAGGTGCCGCTCGCCCGACGCACCCCCGACGAACTGTGGACGGGCCTCAACCAGGAGTGGCGCCGCAACGTCCGCCGCGCCCGGAAGTCGGGCGTGGAGGTCGTCGTCGGCAGCGCCGCCGAACTCCCCGAGTTCTACCGGCTGCTGCGGATCACCGAGGAGCGCGACGGCTTCCGGCTCGGCCGCTCGCTCGCGTACTACCAGCGCCAGTACGAGGCCCTCAACGCCGAGGAACCCGGCCGGATGAAGCTCTACCTGGCCCGCCATCAGGGCGAGGTCCTCGCCGCCCACACCATGATTACGGCGGGCCGCCGGGTCTGGTACCAGACCGGCGCCTCCGCCGACCACCGCCGCGAGGTCCGCCCGTCCAACGCCCTGCAGTGGCGGATGCTGCTCGACGCGCACGCGCTCGGGGCCGACGTGTACGACATGCGCGGGGTACCCTCCACAGTCGACCCCGCCGAACGCGCGTACGGGCTGCTGCGCTGGAAGCTCGGCACCGGCGGGCAGGTCGTCGAGACGCTGGGGGAGTGGGAGAGACCTTTGGGCGGCACCGCCAACCACACGCTGTACCGCGCCTTCCAGACGTACCTGGCCCGCCGATGAGCGCGACCTCCGTCGCCTCGCGGGCCACGGACGGGGGGCCGTCCACGCTGCGCAGCAGCGCCGTCATGGCCGCCGGGTCGGTCGTCTCCCGCGCCACCGGATTCGTACGGTCCGCGGTCGTCGCCGCCGCCCTCGGCGTCGGGCTGACCGCCGACGGGTACGCGGTCGGCAACACCGTCCCCACGATCGTCTACATGCTCCTCATCGGCGGTGCGCTGAACGCCGTCTTCGTGCCCGAACTGGTCAAGGCCGCCAAGGAGCACGACGACGGCGGTGCCGCGTACACCGACCGGCTGCTCACCGTCTGCGCCGCCGCCCTGCTCGCGCTCACCGCGGCCGCGGTCCTGGCGGCGCCCGCGATCGTCGCCGCGTACACCGACTACACGGGCGGCCAGCAGGCCATGACGGTCGCCTTCGCCCGCTACTGCCTGCCGCAGATCTTCTTCCTCGGACTCTTCACGCTGCTCGGGCAGGTGCTGAACGCGCGCGGCCGGTTCGGGGCGATGATGTGGACACCGGTCCTCAACAACGTCGTCGTCATCGCCGTGTTCGGGCTGTACCTGGCCACCGGGTACGGCGGCGGACTCACCCCCGGCGAGACCGCGCTGCTCGGCTGGGGCACCACCGCCGGCATCGCCGTCCAGGCGCTCGCCCTCGTCCCCGCCCTGCGCTCCGCCGGCTTTTGCTGGCGGCCCCGCTTCGACTGGCGCGGCAGCGGACTGACCCGCCCGCTGCGCTCGGCGGGCTGGCTCGTGCTGCTCGTGCTCACCAACCAGGCCGCGTACTGGGTGACCACCCGGCTGGCGACGGCCGCGGGCGCACGGGCGGCGGCCGGGGGCATCGACGGCGGCGCCGGCTTCAGCGCGTACAACAACGCCTATCTGGTGTGGGCCGTACCCCACGGCATCGTCACCGTCTCGCTCGTCACCGCGCTCATGCCGCGAATGAGCGGCGCCGCGGCCGACGGCGACGCGGCGGGCCTGCGGCGCGACGTGTCGTACGCCCTGCGCACCAGCGCGGCCGCCGTCGTGCCCGCCGCTTGCGCGCTTCTCGCCCTCGCAAGGCCGGTGATGGCCCTAGTCTTCGGCCACGGCAGGACCGACGCCGCCGACACCGCCGCGATGGCGGGCATCCTCATGGCCTTCGCGCCCGGACTGATCGCCCTGTCCGGCCAGTACGTCCTCTCGCGCACCTTCTACGCCCTCACCGACACCCGCACCCCCTTCCTGCTCAACCTGGTGATCGCCGGGCTCAACGCGGGCCTGTCCACGGCCGCGTATCTGCTGCTCCCGGCGCGCTGGACAGTGACGGGCATGGCCGGGGCGTACTCGCTGGCGCTGGCGGCGGGCTGGCTCATGACGGCGTACGCCCTGCGCCGCCGGCTGGCGGGTCTCAGCGGCACGCGCCCACCGGCGCCGCGGCTGTGGCGCTCCGCCGCCGGCGCGCACGCCCGGCTGCTCCTCGCCGCGGTCCCGGCCGGACTGCTCGGCCACCTCGCGGCGCGCGGCGCCGACCCGCTGGGGCCCCTGGCGGCGACAGCAGCCGGTGCGCCGGTCATCGCGCTCACCTTCGCCCTGCTGGCCCGGCCCTTGCGGCTCACCGAACTCCACGCCCTGATCACCGGCGCCCGACGGCGCCTCACCCGGCGCTGACCCGAACCCGGCCGACACGAATCCGAGGGGAAATCCACTCATGCCACGCGTGCTCCTCATCGAGGACGACGCCTCCGTACGCGAAGGGGTCGAGCTGGGCCTGCGGCGCCGCGGCCACGAGGTGCGCTCCGCCGCCACCGGTGAGGCGGGGCTCGCCGCGCTCGGCGAATTCCGCCCCGACCTCGTGCTGCTCGACCTGATGCTGCCCGGGATGAACGGCGTCCAGGTCTGCCGGCGGGTGCGCGAGGACACCCAGCTGCCGATCATCATGCTCACCGCGCGCGGCGACGACTTCGACGTGGTCGTCGGACTGGAGGCGGGCGCCGACGACTACATAGTCAAGCCGGCCCGCACGGAAGTGATCGAGGCGCGGATCCGGGCCGTGCTGCGCCGGATCGAGGACCCGGCCGGCGGGCGGCCCGCCGTCGAGCACCACGGGGAGCTCGCCATCGACCGGGCCGGACTCACCGTCGCCAAGTCCGGGCGGCGGCTCGCGCTGGCGCCGTCCGAGCTGAAGCTGCTGCTGCACCTGTCCGCCGCGCCGGAGCAGGTGTTCAGCAGACAGCAGCTGCTGGAGCACGTGTGGGAGCACAGCTACCACGCCGACGCCCGGCTGGTCGACGCGTGTGTACGGCGGCTGCGCAACAAGATCGAGGACGAGGCGGGGCGTCCCCGCTACATCCAGACCCTGCGGGGCTTCGGCTACCGCTTCGGACCCCTGTGAACGGCAGCGCCGGCCGACGGCGTATCGCCGCGTTCGGGCTGCGCACCCGGCTCGTCCTCGCGTTCCTGCTGGTGGCCGTCGTCAGCGCCGGGACCACCGCCGCGCTGACCTTCCGAGAGGCGCGCAACGCCGTCCTCGAGACCGCACAGGACACCGCAGTCGCGTCGTTCCGCGAGCAGGTCCAGCAACTCGGCTTCTCGCTGCCCGTGGAAGGCGGCCCATCGCTCCAGTCCGTGTTGCGCGACATCGCCGGCAGGGGCAAACCGCACCCGTGGGTCGTCTTCGCCGAGTACGGCTCGATGCGGGTCTCGTCCGGCACCAGCCCCGCCTCCACCGTGATCACCCCCGAGCTGCGCCGCGCCGCCCACAGGCAGCCGAACGGGAGCTTCGAGCGGATCGTCAAGGACGGCGTCCCGTATCTGACCATCGGCATGCCCGCCGTCTTCAAGATCGGCGTCAACGGTGTGCTGCCCAGCGGACTCGTGCTGTTCGCCGTGATGCGGATGAGCGACGAGCAGGCCAACGTCGAGGCCCTGCTCACCGCGGCCAGGGACGGGGCTCTGCCGGGCCTCGCGATCGCCCTGGTCCCGGCGCTGCTCTCCGCCCGCAGCGTGCTGCGTCCGGTACGCGAACTGCGCAAGGCCGCCGGCAACATGGGCAGCGGCCGCCTCGACACCCGGATCCAGGTCCGCGGCAGCGACGAACTCGCCGACCTGGCCCGTACGTTCAACGAGTCCGCCGCCGAGCTCGAGCACTCCGTGCACGAACTACGCCAGGCCGAGGCCCGCGCCCGCCGCTTCGCCTCCGACGTCTCGCACGAGCTGCGCACCCCGCTCGCCGGAATGCTCGCCGTCACCGAACTCCTCGACGAGGACGCGGGCCGTCTCGACCCCGACACCGCCCGCGCCGTACGGCTGATCAGTACCGAGACCGTGAAGCTCGCCGTGCTCGTCGAGGACCTGATGGAGATCTCCCGTTTCGACGCGCGCGCGGCCGAACTCAACACCGACGATGTCGACGCGGCCGAGACCATCCGCAAGACCCTGGAGAGCCGGCACTGGACCGACGACAGGATCCGCACCGACCTGCCCGACGGTATCCGGGTCCGGCTCGACCCGCGCCGCTTCGACATCGTCGTCGCCAACCTCGTCGGCAACGCGCTCCGGTACGGCGGCGCGCCCGTCACCGTACGGCTGCGCACACAAGTACGCACGGACGGCGGGCACATGCTGGTCACCGAGGTCGAGGACAGCGGTCCCGGCATCCGGGACGACGTCCTCCCGCACATCTTCGACCGCTTCTACAAGGCCGACGCCGCCCGTACCCGCTCGGCCGGCAGCGGCCTCGGGCTTGCGATCACCCAGGAGAACGTGCGGCTGCACGGTGGCACGGTCCGCGCCGCGAACACCCCCGGCGGCGGCGCGCTCTTCACCGTGGAGATGCCCCTGTACCCGCGAGGGACCGCCCGATGAGACGTCAGCGCGCCGCCGCCGCGGCACTGAGCGCCCTGGCCGCCGCGGTGCTCACCGGCTGCGGCATCCAGGAGACCGACGTCATCGAGGCGGGCGGCCCGCCCACGATCCAGGTCTTCCCGCACGGCGGGGACGGCCTGGTGCTGTTCTTCCGCACCCCGCAGCAGGAGCTGGTTCCCGTGATCCGCGACCCGAAAGGGGACGCAGAGGAGATGCCGCAGAACGGGCCCGCCGGAACGAGGGATCCCGAGGAGCCGGAGGATGCGACCGCCCGGGCGGTCACCGAACTCTTCGGCGGCCCGTACGGAAAAGAACGCGCTGCCGGACTCATCGACGGGCTGCCCGCGCTCGGCCCGGGGGGCCCGGCCGTCCGCACCCTGCCGCCCGAGCAGGGCGGGGTCGAGGTCACCCTGCCGGTCGCGCTCGCCACCCTCGACGACCTCGCGATACGGCAGCTGGTCTGCACGATCGCGTTCTCCCGGGACGCCGATGGCCAGACCTCGGTGTACCTCAGAGGGGACGACGGGGCGCTGGAGCGGACCTCTTGCGACGCCGATGTCGACCACGGCGTCCTGCCGCGGCCGACCCTCCGGCCCTCGCTGCCTCAAGCCACCGGCACAGGAAGCCCGCACGTTTACGCGTGGGGGGAGTCACGAAGCGACGGAAGTCCTCCGTGGAGACCTCGGGCCGCTTTCGGATCACTGTCATGAGCGTCAGCATCGTGCCGCTCATCCCGCATGCCGGTGCCACCGACGACACCGCTCTGGTCATCCTGCGCCTGTGACGGAGGCGGCCACCACGGCGTTCACCGCCGGGCAGCGAAGCACCGGGCCCGCTTTGTCGACTCTGACGAGGTGCGCCGTGGCCTGATCACCGACGTCGCAGAAGGCGGCGTCTCGGGTGTCATGGGGAGGTGGTCCACCGGTGGGCGGTTTGGGCCCATGACTTGTCCCATGCGGCGAGATTGCGCCGCTCCAGCCTGCGGCCGGCGTAGCCGTAAAGTGCGGCGCCGATCAGGGGGACGGCCATTGCGGCAAGGAGAGCGCAGCCCATGGTGCGGCTGCGGACCTGTTCCGGGGTGAGGGGCGGGTCGGTGATCTTTCCTTCGTCGCTGATCCATACGCGTAAGGTGTCTCCGGCGGGCAGGCCGGGTTCGACGTCGGTCTTTGCGGTGCGGGTCTGGCCGTGGGGGTCGGTGAAGCGGACGGTGACCGGGTACGTGGTCTCCTTTGCCTCGTCGGATCCCGGTTCGGGGTGGCGGGGGGCGTCTTGGACGAGGACGGCGAGGGTGTCGTGCCGTGTGCCGGCCTCATGCCGGGCGGTCTGCTGGAAATGGCGGTAGGCGCCGTCGCCGACCAGGAACGTGGCGGCGGGTGTGGTTGCCAGGACGGTCAGGAACAGGCCGAGGGCGATCCACGTCTGCGCAAGGTCGGAGCGACGGCGCAGGGGGTTGCGGCGCCATCGCCACAGCAGGAGGCGGGGGAGTTCTTCGGGGGGCGGCTGTGCCGGGGGGATCCTCTGGGCCACGGTGTCTCCTTCAGATGGCAGCGTGTGCCAGGGCCGATGGTGGGGACGAGGGCGGCTGATCAGTGGGGGTGCGCGGTGGGTTCGGGGGTCCTGGTGGTCGAGGGATGGGTGCGGGCGGCCTCCAGGAGTCTGGCGGCGCCGCGGACCGCTGCGGTGTGGGGAGCGGGCACGGGCCGGACGGGGGCGTGCAGCTGTCGGGTGAGGCGGTAGGTGAGGTCGGGGCGCAGCGCGCCGCCGCCGGCCAGGAGCACGCCCCGCTGGAGGGCGTCGAGCGTCTGGGTGGTGTGGTCCTGTTCCAGCATGGTGGTCACCATCGCGACGACTGCGTCGGCGATCTGTGTGGGCGGGGTGAGGCTGTCCAGGTCGCTGATGCCCAGGGCGGTGTGGCGGGCGTCGGTCACCGCGCCGTCGGTGAGGAGGGTGACCTCGGTGAGGTGGGCGCCGATGTCGACCACGAGCAGGGGACGGGTCAGATCGGCGTCGGCGGCCATGGCGACGGCGCGGGCGGTGGGGATGGTCAGCACGGCGTGCGGCCGCAGTACCTCGACTGCGGTTCGTGCCTCGGTCCGGAAGGCGACTCCTCCGAGTACGGGGGCGGTCAGGACGATCAGGCGGCGGCCGAAGCGGGGCAGGTGGTGACCGAGCAGCCGGTCGAGCATCTGTGCGGTTCCGGGGGTGTCGACGATCGTGCCGCGCTGGATGGGGTGGATGACGCCATCACCGGGGAAGGTCACCGTGGGCACGTCGAGGAGGCTTCTTCGGCCGGATATCCAGGCTCGGGTGCGGGCGCTGCCGAGGTCGAGGGCGATGCCGGAGCACTGACGGTACAAGGGCCAGGGCCGGTGCGGGGCAGTCACGGCATGGGAGCGGGGTGTGGTCACCGGCCGGCCTCCCTGACCTGCTGGCAGCGGGCACAGTAGCGGGCTTGCGGCACGATCATCAACCGCTCCCGGGTGATGGGCCTGCGGCACAGGTGGCAGGCTCCGTAGCGGCCCTGGTCCATGCGTGTGAGGGCCGCTTCGACGTCGGCGAGAACCATGCGGGCGGAGGCGGCGAGCTTGACACGGACCTCGGTCTGGGAGGCAGCCCTCCGGTCGAGCAGTGCCTGAGTGCGATTCATGGCGGCGGCCGAGAGCTGCTGCAGCTGTTCGTGGCGGAAAAGGCGCTGCTCGTGCAGGTTCTCGCGCAGCGCGGCGAGCTCCTCGACCGACAGGGTCGTGTTGCGGTCGTCGATGATCTGGTGGTTCACCACTTCACCCCTCAGGCAGGGCAGCGGACGGAGACGGGGCGGGCACTGGTCAGGTGGCGTTGTGCCGGCAGGGGACGCAGAACCGTGTGTAGGGCAGGATTTCCAGGCGTTCGACGGGGATGGGCTTGGAGCAGCCCTGACAGATTCCGTAGCTGCCGTCCTGGATGCGGGTGGAAGCGGCGTCGATCTCGTTGAGGACCCGCGCGATGGTGTCTTTCTGCGCAGCCATCACCTGTTCCTCCGCGTTCTGCCTGGTCTCGTCGATGGCCTGCAGCTGCGTCAGCCGGGAGTTGCGTTCGTGTTCGAGACGCTGACGGGCCTCGTGCGCCGTCATGCGCTCACGACGGGGTTCGGTCCGGGGCGTATCGAGCGACATGGTGTGTCCTTACTTCGACAAGGCGGGTGGCGTAGGGAACCGATCTGAGGCGCGAAGCCTCAGGGCCGGGTGGAGGTGGGACCACGGTGGGTGGGTCATGCCCTCACCGTGGTCGATGCGCGGGGCGAAACCCATCGGGCGCGATACCCATCTGCGGCGCATCCCGGAGCCCATCGGGGCATGGGCAGGCCAGGGTGCGGAAATGGGCATTGGAACCCATCGACGGGTCGGGCGGGATGGAGGAGGGTGGCAGCAGGCCGGTCCAAAGCAGTGGCAGCAGCTCATGCACGGGGTGCGCGGTGACCGACAGTGGAGATACAGCCGTGTCCCACAAGGAAAGGCGTTGTTCCGGTGTCCCTGTTCTGGCGGATCTTCGCGCTCAACGCAGTGGTGTTGGGCACTGCGACCGCGCTGCTGCTGTGGGCCCCGGTGACCGTTTCCGTGCCGGTCCTGCTGACCGAGGCGGCCATCCTCGTGGCTGGCCTGGCCGTCATGCTGGTCGCCAACGCGGCCCTGCTGCGGATCGGGCTGACCCCCCTGGACCGGCTCACGAAGCTGATGACCACCGTCGACCTCCTGCGCCCCGGCCAGCGGCTGCCGGAGCACGGCCGGGGTGAGATCGCCGAACTGATCCGCACCTTCAACGCCATGGTCGAGCGCCTCGAGCACGAGCGGGCCGCCAGCAGCGCCCGCGTTCTGCTCGCGCAGGAAGCCGAGCGGCGCCGCATCGCCCAGGAACTCCACGACGAGGTCGGCCAGAGCATGACCGCGATTCTGCTGGTGCTGAAGCGGGCGGCGGACGAGGCGGCCGAACCTTTGCGCGGTGAACTGCACCAGGCGCAAGAGATCACCCGGGGGAGCCTGGACGAGGTCCGCCGTCTGGTGCGCCGACTGCGCCCGGGTGTGCTGGACGATCTCGGCCTGGTCAGTGCCCTGACCTCGCTGACCACCGAGTTCGCCACCCACACCGGACTGCGCGTGCTGCGCCGCTTCGAGACCGACCTGCCCGCGCTGGATCAGCAGACGGAACTCGTGCTCTACCGCGTC
This sequence comes from Streptomyces sp. NPDC127197, assembly GCF_042672405.1. Lineage (NCBI taxonomy): Bacteria > Bacillati > Actinomycetota > Actinomycetes > Kitasatosporales > Streptomycetaceae > Streptomyces > Streptomyces sp. NPDC127197. The sequence continues at coordinate 4,092 of NZ_JBHXVG010000050.1, read as the reverse complement.
GCCCAGGAGGCCTTGACCAATGTCGCTCGGCACGCCGAGGCCGGCCGGGTGGAGGTGAGCCTGCGCCATGCCGATGGCGCGGTGGTCCTGGCCGTCGCGGACGACGGCCGCGGGGCCGGCATCGTGCGCGAAGGCGCCGGGATCCGCGGGATGCGCGAGCGGGCCCTGCTCATCGGGGCGACGCTCGACATCACCTCCCGGCCGAAGGCCGGTACGCAGGTCCGACTGACCGTGCCCGTCCCCAGAAAGTCATGGCCATGACCGAGACACCGACGATCCGGATTCTCCTGGCCGACGACCACGCCCTGGTACGACGCGGGGTACGGCTCATCCTCGACCGTGAACCGGGCCTCGAGGTCGTCGCCGAAGCCGGGGACGGCGCGGAGGCCATCGCCCTGGCCCGCACCCACCAGGTCGACCTGGCCGTGCTGGACATCGCCATGCCCCGGATGACCGGTCTGCAAGCTGCCCGCGAACTCCTCGCACTCAAGCCCGGCGTGCGCGTCCTGATGCTGACGATGCACGACAACGAGCAGTACTTCTTCCAGGCGCTGAAGGCCGGCGCCAGCGGATACGTGCTGAAGTCCGTGGCCGACCGCGACCTGGTCGCCGCGTGCCGGGCCGCCATGCGCGACGAGCCCTTCCTCTACCCGGGCGCGGTCACTGCCCTCATCCGCAACTACCTCGACCGCGTCCGCGACGGCGAGGAACCCCGCGACCAGGTCCTGACGCCTCGAGAAGAGGAGGTGCTCAAGCTCGTGGCCGAAGGCCACTCCTCCAAGGAGATCGCCGAGATGCTGTTCATCAGCATCAAGACCGTCCACCGGCACCGGGAGAACCTCCTGCACAAACTCGGCCTTCGCGACCGCCTGGAGCTCACTCGCTACGCCATCCGGGCCGGCCTCATCGAACCCTGACCGCCGACCCCTTCCCGACTGCCTCAAGGCTCCGGCTGCCCACTCCCCAGCCGAGGCCTTGAGGCCCGCAGCCGCTCCCGACCAGCCACCACGACACAAAGAAGGGGACGGCGCATGGCACGCTCCTCGCACACCGTCCCGTGCGCGCGTGGCCTCGGGCCGGCAGCGGTGATCGCTGTCCTTCTTGCCGTCCTCACCGCTCAGCTCAGCCCACCAGCACACGGCAGCACACCCCCCGGCAGGCCCGACGGCGTGGCGGCTCCCGCGGCCGTGCAGGCCGGCAGCGGATGCTGCTCCGCAGACGACGGGCATCCCGCCGTCTGCAGTGCCGCGGCACGTATCGAGCGCGACACCCCCGGCGAGCATCCTTCGCCGTCGCCCGCCACCCTCGCGCTGGGCCACATGACCGACAGCCCGCCGCGGTCGACCTCCACGCCACCCACCGCGGTGCGCCCGTCCGCCTCCGCACAGCCGACGGACCGCCACCGAATGCGGGCACCGCCTCAACGTCCAGGCACCTGAGCCCCTCATTCCTCTTCTTTTCTTCTCTTCCCCGACCGCGGTCACATGCCCCTGGCCGCGGCGTGCCTGCCGGAGGCCCCCTGTGAACCGAACCCTGCACATCAGAGGGCTGATCGCTCTCGCTGCCGTCGCCCTGTCGCTGTACGTCGCGCTCACGGTACCCGTCCACCTCGGACTTGATCTGCGCGGTGGCACGCAGATCGTCCTGGAAACCCGCCCCACCGCCACGGCCGACGCCGACAGCGACGCCACCGACCGCACCGTCGAAGTGCTGCGCGGCCGTATCGATGCGCTCGGTGTCACCGAACCCACCATCGCCCGCTCCGGCAGCAACCGCATCGTCATCGAACTGCCCGGCGTGCAGGACCCGACCAAGGCCGCCGACGTCCTCGGCCGCACTGCCCAGCTCACCTTCCACCAAGTCCTCGGCACCGCATCCAGCACCGATGACATGCCCAAACCGCTGCCCAAACGGCCCCGCCAGCAGGTTCTGCCCGACGAAGCCGGCCAACTCCTGCGCCTTCAGGCAGCCTCGCTGACTGGCAATGACGTCAAAGAAGCCGCCGCCCGCTTCGACCAGCAGGGCGGCGCCGGATGGCACGTCACCGTCGACTTCAAAGGCCCTGGCCGCGACGGCTGGGCACGCCTGACCAGCGAGGCCGCCTGCCACCCGGCGGGTGATCCGTCCCGCCGGGTCGCCATCGTCCTGGACAACAAGATCATCTCCTCGCCGCAGGTCGACCCATCGGTTGCCTGCGGCTCCGGCATCACCGGCGGCTCCACACAGATCACCGGATCCTTCAGCGACAGCGAAGCCAGAGAACTGGCCTTGCTCATCAACGGCGGCGCCCTGCCCGTGCCGGTCGAGACCGTCGAACAGCGCACTGTCGGCCCCACCCTCGGCGCGCAGGCGATCACAGCCAGCGCCTGGGCCGCCGTCGTCGGAACCGCGCTGACCTCGCTGTTCATCATCGCCGCCTACCGGCTCATGGGCGCCTTGGCCACCATTGCCCTGGCCTGCTACGGCCTCATCTCCTACGCCGCCCTGGCCGCCCTCGGCGCCATCCTCACCCTGCCCGGACTCGCCGGGTTCGTCCTGGCCATCGGCATGGCAGTCGACGCCAACGTGCTCGTCTTCGAACGCGCCCGCGAAGAGTACGCCTCCCACCACAGGCCCACCCCACGCTCGTCCCTGACCGCCGGATTCCGCAACGCTTTCAGCGCGATCGCCGACTCCAACATCACCACCCTCATCGCCGCCGGCCTGCTGTTCTTCCTCGCCTCCGGACCCGTCCGCGGCTTCGGCGTCACCCTGGGCATCGGCGTCCTCGCATCCATGCTCAGCGCCCTGGTCATCACCCGCGTGCTCGCGGGCTACGCCGCCGCCCGCCCCTGGGTACGCCGCCGCCCCTGCCTCTCCGGCATCGCGCACACCGGCACCATCCGCGACTGCCTCACCCGCACGAGCCCCAACCTGATGCGCAACCCCCGCCGATGGCTTGCCGCCTCCGCCGCCGCCCTCGTCCTGGCCGCTTCCGGGATCGCCCTGCGCGGCCTCGACTTCGGCATCGAATTCACCGGCGGACGTCTCATCGAATACACCACCGCCACCCCCGTCGAGCCCGACCGGGCCCGCGCCTCACTCGCCGACGCCGGCTTTCCCCGCGCCGTTGTCCAGACCTCCGGTGACAACCAACTCACCGTACGGACCAGCCCGCTGACGAACGCGCAGGCGGCTGAGATCACCGAAGCCATCCGTGATCTGACCAGTCGTGCCGACAAGCTCCGCGACGAGACTGTCGGCCCCAGCCTCGGCGATGAGCTACGCCGCGGCGCCCTCATCGCCCTCGCCGTCGCCCTCGCAGCCCAGCTCATCTACCTTGCGACACGCTTCCGCTGGCTGTTCGGAACCGCCGCGGTCGCCGCCCTGGCCCACGACGTCGTGATCCTCATCGGCATCTTCGCCTGGCTCGGCAAACCCATCGACGGCGTCTTCCTCGCCGCGCTCCTGACCGTCATCGGCTACTCCGTCAACGACTCCGTAGTCGTCTTCGATCGCATCAGGGAACTGAGCCGGCGCGCCCGCAAGGCGCCGCTCTCCCGCATCAGCAACCAGGCACTTCTGCAGACTCTGCCCCGTACCGTCAACACAGGCATGGGAGCGGCATTCATCCTCACCGCGCTGGCCGTCCTCGGCGGCGACACCCTCACCGACTTCGCCCTCGCCCTCCTCATCGGCCTTGCGGTCGGCACCTACTCCTCCATGTTCACCGCCACACCCCTCGCCATCGAGATCCACAACCACACCCATGCGCCTCATCCCGCCACGCGGTGACCCATGCGGCGGGCAGGCTGCCGGCGATGCAGCGGCGCACGATGTCCCGGGCCAGCTCGCCCTTGGTGCAAAGCCCCGCTCGTCAGGAACCTTCGCCGCCCGGCACCGCTGCGGGTCGGATGTCCAGGCTTTTGGCAGGTAGAGCTCCCGGTCAACCAGGGCCCGGCCCGAGCGGGTGGCGTAGGCGGCGAACACCCCGATCTGGCAGTTGTCGATCTTTCCTGGGACCTGTATTTCAATTAGTGCTCGGTTAGCGGGAGTTGGCGGAACACTGAGGGTATGGCTGCGCGTACGGTCGACCGGATCTCCGTTGTGGCT
>NZ_JBHXVG010000049.1:41416-50510 GCF_042672405.1 Streptomyces sp. NPDC127197 | reverse complement strand
GTCTCGGAAGACGAGATCGACGACTGGAAGCGGCAGTTCCTCGACGGCGACTGGTTGAAGTTGCTCGACGAGAACGGGGAGGGCACGTTCCCCTTCTGCTCGTGACGCACGACCGCGGACGGAGATCAACGCAGATCGGCCGCCTGGGCCCTGTCGCCCAGGCGGCCGATCCCTGTCCGCGGCGTCCCGCAGTATGGCGCGCTCACCGGCTGTCGGCCGCGCAGGTGATGAACGCGGTCCATGAGTCGCCGGCGAATATGAGCCGGGCGCCGTCCTTGTTCTTGGAGTCGCGGACGTGGACGGTGGCGTCGGCGGGGGCTATCGCTACCTCGACGCAGTCCCCGTCTTCGTTGCCGCTGTAGCTGCTCTTGAACCACTCCAGCGAGGCAGAGGTCATGCCTGTTCTCCCAGCACTCTTTCGATGAAGGCCAACGATTCCCGGGGCGAGAGGGCCTGCGCCCGGATCATTCCATAGCGCATGTCCAGGATCTGGACCTCCCGGGGATCACTGGTGATCCGGTTGTACAACTGGCCTTCCGAGAACCCCAGCGTCTTGCCGTCTTGGAGTCTCAGCACGCGGAACGCGCCCATCATGCCCGCGTGATCCTCCCGGTCCGTGGGCATCACCTGGATCTGCACATGCCGCAACTTGCCGATTTCCAGCAGGTGTTCGAGCTGCTTTCGCAGGACCATTCTGCCTCCGACTGGCCGTCGCAGCGTCGCCTCTTCCTGGACGAAGGTGACCAATGGCCGAGGCACGCGGTCGAATACGGCTTGCCGCGCCATGCGTCCGGCGACGAGACGCTCGATCTCGTCCTCGGTGTACGAGGGCCGTCGCATCGCGAACAGTGCCTGAGCGTATTCCGGTGTCTGCAGCAGGCCATGGATGTGGAGGGCGGCGTACCCCCCCAGCTCGACCGCCTCGTCCTCCAGCTTCTTCAGACCCCGCCCCACCTTCGGATACCGGGCCTTCTCCACGTCCTCCTTCATCGCCGAGAGCTTCCCGCCCGCCCCGAGCACCTCATCGGTCTTGTCCAGGAAGTCCGGCTTCGGAATCCTCCGCCCCCGCTCCACCGACGAGACCATCTCCTCGCCGTACCCGATCGCCGCCCCGAGTTCCGCCTGCTTCTTCCCAGCGGCCTCGCGCCACATCTTGATCTGACGGCCGACCGTCCTGAGTACGGCCGCTGCTTCCTCGTCCTCCACCCTCGCGCCTCCCGACGTACAAGTCGTACGACCCCGCCCTGCGTCCGTACAGTCACGCTCCGTACCGGCATCCTTGCTGTTCAGCGTAGGAACCCCCGGCCACGCTGGGTGACATGAACCAGAAATCCCTCCCCCAAGTCACCGCCCCGGCACACCACTTCACGGTGCAGCTGTCCGCCACTCGAAGAGGTGCTCGACTCGCGCGCCTGCTCGCCGAGCGCCAACTCGACGAATGGGGGAGGTACTTCGAGGGCGCACCCCACGTGGTGGCCGAGCTGGCGTCCAACGCAGTGCTCCACGGCCGCGTCCGGGGCCGGGACTTCCGTCTCACGCTCAGGCTGCACGAGGACGGCACCCTGCGCATCGAGGTGACCGACGCCCGCGGCGACCGGATCCCGCGCATCCCGGACCCGGGCACGGAGTGCACGGAATCGGGCCGAGGTCTCCTGATCGTCGCGGCGTACGCGGCCCGCTGGGGCGTCGACGAGCCGTCGGCCAACTGCAAGACGGTGTGGGCGGAGTTGGTGCCGGATCGCGTGGGCCAGTGACCCGGTCCGGTCCGACACCAAAGACAAAGAACCGGGGGAAAGAACCAACCCCGCCCAACCCAGCCCGTCCCACACCGCAACCCTGGTCACCTGTTCGGGTGATCACGCCCAATTCGGCTGGCGCGTCGGTGATGTGGTCGGGCACCGTCGGCCTCGACAGGCAACCGCACAAAGAATCGGCCCCCGCCGGGACTGCCATCCCGAACGAGGGCCTGATCATTCAGGAAGCAGAGACCTTCCCAATGACTGAGCAGCACTTTAGCGCGCACGCTCGCGCCCGGTCCGTCCGTTCCCGCCTCGGAGTTGACCACGTGGACGAACGCCACGACGAGGAGTTCACCGTCGTCGGAAACCATCTGGCCCAGCACCCCGACCTGTCGCTGACGGCGATCGGTCTGGCCACCCACATCCAGTCGCTTCCGAACGGAGCCCTGGTCGGCATCAAGGTCCTGGCGGCCAAGTTCCCCGAGGGCGAGACGCGGATTGCCTCAGCACTGCGGGAGCTGGAGAAGCACGGCTATCTGTCCCGCACCAAGGAGCGCCTGCCGTCGGGACGGATCGTGACGCGCACGATCTCGTACAACAAGCCCCAGAGGCGCACGGCCCACGAGACCCCCGCTCTCCGCCGCGCACCGGCCCCGGACCCCAAGGAGCCGGAACATCCGGCCCCGGCCGCACCTGACCTCCTCACCCACCGCACCGCCCGCACCGTACTGGCCGGCCTGCGCACCCGCGACCCTCGTCTCCACCTCGCCGAGTGCGACGTACGCCGCCTCACTCCCGCCGTGGCGGCCTGGCTGGAGCGAGGCGTCGCCCCCGACGACGTGCAACGAACTCTCTCAGCCGGGTTGCCGCCGGAAGGCGTACGTCATCCCGCGGGTTTCCTGGCACACCGCCTGACCGTCCTCCTGCCTCCCCTCTTCGAGCCCTTCGAGCCCGGTCCGCCGACCACACGCCCCGACCCTCTTCAGACCTGCGACGGCTGCGACCGTGCCTTCCGTGCGCCGCGACCGGGCCGCTGCCGCGACTGCCGACACCCCGAGCGGAAGGCGGCATAGGGAATGCCGGAAACGAATCGTGTGGCCTGTGCCGTCTCACCAGCGTCCCGTAACCCCCGCCGGTACCGTACGAGGAGCGAACCAGCAGCACCGGAGGTCACCGTGAGTGCGCAGAGCGACGGCCCGTACGGACCGCTGATCCCCATGCCCGAGCTGACTCCGGACGCGTTGCGGCGCGCAGTCGCCCGGATTGCCCCCAGCCGGCTTCCCGCCCTCACGCAGCACCTCTTCGAGGCCACGACCAACGCCCAGCAGACCCAGAGCTTTGCGCCCCTGCGGGCGTTCGTGCACTCCTGGGCGGTGTTCGTCGCGATCGAACGCCACCCCGTGCGGGCCGAGCGTCTGCGGGAACTGGAGCGAATCGTGGACACCGGCGACCAGGACCCGTCCGACGCGGTCGCTGAGATCCGGGCGATCCGCGAGGCGGCGGAGGCAGAGGCAGGGCTGTGACCGACTGGTCCTGGGACTACAACCCGAGTGCCGAATCCATCACCGGAGGACTCCCGCCCGGAGTGGTGGCGGAAGTGGAGCGACTCGCCGCCGAGCTGGCCGCGCTCGGCCATGACTCCGTGAGGGTCGGGAGACCCCTCGACCGGGAGGGCGGCCTACGCGAATTCGACATCCTCGGCGGGCGTGGCTTCATCAGCTTCTTGGCCGTGCCACGGCACGAGTGCGTCTACGTCTGCAATGTGACGTGGTACGGCTCATAATCGATCATTTGTGACTACTTCGGTCAGGCCTCGCATATCGATCTGCCCCCTGATCCGACCACCCCCGGTCGAATACAGTGCTGAGCTGTCGTACGTACGGACGGTGCCCCGGGGAGGTCTGGTGGATGCGACAGCCGGCGCCGTCTGGGGCCGTACCGAGCAGCAGGACTTCCGCAGCCGGGTGCGTGGCACGCTGCTCGGCGTCGCCGTCGGCGACGCGCTCGGTGCGCCGGTCGACGGGCTGACGCTGGACGGGATCCGGGAGGCACACGGCCCGGAAGGCGTCGTCGACCTCGCACCCGCGTACGGCAGACGCGGTGCCGTCACCGACCGCACCCAGCTCACGCTGTTCACCGTCGACGGACTGATCCGCGCCCAGGTCCGCCGGGACACCGGCGCCTGGCATCCGCCGACCGACCTGCACCGGGCGTATCTGCGCTGGGTCGCCACCCAGCGGGACTGGGGACCGGACCTGCGCCGCAAGGACGACGGCTGGCTGGCCCGCGAGGAGTGGCTGTACGCCCGCCGCGATCCGGCCCGCGCCCTGCTGCTGGGCCTCGGCGACGAGGTCATGGGCACGCTGGACGTGCCGAAGAACCCCGGTGAGGCCGGCCCCGAGGCGGCGGCCCGTTCCGCGCCGTTCGGACTGCTCGTCGGCTGGGAGCCGCAACTGGTCGTGCAGCTCGCCGTGGAGTGCGCCGCCCAGACCCACGGCCACCCCACCGCCTACCTCGCGGCGGGCGCGTACGCCGTGATCGTGCATGCGCTGGCGCGGGGCGACAGCCTGGACGGCGCCGTGCAGCGGGCGCTCGCCCTGCTCGCCGCCCGTCCGGGGCATCAGCCGGTGTCGGAGGCGTTGCAGCACGCGCTGGGTGCGGTACGGCAGGGGATCCCGACGCCGGCGCGGGTGGCGGAGCTGGCGGGGGAGGGTACGGCGGAGAGGGTTGTCTCCGCCGCCGTCTACTGCGCGCTGGTCGGTGAGGACGTACGGCATGGTCTGCGTCTCGCCGTCAACCACGACGGCCCCTCCGCCACGACCGCCGCCCTCACCGGCGGCCTCCTCGGTGCCCTGCACGGCGAGACGGCGCTCCCGCCGGCCTGGCTGGCCGAGCTGGAGGGCCGCCCCACGATCCTGGAACTGGCCGACGACTTCGCCATGGAGATGACCCAGGGCCCGGCCCTGCACGGCCCGGCGGGCGCGTCACCGGCATGGCTGACGCGCTATCCGCGGGCGTGAGTCCGATCACCCTGTGACGCAGGTCAGTCCTTCGTCGTCGTACGCACCACGTCGTCCACCGCCCCGGCGGGAGCCGGGACCGCGGCCGCTGCCGCCCCGTCCCCGTCGGTGTTGATCCGCTCGATGATCGCCAGCCGCTCCGGGGTGTCCTCGGGCTTCATGTACCCGATGAGGATGTACAGCACCAGCGACACCGCCAGTGGCACGGACACCTGGTACTGGAGCGGCACTCCGCCCTCGACGTTCCAGTTGATCGGGTAGTTGACCAGCCAGAACGCGAGCAGACCCATCGACCAGCTGACGAGCGCCGCGGTCGGTCCGGAGCGGCGGAACGGCCGCAGCAGGCCCAGCATCATCGGGATGGCCATCGGGCCCATCAGACCGGCGACCCACTTGATCACCACGGTGATGATGTCCTTGAACGTGGGGGAGTTGACCTGCGTGGCCGCCGCCATGGACAGCCCGAGGAAGACGACGGTGGCGACGCGGGCCACGACCAGGCCCTGACGTTCGCTCCACGACCGGGCCCTGGCCCACACCACGGGCGCGCAGTCCCGGGTGAAGACGGCGGCGATCGCGTTGGCGTCGGAGGAGCACATGGCCATGGTGTGCGAGAAGAAACCGACGATGACCAGGCCCAACAGGCCGTGTGGGAGGAGCTGTTCGGTCATCAGGGCGTAGGAGTCGGAGCCGTCCGGCTTCTGCGACTCCACCAGCAGCGGCGACATCCACATGGGGAAGAACAGCACCAGCGGCCAGACCAGCCACAGCGCCGCCGACAGCCGGGCCGAGCGCTCCGCCTCCCGCGGCGTGGGCGTCGCCATGTACCGCTGGGCCTGGTTGAGCATGCCGCCGTTGTACTCGAACAGCTTGATGAAGAGGAAGGCGAGCAGGAAGACCGTGCCGTACGGCCCCACCAGCGGCTTCTCGTGCCCGTCCAGCTCCGGCCGGTCCCAGACGCCGAAGAACCCGCCGTAGTCGCCGAGTTCCACCACGACCGCGACGAACATCGCGATACCAGCGAGGAGTTGGATGACGAACTGCCCCAGCTCCGTGAGCGCGTCCGCCCACAGGCCGCCGATGGTGCAGTACACGGCCGTGATCCCGCCGGTGATGAGGATGCCCTCGTTCAGGGAGACCCCGGTGAACACAGACAGCAGGGTCGCGATCGCCGCCCACTTCGCGCCCACGTCCACGATCTTCAGCAGCATGCCCGACCAGGCCAGCGCCTGCTGGGTCTTGAGGTCGTAACGGTTCTTCAGGTACTCCAGCGGGGAAGCCACATGCAGCCGCGAGCGCAGCCGGTTGATGCGCGGTGCGAACAGCTTCGACCCGATGGCGATACCCAGCGCGATCGGGAAGGACCACGTCACGAAGGAGGTCACGCCGTAGGTGTAGGCGATGCCTGCGTACCCGGTGAACATCACCGCGCTGTATCCGGACATGTGGTGCGAGATGCCGGACAGCCACCACGGCATCTTCCCGCCGGCGGTGAAGAAGTCGCTGACGTTGTCCACGCGTTTGTGCGACCAGATGCCGATCGCGACCATGACACCGAAGTAGCCGATGAGCACGGCCCAGTCGAGACTGTTCATGTGCCACCCTTCCAGGGTCCGCCTTGTGAACGGCCCGCTCATCGTGAGTGCGGTGACGAGGGCACGACAAGCAAGGGGAAGGTCAAGAGCAGGCAAAAATGTTCTTCTAGGTGACCTTCGTTCACAGATATGAATCCTGGGAGGGTGCGGTCACCGCATCAGCTCCCCCGCGTTGACCAGCAGCGACTGCCCCGTGATGGCCCGCGCCCGGTCCGACGCCAGGAACACCGCCGCGTCCGCCACATCCCCGTCCGTGGCCAGCTCCGGCAACGCCATCCGCCCGGTCAGCCGCCCCAGCACCTCGTCCTCCGGCACCCCCTCGGTGTGCGCGGCGAACCGCACGTACGCCTGCACCGGCGGCCCCCACATCCACCCCGGCAGCACGGTGTTCACCCGGATCCGATACGGCCCCAACTCCCGCGCCAGCGAGTACATCGCGCTCGTCAACGCCCCCTTCGACGCCGCGTACGCCGCCTGCCGCACCTGCGACGGAGCCGCCACCGCCGACTGCGTCCCGACGAACACCACCGAACCCCCGCCGCCCTCCTTCAGCCCCGGCAGACACGCCCGCGTCATCCGCAGCGTCCCCAGCAGGTTGACGTCGATCACCGACAGCCAGGCCGAGAAGTCGGCGTCCTCCAGCCCGCCGAAGTAGCTGTCCCAGGCGGCGACATGGACGACCGCGTCGATCCCGCCGAACCGCTCCCGCGCCAGCCCGGCCAGCTCCTCGCACTGCCCCTCGTCGGTGATGTCCGTCGACCGGTACGCCGTGTGCGCCCCGCCCGGATCGATCGCGGCCGCGCTCTTGGCGAGGTTCGCCTCCGTCCGCGCACCCAGCACCGCATTCCCGCCGTCCCGTACGACCGCCGCCGCGACCTGGTGACCCAGTCCGGCGCCGACCCCCGAGACGACCACGGTCTTTCCCTTGAGCAGTGACATCGCAGACTCCCGGCTCCGGCGGCATTACCTGACGGGCCGTCAGAGTATGAGGAACGGGAGGAAAGGGGAACGCTGCCTCACGGGGATTGGAATCGATCACCAGCGCCGAAGGCGGGCAGGTTTCATGCCATCCGGCTTCCGCTTGCTCATGATCGGGACACCGCCGCACGGGATATACGTGGGCTACACCCATTCTGGGCGACTTGCCCCTCTTCAGGCGATATGAAATACCTGAAGAGGGGTTGCAAGGCTCGCCGGGGACCCTGCTGGGCCTCCCTGGAAGAGGGAACGCCATGACGGGAGAGCACGAGTCCGCCGGGCGCGTGATCGCCGGGCGCTACAAGCTCCTGCGTCGGCTCGGCATTGGCGGCAGGGGGCGGGTGTGGCAGGCGTATGACCAGCGACTGGCGTGCGACGTCGCGCTCAAGGAGATCGTCCTGCCGCCGGACATCCCGGAACAAGAGGTGAGCGCCCGGATCACGAGGGCCGGCGGCGAAGCGCAGCACGCTGCACGGCTGCGCAACAACCCCCATGTGGTCACTGTGTACGACGTCGTGGAGGCCGACGGCCTGCCGTGGATCGTCATGGAATTCGTCCCCGGCGCCAAGGACCTGGACGCGGTGGTGCGCGAGCGGGGGCCGCTGCCGCCCACCGACGTCGCCCGGATCGGGCTGGCGGTCCTCGACGCCCTGCAGGAGGGTCACCGGCTCGGCATCCTGCACCGGGACGTCAAACCGGCCAACGTCCTGCTGACCTGCCTCGGCCCGCAGCCCTCCCACTCTACGGAGGGCTGCCAGGTGCTGCTGATCGACTACGGCATCTCGCTGGAGCCGAGCTCCGGAGAGCGCCTGACCGCCACCGCGGATTTCCTCGGGACCCCGGGCTACATGGCCCCGGAACGGGCCCATGGCGACGTGCCCACCCCGGCCTGCGACCTGTTCTCACTCGGCGCCACCCTGTATTTCGCGCTCGAGGGGACCGGCCCCTTCGACCGCGACTCCGCCGTCACCACGCTGAGCGCCCTGCTGTCCGAGTTTCCCACCCTGCCGCGCCGGGCAACGGAGCTGACCCCGGTCCTCCTCGGGCTGCTGGCCAAGGACCCCGAGCAGCGGATGGACGGTGATGAGGCAGCCCGGCGGCTCACCCCCATCGCCGCCCAGCCCGGCCCTTCCCCTTCGCGCCCTCTGGTCGTGCCGCCGGCCGAGCAGGAGGAACCGACCGGTCCGAAGCCGCCGCGCTCCCCGGAGCCGTCCCCGCCGACCGAGCTTCTGCCGTCGGCCGAGCGGGAGGAAACGACCGGTCCGCCCCGGGGGCCGCTGCCGTCGGCCGAGCCGGAGGAACTGACCGGCCCGCCCCCGGGACTGCCGCCGCACAAAGGTGACGTGGTCCGGCCGCGGCCAGGCCTGGCGTGGCTCGGACGCCGGCGGGCCGGGCTCGTCGCGGGGGTGGTGGCGGTGGCGCTGGCCGCGGGGGGCGTCGGCATCTACCTGGCCCAGTCCGGCTCATCGGGTCCTGAACGCGTGACCTCGATCAAGGTCGGTGGCTCCCCGCAGGGGGTGGCGGTGTCCGGGAACCGGGCCTACGTGGCCAGCTTGGGCTCGGACTCGGTGTCGGTGATCGACACCGCGACTCGCAAGGTGGGCCGCTCCATCCCCGTCGACTCCGACCCGTACGGGGTGGCCGTGTCCCCGGACGGGCGCCAGGTCTACACGACCAACGACATCGCGAACGCGGTGTCGGTGATCGACACCGCGACTCGCAAGGTGGACCACCGCATCCCCGTCGGCAAGAGCCCGCTGGT